>NZ_JBVJUY010000001.1:291009-320806 GCF_055604165.1 Streptomyces sp. NPDC037242
CGCCGGCCCCCCCCTCCCCCACCAGCACCACCCCCCCCCCCCCCCCCCCCCCCCCCCCCCCCCCCCCCCCCCCCCCCCCCCCGGGACCGGGGGCGCCACTCCCTGAGGAGCCGCCACCATGAACCGCGCCGCACTCTTCGACATCGACGGCACCCTCACGGACACCAACCACCTCCACGTCACCTCCTGGTGGGAGGCGCTGCGCCAGTCCGGGCACCGGGTGGCCACGCACGACATCCACCGGGCGATCGGGCTCCCCGGGGAGGACCTCCTCGACCACCTCCTCGGGGAGGACCGCGACCGCTCGGGGGACGAGCGGCTGAGCGCCGCCCACGACACCCTGTACGCCACCTACTTCGACCGGCTCCCCGCCATGGACTCGGCGGCCCGCCTGCTGCGGGCGCTGTCGCGGGCCGGCTGGAAGGTGGTGCTGGTCACCTCCGCGAAGGACAGCGAACTGGGCGCCCTGCGCCGGGCCATCGACGCCGAGGACGCCATCACCGACACCGCCACCTCCGACGACGTGGAGCAGGGCAAGCCCGCGCCCGACCCGCTGCACCACGCCCTCGAACTGGTCCGGACGCCGCCCGGGCGCGCGGTGTTCGTCGGTGACACCGTGTGGGACATGAAGGCCGCCGTCCGGGCCGGTGTGACCGCCGTCGGGCTGCTGTGCGGCGGGATCCCCCGGGGCGACCTGGAGGACGCGGGAGCCGTCGCCGTCTACCGGGACCCGGCCGACCTCCTGGCCGGCCTGGGCGACAGCCCGTTCTCGGACTCCGGTCCGGCGAAACCGCAATCGCACGTCCCGTAATTCGGATGCTTGCCGGGCCGGGGCCGGGCTGGCAGCCTGACCCGGTACCGGACCCGGAGGGGGGCCGGACAGGACCGGGGGATCGCCATGAGTCTCAGAACCGCTGCCGTCGCCGTCGCCGTGCTCGCCGCCGCCGTCACCGCGGGAGTCACGCCGTACGCCAACTACGTCCCGCCGGCCGGCACGGCGGTCGTCGCCCAGGACGGCGCCTTCGAGCACCTCGACCCGCAGCAGCAGTACGTCGTCGGGGACCTCGCCACGAACTAATCCGTTTCCGCGCCCCAGCCGTTGGGGCAGGACTCCGGCTTCGTGCCGTAGACGTAGGACACGAAGTCCTTGAGTTCCGGGACCCAGTAGGGCCACTTGTGCTCGCCCGCGCCCTGGCAGTACCGGTGGGTCACCGCGCGGTCCTTCAGGTCCTGGTGCAGGGCGGCGGTGCCGGCGCCGATGTCCGTCTCGCCGGTGCCGTCGGCCCCGCCCGCGTACAGCGCCATCTTCCCGCCGTACGAGGCGTACTTGCCGTCCAGGGCCAGGTTGACCGGGTTCTGGCCGGGCCAGGTGGCGGGCGGGCCGAAGACCGTGGCCATCCGGTACGCGGTGTCACCCGTGACGCGGAACTTGCCGTCGAACAGCCCCGTCCAGAGGATCGAGGCCCCCACCGTCCAGGTGGAGTCGGCGACGACGGCCTGCGCGCCCGGGTGGTAGATGTCCGTACCCGGGGAGAACGCGCCGACGGCCGAGAACACCTGCGGGTACCGTCCCGCGTACCGCAGGGCCCCGTACCCGCCCATGGACACGCCCGCGACGGCCCGCCCGGAAGCGGCCTTCACCGTGTTGAAGTTGGCGTCGATCCAGGGGACCAGCTGCCCCACGTGGAAGGTCTCCCACTGCGGGGCGAAGAAGCCGTCCGTGTGGCCGGGCCAGTCGCTGTACCAGCCCGCCTTGCCGGCTTCCGGCATCACGACGATGCCGTCGAAGGCCGAGCCCGCCAGGGCGGCGGTGACATCGCCCTCGTCGGTCTTCGACCACTGCTCGACGTCACCCGTGCCGCCGTGGAGCAGGTACAGCACGCGGTACGGGCGGGCCGGGTCGCGCTGGTAGTCCGCCGGCAGCAGGACCCGTACGCGCACCGGCACCTGCGCCGGATCGATCGTCGGGGTCCCGCCGTGCGGGGCGAAGACCGCGGCGGTGGTGACCGAGGCGTCGCCCATGCGTCCGCCCTGGCCGGGGGCGACGGACCAGGACCGCAGGGTCAGCCCGGCGGCGTTGGGCGAGGGCAGCGAGGGCAGGGCGGAGGGGCCCGCGGCGCCCGCGGGACCGGCCGCCGCGGAGAGGGCGAGCGCGGTGGCGGTGGCGAGCAGCGCCAGTACGCGGCGCAGGACGGAGGGACGGCGCACGAAGACTCCCATCGGGTGAGGCCCCGCCGGTCTAACACGCCCGCCCCGCACCCACCAGGAGGTACGCACGCTTCCGCTCCGGCGCCCCGTACGCCAGGGCGGCGGCCGGTTCACCGGGAGTCCATCCGGTGTCCTACGGGTTGACGCAATGGACGGTGGGGTTTGTCAGCGGGCCGTGCTTTGCTGGAGGCATGATCGATGAATTCCTCGCCCGTGACCTGTCCGCCGTCGAAGAAGCCGTACGCAAGGCCGCGGCGGTCGAGATCATGCCGCGATTCCGCCAGCTCGCCGACCACGAGGTGGACGAGAAGAGCGGCCCCCACGACCTGGTGACCATCGCCGACCGCAAGGCCGAGGAGCACCTCACGGCCTCCCTCACGCGCCTGCTGCCCGGCTCGGCGGTGGTCGGCGAGGAGGCGGTGCACTCCGATCCGAACGTGTACGGGGCGCTGCGCGCCGACGCCCCGGTGTGGATAGTGGACCCGGTCGACGGCACCCGCCAGTTCGTGCACGGCGACCCCGGCTTCTGCACACTGGTCGCGCTGGCCCACCGCGGGGAGCTCCTCGCGTCGTGGACCTTCGCCCCGGCGCTGGAGGAGATGGCGACCGCCGTGCGCGGGCAGGGTGCCTTCGTCAACGGCGAGCGCATATCCAGCGGGGCGCCGGAGCCGGGCGCCGAGCTGCGGGTCGCCACGGCCCACCCGTTCTACACGTCCGAGGCGGACAAGCGGGCCCTGGCGAGGCTGGACGTGCCGGGAGTCGCCGCCCGGGCGTGCGGGTCGGCGGGCCTGGAGTACCTGAAGGTGGCCCGCGGAGAGATGGACGGCCTGGCCTTCACCTGGCCCTCGGCCTGGGACCACGCGGCGGGGCTGCTGCTGGTCGACGAGGCGGGTGGCGCGCAGAGCACGGTCGCCGGTGTCCCCTTCCGGGTGGACCGGGACAATGTGCTGCCGTTCGCGGTGGGCCGCGACGAGGCCACGGCGGTACGGATCCGCGAGCTGCTGCGCGGGGCATGAGCCGGGCGTGAGCCGGGCCGTGAGCGGTGCGGAGGGCCGGGCGTGCGAGCCCGCGTGTAGACGGGCGCAATACCCTGGGGGTGGTGCCGCCGCCGGACGAAGGAGTCGCAAGTGCCGTCGATTCTCGATGCGGTCGTGGTGGGGGCGGGGCCCAACGGGCTGACGGCCGCCGTCGAACTGGCACGGCGCGGATTCTCCGTGGCCGTCTTCGAGGCCGCCGACACGGTCGGCGGCGGGGCGCGGACCGAGGAACTCACCCTCCCCGGCTTCCGGCACGACCCCTGCTCGGCCGTGCACCCGCTGGGCGTCGGCTCGCCCGTCTTCGCCACCATGCCGCTGAAGCGCTACGGGCTGGAGTGGCTGCACGCCCCGCTGCCCATGGCGCACCCCTTCGACGACGGCACGGCCGCCGTGCTCTCCCGGTCGGTCGCGGAGACGGCCGCGTCCTTCGGGCCGCGCGACGCGGGCGCGTACCGGCGGCTGGTCGAGCCGTTCCTCGGCAAATGGGACACCCTGGCCCGGGACTTCATGTCGCTGCCGTCGACGGCGCTGCCCCGGGACCCGCTCACCCTGGCCCGGTTCGGCCTCGCCGGGCTTCCGCCGTCCACCTGGCTGCTGCGCCGCTTCCGGGACGACCGCGCGCGCTCCCTCTTCGCGGGACTCGTCGCACACGTCATCGCTCCCCTGGGCGGGATCGCCACCGGCGCCGTCGGGCTCGTCTTCGCCCTCGCCGCGCACGCGGGCGGCTGGCCCATGCCGCGCGGGGGCTCGCAGTCGGTGTCGGACGCCCTCGCGGCGTACCTGCGGGACCTCGGCGGCGCCGTCCACACCGGCTTCGAGGTCAAGCGGCTCGACGACCTGCCGCCCGCGCGGGCGTACGTCTTCGACACCTCGCCCACCGCGCTGGCCCGCATCGCCCGGCTGGGCCGCGCGTACGACGGATACAAGTACGGCGCCTCCGTGTTCAAGATCGACTACGCGCTCTCCGGCCCCGTGCCCTGGACCGCCGAGGAGGCCCGCCGCGCGGGCACCGTCCAGATCGGCCCGACCACCCGCGACATCGACGCCGCCCTGCAACTCGCCTCCGGCGGCCGCGCCCCGCGCAACCCCTTCCTCATCACCGCGCAGCCCAGCCTCGTCGACCCCGGCCGGGCACCCGAGGGCAAGCACGTCTTCTGGGCGTACGGCCACGTCCCCGCGCGCTGGGACGGCGACCTCACCGACGCCGTCGAGCGCCAACTGGAGCGCTTCGCACCCGGCTTCCGCGATCTGGTCCTGGCCCGCGCCACGGCCGGCCCGCCCGAACTCGCCGCCCGCAATGCCAACTACGTCGGCGGCGACATCGCCTGCGGCGCGGCCTCGGGACTCCAACTCCTGCTGCGCCCGAAGCTCTCCCTCTCCCCGTACACGACGGCCCACCCGGCCGTCTTCCTGTGCTCCTCCGCCACGCCGCCGGGCCCGGGCGTGCACGGCATGTCGGGCCACAACGCCGCCAAGGCCGTCTGGCGCCACCTGCGGCACGCGTAGGCGGCACCCCGGCCCGCCTGGAGCGCGGGCGGGCCCTGCCGCAGCCTGACGCAGCGCCCAGATCCGAGCCCTCGGATAGGGTGAATCGGTAGGAATCAGCCCCCCGGGGTGAGGTCGGTGCGTTGGACACTTACCAGGAGACGAGCGAGGTGCCGGATCAGCCGACGGCGGCTGTCGGGTACGCGGGCGTGCTCCGCGAGCTGCTGCCGATCGCCCTGTGGCGGGAGGACGCCGAGGGGCGCGTCGTCGAGTGGTCGCTGGCCGCCCAGGACCTGCTCGGCCACCGCCCCGAAGACATCCTGGGCCGCCCCGGCAGCTCGGTGCTCGTCCCCGACGCCAACCGTGAGCTCGCCGACGACCTGACGCGCCGCGTCCAGGCCGGCGAGACCGTCGTCGGCACCCTGCCCGTACGGCACCGCGACGGCCACACGGTCCCGATGGAGATGTGGATCGTCCCCGCGGCGGACCCCCAGGGCCGCACGGGGGCCCTGCTGATCGCCGTGGAGACCTCCGAGGTCCTGCGCATGCGGGACTCCCTCGCCGCCCTCCAGAGCCTCTTCACGCAGTCGCCCATCGGCCTCGGCACCCTCGGCCCCGACCTGCGCTTCCTGCGCGTCAACGACGCACTGGCCCGGATGAACGGCGTCCCCGCCGCCGAGCACCTCGGCAAACGGCTCACCGAGGTCGTGCCCGGGGTCAACGCCGACGCGCTGGAGCTGCTGATGCAGCAGGTCCTGGACCGGGGCACCGCCGTGGTCGACGTCCGCCGCACCGGGCGGACCGCCGCCGATCCGGAGAACGACCGGACGTGGTCCTGCTCGTACGCCCCGCTGCTCGACGGCTCCGGCCGGCCGCTCGGCCTGATCGCCTCCCTCATCGACATCACCGACGGGCAGCGCGCCCAGGCCGAGGCCGAGCGGGCCCGGCGCCGCTTCGCCCTGCTCGCCGAGGCCGGCACCCGCATCGGTACGACGCTGGACCTGCACCAGACCGCGCAGGAGATCGTGGAGGTGCTGGTACCGCAGCTCGCGGACTCGGCCGACGTACAGCTGCTCGCTGCGGTACTGGAGCCCGACGACGCCGGAGCCTCCACGCGCGGGGTCCTGCGGCGCCTCGCCGCGGTCTTCCCGGACCCGGAGGCGCCCACCGCCAAACTGGTCGCGGGACAGACCTTCCAGATCCCCGAGGGCACCGTCTACGAGCGGGTCATCGCCGACGGACGGCCCATGAACCTCTACCTGTCCGACATCCCGGCGCTGATCAGGGAGCCGGGGCCGAGCGCCGAGGCGCTGCGCACCTACCTGGCCACCCTCGGCTCGGCCCGCCTGATCCCGCTCGTCGCGCGCGGCCGGGTGCTCGGCGCGGTCGCGGTGACCCGGATGAAGGGGCGCGAGCCCTTCGACGAGCAGGACTGCGTCCTCGTGGACGAACTGGTCGCCCGGGCGGCGCTCAACATCGACAACGCCCGGATGTACACCACCCAGCGCGCGGCCGCGCTGACCCTCCAGCGCAGCCTCACCAACAGCGACCTGCCCGAGGTCACCGGACTGGAGCTGACCGGCCGCTACCTGCCCGCCAGCGACCACGACGTCGGCGGCGACTGGTTCGACGTGATCCAGCTGCCCGGCGGCCGGACCGGCCTGGTCATCGGCGACGTGATGGGCCACGGGATCCACGCCGCCGCCGTCATGGGGCAGCTGCGCACCGCCGTACGGACCCTGGCGCGGCACGACGTGCCACCGGCGCAGATGCTCCGCTCCCTGGATGCCGTCGTGGTCGACCTGGGCGAGGACGAGATGGCGACCTGCGTCTACGCCGTCCACGACCCGGCGACGGGCAACTGCGTGATCGCCCGCGCCGGGCACCCGCCGCCGGCCGTCGTGACCGAGGACGGGACCATCACCTTCCTCGACGGGCCGCCCGGGACGCCGCTGGGCACCGGTGGCCACGAATTCCGCACCGAGGAGGTGCGGCTGCCCCCGGGGAGCCTGCTCGTGCTGTACACCGACGGCCTGATCGAGGCCCGGGACCGCGACCTGGACCAGGGCATGGCCGAACTCGCGGGGGCGCTGCGGGCGGCCGGGCAGCCGCTGGAGGAGCTGTGCGACGGGATCCTGGCGAGGCTGCTGCCGGGGGACCCGCAGGACGACGTGGCCGTACTGCTGGCCCGTACGGTGGCACCGCGGGACCCGTAGACCCTGCGGGTACCCGCGCCCGGGCGCCTCACCAGGCCAGGTCCTCCAGCGCGTCCAGGTCCGGTACGGCCGACTCGAACGGCTCCGCACCCCCGGTCAGCGGCAGCTCCGCCCAGATCACCTTGCCCCGTTCGGTGTAGCGCGTGCCCCACCGCTCGGCGTACTGAGCGACCAGGAACAGCCCGCGCCCGCCCTCGTCGGTGGTGGCCGCGTACCGCAGGTGCGGGGAGGTGCTGCTGCCGTCGGAGACCTCGCAGATCAGGGTGCGGTCGCGCAGCAGCCGGACCCGGACGGGGGCGGATCCGTACCGGATGGCGTTGGTGATCAGCTCGCTGAGGATGAGTTCGGCGGTGAAGGAGATGTCCTCCAGACCCCACTCGGCCAGCTGCGCCGAACCGGCGTTGCGCACCCGCGACACGGCCGCCGGATCGGCGGGCACGTCCCACTCCGCGATGTGGCCGGGGTCGAGGCGGCGGGTGTCGGCGATGAGCAGCGCGATGTCGTCGCTCGGCGAGGGGAAGAGCAGCGCGGCCAGGATGTCCGCGCAGGCCTGGTCCGGGCTGCGGCCGGGCCGGGACAGGGTGTCGCTCAGCATCCCGAGACCGGTGTCGAAGTCCCGGTCGCGGTCCTCCAGCAGGCCGTCGGTGAACAGCACGAGCCGGCTCGCCTCCGGCAGGTGCAGCTCGGTGGTCTCGAAGGGCATCCCGCCGACGCCCAGCGGCAGCCCCACCGGCAGCTCCGGGTACCGCACCCGCCCGTCGGGGCCGACCAGCGCGGGCCCGGGGTGGCCGGCGCTGGCCATGGTGCAGCGCCCCGAGGTGGGGTCGTAGACCGCGTACAGGCAGGTGGCGCCGGTGACGCCGGCGGCCTCCCCGGGCCCCGCCCCGCCCTCCGCGGCGTCCGGGTCGGCGCCGGAGTCGTCCTGGTCGATCCGGTCGATCAGCTCGTCCAGGTGCCCCAGCAGCTCGTCCGGCGGCAGGTCCAGGGTGGAGAAGTTGTGCACGGCGGTCCGCAGCCGGCCCATCGTGGCCGCCGCGTGCACACCGTGGCCCACGACGTCGCCCACGACCAGGGCGACGCGCGCACCCGGCAGCGCGATCACGTCGAACCAGTCGCCGCCCACCCCGGCCTTCGCGGGCAGGTAGCGGAAGGCGACGTCCACGGCGCTCAGGTCGGGCAGCACCCGGGGCAGCAGGCTGCGCTGGAGGGTCACGGCCATCGCGTGCTCGCGCGTGAAGCGGCGGGCGTTGTCGATGGAGACGGCCGCCCGCGCCGCCAGCTCCTCGGCGAAGGACAGGTCCTCCTCGTCGAAGGCCTCCGGGGTGTCGGCCCGCCAGAAGTTCGCCATGCCGAGGACCACACCGCGCGCCTGGAGCGGTACGGAGATCAGCGAGTGCAGCCCGTAGTCCAGGGCCACCCGGGTCCCCTCCTGGTCCTGGGCCCGCCAGCCGAACGCGGCGTTCAGATCCGCCGCCAGCACCGCCCGCCCGGCATCCAGGGCAGCCGCCATCGGCGCGGTCGGCACGATGAACCGGATGGTGTCGCCGACCGGCTGCAGCGGGGTGTCGGCGCGGATCCCGCTCAGGGCGGCCCGGCGCATCTCGGTGTATGCGCCGGACACGAGGGACGGCTCCTCGCCGCGCAGCACCGGCTCCAGCAGCTCGACGGTGACGAAGTCGGCGAAGCGCGGGACCGCGACCTCCGAGAGTTCCTCGGCGGTGCGCACCACGTCCAGGGTGGTGCCGATCCGCACGCCCGCGTCGTAGAGCAGCTGGAGCCGGCTGCGGGCGACCTCGGCCCGGCCGGAGAGCGCGGCGAGCTCGGTGGAGTCGCGCAGGGTCATCACCGTGCCGGAGGGGCTCCCCGCGTAGGGCTTGGTCGGCCGTACGTTGACGGCGAGCAGCCGGTCGCCCGCCAGGTGGACCTCGTCCGTCGCGACCCGGCCGGAGGCGAGCAGGTCGGCGGTGCGCGGGTCGAGGCCCAGGTCGCCGACGTGCCGCTGCTCGGCGTCGGGCGGCAGGTCCAGGAGGCGGCGGGCCTCGTCGTTGGCGAGGACGAGCCGGCCGTCGGAGCCGATGATGAGTACGCCCTCGCGGACGGCGTGCAGAACGGCCTCGTGGTGCTCGTTCATCCGGGTCATCTCGGCCTCGCCGAGACCGCGGGTCTGGCGCCGCAGCCGCCGGCTGACCAGGGCGGCGCCGCCGGTGCCGAGCAGCAGGGCGCCGAGTCCCGCGCCGATGAGGAGCGGGAGCTGTCCCTCGACCACGTCGCCGACGTTGGCGACGTCGATGCCGGTGGAGACCAGTCCGACCACCGCGCCCGTGGAGTCCCGTACGGGCACGACGGCGCGGACCACGTCGCTCGGCTGCCCCCTGAAGGTCTCGGTGAAGGACTGCCCGGCCCTGGCGCGCGAGAGGTCGCCGGTGGCGCGCTTGCCGATCAGCTCGGGGCGGGGGTCGGTGTACCGGACCCCGTCGGGGCTCAGGACGGCGATGAAGTCCACCCCGGAGGCCCGGCGGGCGCCCTCGGCCAGGGGCTGGAGCTCGGCGCCGGGGTCCGGGGCCTTGAGCGCGGCCGGGAGGCCGGGCGCGTGGGCGAAGGCCTCGGCGGCCGCGAGCGAGCGGTGGCGGGCGTCGCGCTCGCTGTCGTACCGGGCCTGGAACACCAGCGCCACGACGGCCGCGGTGATCAGCAGCAGCACGATCACGGCCTGGAGGGCGAAGACCTGACCTGCGACGCTTCGGGCACCCAGGGGCGCGCCCCTGGGTCGACCAAAGCGTCCTGTCATGAGCCATTTCTAACACTGTCGTCCCGGTTCCGGGGGGCGGCGGCCGCGCGGTAGGCGCGCGGGCTGATCCCGACGGACGACGTGAAGTGCTGGCGGAAGGTGACCTCGCTGGCGAATCCGGTGCGCCGGGCGACCTCGGGCACGGGGTGGTCGGTGCGTTCCAGCAGTTTGCGGGCCTCGTCGAGGCGGTGGCCGAGGAGCCATTTGTGCGGGCTGGTGCCGGTGGCGGCGACGAAGTGCCGGGCGAAGGTACGCGGTGACATGCCCGCCCAGCGGGCCAGGGTGGCCACGTCCGGCGGCTCGTGCAGCCGGCGCAGGGCCCGCTCCCGTACGGCGGCCAGCGCCTCGGCCGTCCGGTCGGCGGCGGGTGTCGGGCGGTCCAGGTACTGGGCGTGGTCGCCGGTGCGGAAGGGGCCCGTCACCATGGAGCGGGCGATGGCGGCGGCGGCCTCGGCGCCGTGGGCCTCGCGGACCAGGTGGAGACAGAGGTCGATCCCGGAGGCGACCCCGGCGGAGGTCCACAGCCCGGAGTCGGCCACGTAGAGGAGCTCCTCCTCGACCACCACTCCCGGGTAGTGCGCGGCGAGCTGCGGGGCCAGCCACCAGTGGGTCACCGCCCGCCGGCCCTCCAGCAGCCCGGCCTCGGCGAGGATGAACGCCCCGGCGCACAGGGCGGCCACCGGGATCCCGCGGGCGTGCGCCTCCCGCAGGGCGGCGAGGACGGGCTCGGGCGATGGGTCGGCCGGCTCGGCCAGCGCCGGTACGACGACCAGGTCGGCCTGCGCGAGCCAGTCGAGCCCGCGGTCGGGGACCAGGGTCAGCCCGCCGGGCAGCGGGATGGGGCCGGGGTCCAGGGCGCACCTGCGCAGCTCGAAGGGCGGCACGCCCATGCGGCTGCGGTCGGGGCCCCAGACCTCGGTGATGACGGCGAGGTCGAAGGCGCGGATGCCGGGCTGGACGACGATCGCGACGCGGTGCATGGCGGCGAGTCTGGCACGGGGCCGCGCATCCCTGCCAGGTTGGCAGGATCCCATCGGTTCGGGTCCCCGGAGCCGCTGTCGCGCGCCGCGGCCGCCGCCGAGCATGGAGCCATGACAGAGACCGAGATCCAGCCCGAGGACAAGCACATGAACAAGCCCGAGTTCGAGATCGCCCGCAACAGCGCACTGCTGGTCGTCGACGTCCAGAAGGGCTTCGACGACGCCTCCTTCTGGGGGTCGCGCAACAACCCGGCCGCCGAGTCGAACATCGCCGCCCTCATGGACGCCTGGGAGGAGACCGGCCGCCCGGTGGTCCTGGTGCGGCACACCTCGCGCCCCGGCTCCGTCCTCGCCGCGGACCGGCCCGGCCACGGTTTCAAGGACTTCGTCGAGGACCGGGCGGGCCGGGAGTCCCTGCTGGTCACGAAGACCGTGAACTCCGCCTTCTACGGCACCCCGGACCTCACCGACTGGCTCACCGCCCAGGACGTCCGCCAGATCGTGGTCGTCGGAATCCAGACCAACATGTGCGTCGAGACCACCGCCCGGATGGGCGGCAACCTGGGCTACGACGTCCTCGTGCCCCTCGACGCCACCCACACCTTCGACCTCGCCGGCCCGGACGGACTGCACCTGACGGCCGACCAGCTCGCCACCGCCACCGCGGTCAACCTCCAGGGCGGCGGATTCGCCCGCGTGGTCACCACCCAGGCGCTGCTCGCCGCGGCCCGCCCGGCCGCGGCGGACCGGCTCGCGAGCACCCCCTAGTCGTGTCGTCGAAGTCCCGTCTGGCCGGCGGGGCCCGCCCTTCGGGCGGCCGACGCCACTTTGACGACACTCCCCAGTGCCGTGGACCCCACAGGTCACAGCGCCGGCCAGGTGCACCCGGACGGGTGACCCGATTTTCGGCCAGCGCGTCCCGGGCGGGGCGAGGGCGGTCCTACCATCGGGCCCATGGTGGTCTCCTGGCCCTTCCACGGGCGCGCTGCGGAAGTCCTGCGGGCGCGCGCGGCGCTGACCGGGCGGGGCCCGGCGGGGACCCGCGGGGTGCTCCTGGTGGGTGCGGCCGGGGCCGGGAAGTCCTGGCTCATCGACGAGGTCCGGCGGACCCTGCCCGAACTGCCGGTCGTGGAGGGCTCGGAGGGCACGCGGACCGTGCCCCTGGGGGCGCTGGCCCCGCTGCTGCCCGAGCGGATGGCCCCCGAGGCGAACCGGTGGCGCTGTGCGGCCGAGGCCCTCGCCGGAGCGGTGGTCTGCGTCGACGACGCCCACCTGCTGGACCCGATGTCCGCCGCGCTGCTGCAACGCCTCGTACACGACGGAGAATTGGGCTTACTGGCCGCCGTGCGCACCGGGGCCGCGATGCCCGACGGGCTGCGGCGGCTCACCGAGGACCGGTTCCTGGAGCGCCTCGAACTCCCGCCCTTCACCCCGGCCGAGACCCTCACCCTGCTGGGCGCGGCGCTGGGCGCGGTGTCCGAGGGAGCGGCGGCCCGGCTCCACGAACGCTCGCGGGGCAATCCGCTGCTGCTGCGGGAGTTGGCGCTCACCGCCGTGGACTCCGGCGAACTCCGCCTGGAGGACGGCCAGTGGGGGGCGCCGCCCGGCACCCCGCCCGGCCCGCCCGCCGCACGGATCACGGACCGGGTGGCCGACCTGGTGGAGAACCGCATCGGCGGGTACGGACAGGACCGGCCGGAACTGCGCGAGGTCCTGGAACTCGTCGCCCTGGGCCAGCCGTTGGAGTTGTCCCTGCTGCTCGGGCTGGTCGACGCCCGGCTCGTGGAGGAGGCCGAGGACCGCGGGCTGCTGACCCTGGCCGACGAGGGGCGGCGGACCTACGTGCGCACGGCCCATCCGCTGTACTCCGAGGTCGCCGCGGCGCGCTGCCCCCGGCTGCGCGGGCGACGCCACCACCGGGCGCTGGTACGGGCGGTCGAGGCGGCCGGCGCCCGCCGGGCCGGGGACGCGCTGCGGCTGGCCGAGTGGCGGCTGGCCGGCGGACTGACCGAGGACCCCGTGCCCCTGCTGGCCGGGGCGCGGGCCGCGTGGGCGGCGTACGACACGGCTTCGGCCGTACGGCTGGCCTCGGCGGCCCGCGACGCGGGTGGCGGAACCGAGGCCGCACTGCTCCTCGCGGAGGCCCTGAGCTGGGCCGAACGGTACGAGGAGGCCGAGCGGGTGCTCCGGGAGTGCGCCGGGCTCGCCATGAACGACGTACAGCGCATCCGGCACGCGGTGCTGCGCGCGCACGGCCTCAGCTGGGGGCTGCGCAGCTTCGCCGATGCCGAACGGGCCCTGGACGAAGCCGAGTCGGCGGTCACTGACCCGGCGCTCTGCTGGGAGGCGGGCGCCCGGCGGGTGGCGCTGGTGGGCGCCCAGGGGGACTTCACCGCCGCGCTGGGGCTGGCCGGGCGGCTGCTGGCCCGGCCGGTGGAGCCGAGGCGCACCGGGGCGCTGCTGACCACGACCGCCGTGGCCCACGCCTACACCGGCCGCCCGGAGGAGGCCCGCCGCGAGGTCGCGCGGGCCGCGGCCCTGCTGGGGCGGGAGCCCGCGGAGGTGCTTGCGCTGCGGCTGGCGGAGTTCGCGGCCGAGTTCTGGGCCGGCAGCCTGGACGGCGCCGACCGGGCGGCCGACGCCTTCGCGGAACTGCTGCGGCGGCGCGGCGACTGGCCCGCGGCGGAGCGCTCGGTCGACGCCCTGTACGGGGCCGTACTGCTGTGGCGGGGCCGGCCGGGACCCGCGCTGGCCCGCTTCCGGGCCGGCATCGCCGCGCGCGGGCCCGGCTACTACGACACCTCCCACCTGGGCGGCGCCGCGCACGCGGCGGCGCTCGCCGGGGACGCCGCCCGGGCCGAGTCCCACCTGGCGGCGGCCGACCGGGGCTCGGCCGCAGTGCCGGTGGTCTTCGACCAGTGGACGGAGCTCGCGCGGCCGTGGGTCGCGGCCGCCGGCGGCCGCGTGACCCGGGCGGTGGAACTGGCCCGCGGAGTCGCCGACGGGGCCCGCGCCGCCGCGCTCCCCGGCTTCGAACTGCTGGCCCTGCACGACGTGGCCCGCCTCGGCGGGACCGGCGGGGCCCGGTCGGTGGCCGCGCGGATGCGGGAGGTCGCCGCGGCCCACGAGGGCGCGCTCGCCGCGGTGTGCGCGGCGCACGTGGCGGCGCTGGCGGGCCGGTCGGGGACCGGACTGTGGGAGGTGGCGGAGGAGTTCGAGCGGCTGGGCTACGGGCTGTTCGCCGCGGAGGCGGCGGCCGGCGCGGCGCGGACCGCCCCCGGAGCCGCGGCCCGCGCAGCCGCCGCCCGGGCCCACATGCTGGCCGCGCGCTGCGCCGGGGCCTCGGCGGCCGCCGTCCCCGCCCTGGCGGGCCTCGCCGCCCCGGCCCTCACCCCGCGCGAACGGGAGATCGCCGCGCTGGCTGCCCAGGGCCTGGCCTCCCGCGCCATCGCGGACCGGCTGATCCTGTCCCCGCGCACCGTGGACAACCACCTCACCAGCATCTACGCCAAGCTCGGTATCCCGGGCCGCACCGACCTGGCGGCGGTCCTGGCGCCTTAGGCCGTGCCGCCGTAGTCGTGTCGTCGTAGGCCGTGTCGTCGTGGGCCGTGCCGCCGAAGCGGCGTCGGCCCGCGCGGCTACTCCAGGGTGCCGCTGAGCAGGGCCGCGGCCGAGCAGCCGGACGGCGCCGGAGCCGCCGGGGGCCGGCCGACCGTGCGGCAGGTCAGCGTGATCGTGATCTCCTCCTTCGGCCCGGCGAGCAACGCCGAGGCCCAGTGGAAGTCCTGTTCGCGGAAGTTCTCCAGCGCGGGCGCCAGCAGCGGCTTGCCGCCCACCGAGAAGGTCACCGTGCCCGAGTCGCCCTGCGGGTTCTCAAGGACCAGGTCGGTCAGCCGCAGCACCTTGTCGTCCGGGACGGTGAAGGTCGTGCTCTTGGTGCCGCCGGCCGCGGCCGAGGCGGTCAGCCGGTACGAGAACAGGTTCGCCTGGGCCTGCGGCGCCGGGCCGGTGCCCGGGGTGGGCGACGTGGTCGGGCCGGGGCTCGGCTTGCCCCCGCCGGGCCCCGCCGAGGCGGCGTCCGCCGCGCGGTCCGCGGTGTCCTTGGCCTCCGCCGCCTTCGACTCGGCCGCCTGCACCGGGCCCTTGACGGCCTCCTTGGCCGCGCCGCGCACCACCGGCCGCAGCAGCGCGAACCAGGCCACCGCCAGCAGCGCGAGCAGCGCCAGCAGGGCGATCAGGGCCTTGAGGGCGGCCGCCGTGAGGACCGGCCGGTGCAGCAGGGTCCCGTCCAGCGTCACCGGGTCCACGCCCTCCGCGGGCGCCGCCGTCACCTGGAAGGGGTGCGGGATGGGCACCCCGCGCCACATCCGCCGCCGGGCGCGCACGGGCACCCGTACGAACGCGGCCGCGCCCGGGGCCACCACGGTCGGCGCTTCGGGCAACTTGAAGCGCAGCGCGTCCGCCTGGTCCTTGGCCGCGAGGGAAACGGTCAGCGGATGGTTTCCCCGGTTGTCCAGGGCCAGTTGGAAGCGGGCTCCGGTACGGCCCTGGCTCAGCCGGGGAGTCAGCTCGGCGGTGAAGTCCGCGTACGCGCCGATGTCCAGCAGGCCTTCCGGGACCGTCGCGTGCTCGGGCTGCTCCTGCGGCAACACCCGTACCGCGTAGGGGAGGTCACCGGGCGGGACGGTGGAGTCCCGGGGCGGCCGGACCACCAGCTCGACCGTGCCCGCCGTGTTCGGCATCAGTGACAGCGTCGACGGCTCGACCACCGTCCAGGCCGCGGCCGGCCCGAGCACCTCGAAACCGTAGGCCTCGACGAGGTGGCCGCTGTTGCGCAGCTCCAGAGGGATCCGGATCTCGTCCCCGGGCATGACGGAGGCCGGGGAGGCGGCCAGATGAGCGGAAGTGGTCATGAGGGGACGGTAGGGAGGGGTACGAAGGCGGGACCGCACCCGTACGGACACATCCGAGGGCATGTCGCGTTGCCCGTTGAGTCCGCGTGGAGTTCCCGCTGACTGCCCGGGTGTTCACTGGGCCCACGCAGGAGGTGGGGCTCTCGCGGGACGCGGGGGCGTCGAGCAGGGGGGATTGTGCGATGCGCTATCAAGGGGAGAGCGGAGCCGAGCGGATTCCGGTCCGGCTGACGGCCCAGGACCCGATTTCCCGGGCGGGCCTCGCAGGGCAGTTGCGCAACTGCCCGGAAGTACGGCTGCTGGGGGACGAGGAGCCGTACGGACCCACGTGCGTGGCCGTGGTGGCCGCGGACCGGGTCGGAGAGAACGAGACGCAGACGCTGCGGCGCGCCCAGCGCGGCGCGCCCGACGGAGCCGCCGGCGGCCCCGGCGAGGCCCGGATCGTGCTCGTGGTCACGGAGATCGACGACGCCGGGCTGGTGGCCGCCGTGGAGTGCGGGGTCGTCGGGGTGGTGCGGCGCTCCGAGGCCTCCGGCGAGCGCCTCGTCCAGGTGATCACGGCGGCCTCGCGGGGAGAGGGGAGCGTACCGGCCGACCTGCTGGGGCGGCTGCTCGACCAGGTGGGGCGGCTCCAGCGGCAGGTGCTCGATCCGCGCGGGCTGGCCTTCACCGGGCTCGCACCCCGGGAGGTGGACGTACTGCGCCTGGTCGCCGAAGGCAGCGACACGGCGGAGATCGCCCGCACCCTGGCCTTCTCGGAGCGGACGGTGAAGAACATCCTGCACGACGTGACCACCCGGCTGCAGCTGCGCAACCGGTCGCACGCGGTGGCCTACGCGATGCGCCAGGGGTTCATCTGAGCACCCCGGCGCGGCGGTGATTGCCCGTTGGGGCAGCGGGAGTTACCCGCAACGGTGCCCCGCCCTGGGCTACGGGCGGGGCACCCCGCGGGCCACGGTTGCCGCGAGGAGGGCTATCCGGACGCCGTCGGCCCGCCCCGGGGGCGTGCGGGGGAAACGTCCGGGAGACGCGCGTGCGACGAGCAGGGCGACGAGGTGGCTTCAGGTTCGGGCGGTCCATGGTGCTGGTGACGGCCATGGCGCTGATGGGGGTCGTGCCCCCGATGGCGCCTGCCCGCGCACCGGCGGCGCCCCTGGCCGCACCGGCGGACGCCGCGGACCCCGGGCGGATCGCGTACGTCGCCGAAGGCCTGCGCCACCGCATCGCCACGGTCGGCCCCCGGGGCGAGTTGGCCCCGCTGCTGCCCGTCGGCACGGCGGGCAACGACTGCCAGCCCGCCGCGCGCGGCGACGACCTGGTGTGGGTCAGCGACCGCAGCGGCCAGGGCGAGGGACTGTACCGGCGGACCGGCAACGGGCCCGCCGTGCGGGTGTTCTGGCAGCCGGGCCTGCGGATCGCGAACCCCGTGCTCTCCCCGGA
Source organism: Streptomyces sp. NPDC037242 (assembly GCF_055604165.1). Taxonomy (NCBI): domain Bacteria; kingdom Bacillati; phylum Actinomycetota; class Actinomycetes; order Kitasatosporales; family Streptomycetaceae; genus Streptomyces; species Streptomyces sp. NPDC037242. The sequence goes on from NZ_JBVJUY010000001.1 coordinate 308,077, forward strand.
CCGGCAGTGGATCGCGTTCACGGCCTGGGGGAACGACCCCGGTGACGGCAAGCCCGCCACCCGCTACCGCTGCGACGACCGCGAGGGGCGCGGCGAGGTCCCCATCGGCGTGTGGGTCGTCCGCACGGACGGCACCGGACTGCGGCAGGTCGCCGAGGGCGCCGAGGACCCCGACTGGTCGCCCGACAGCACCGAGTTGGTCTACTCGCGCGGCGACGCCGCCCTGCGCGCCCCGATCGCCGGCGGCGCCGCGGTACGGGTCTCGCCCGCCGGGGAGAGAGCCCTGCGACCCGTGTGGGAGCCCGGCGGCCAGGACCGCATCGTCTACCTCACCCCGTACGGCAACGACGGGGTCACCGCGTACGGCGTGGTCACCGTGCCGGCCGGCGGGCGCGGGCAGACCCCGCACACGGCCCTGGCGCGCGCGGAGGCCGGCGGCGGCGAGCAGCGGCTCGACCTCGCCTGGCGGCCGGACGCCGGGCGGCTGCTCGCGCTGGTCGGCCAGCCCTACCTCGTCGATCCCGCCGCGCCGTGCGCCGGCTGCCCGGGCACACCGCTGTTCGACCCCGAGAGCGTCGTACCGCTGGATACGCACAACGTCGGCTGGTACACCGCGGCCGGGGCGAATCCGCAGCCGCTGGCGGCCGGCGAGGACTGGGAGCGGATCGGCATCGAGCGCCAGCGGGCCGGGCTGCCGCTCGACCGCGTGCTCCTGCGGTCCGTGCTGGGGGAGGAGTACTACCTCGCGGACCCGGCGTACGCGCCGGACGCGCGCCGGCTGGCCTTCGTACGCGTACTGGGCGGCGCGTCGCTGACGGCGCCGGTGCGGGGGACGGCTGTGAAAGGCCCGGCGGCGGGCGGGAAGGCGGACAGCGGGAAGGCGGACAGCGGGAAGGCGGCGAGCGGGAAGGCGGCCGCGGTCGCGGCCGAGGGGAGCGACGTACAGATCATGATCGGGGAGCCGGAGGCGCTCGCGGCCGCACAGCCGCTGAAGTACCAGGGGATGGACGCGTACGAGACGCAGACCCGGCCCGCCTGGTCCCCGGACGGCACCCGGCTGGCCTTCGCCCGCCAGGCCGCGCCCACCGAGGGCGACCCCACCCCCCGGACCGAGATCGCCGTCGTCGACGTCTCGGGACGGCCCGCCGACTGGAAACTCCTGTCCACCGTGTGGCCGCGCAGCCAGAGCGGTGACGACTGCGGCTCGGACGACCGCGAGCCGAGCTGGTCCCCGGACGGCACCAAACTGGCCTTCTCCCGCTGGAGCGAGTGCGTCCCCCGGCCCACCGACCCGCACCTCTCGGCCGCCCGGCCCGCAGCGGCCGCGGCCCCGGGGCCGCCCCGCTGGTACGCCGACCGGCACATCTGGACCGCCAACGCGACCGACGGCCAGGGCCAGTTCGACGTGACGGGCGCGCAGTGCGGGGCGTCCTGCGCGGTGATCGACCAGCGCCCCGTCTACGATCCGCGCGGCGGCGCACTGGCCTTCGTCCGGCAGGAGCACTACATCAACGAAACCGTCGGCGCCGCCCGGTCCGCGGACCGCGCCCCCACCGTGGACGCGGTGACCCGGACCGTGACGGACGAGCCGAGCATCGTGCTGCTGGCCGCCCCGAACGGCAGCAACTGCCGGGCGGTCGTGCCCCGTCAGCCCGGCTGCGCCGACACGATCCCCGCCCCGCCCGAGGGGTTCGGCTACCAGCAGCCGGACAACCCCGCCTACTCGCCCGGCGGGCACCGGCTGGCCGTGGACGTACGCAGGACCGGCGCCCGGCAGACCGACCGCCGCATCCTGGTCATCGACCCCGACAACGACGGCGGCGAGGACGACTACACGGAGCTGTTCCCCGGCACCACGGGCGCCGGCCAGTCCCAGCCCACCTGGGAGCCGAGCGCCGACCTGCACGTCACGCTGACGGCCACCGAGCCCACGCTGCTGCTCGGAGCCACCGGAAAGCTGGTCCTGACCCTGCGCAACGACGGGATCGCCCCCTCGCCCGCCACGAAGGTGCGCTTCACCCTGCCGCCGGGCCTCCAGGCCGTCGGCGCGCCCGTCCCGCAACAGGGCAGCTGCACGGCCCAGTTGGCCTGTGACCTCGGCGTAGTGCCAGCCGGCGCGGCTACCCGGGTCGAGCTGTCGGTCAAGGGAGCCGCACTGGGGGCCCACGAGGCCCGCGCCACGGCCGAGACCGGGCTGCCCGATCACCGGCCCGCCGACAACCAGGCCGCGTCCGTGGTCGCCGTCGTCGTCCCCGACCTCGCCGTGACCGCGACCGCGACCCCGCCCGTACTGAAGATCAACGAGCGGACGAAGGTCGAGTTCACGGTCCGCAACGCCGGAACCGCCGTCGCGGAGAACGTGCTCCTGAAACTGACCCTGCCACCCGGACTGACCCTGCTCACCGGCACCGCCTGCCCGGCCGAGGGCTGCGCGCTCGGCTCCCTCAAACCGGGCGACGAGAAGGATCTCACCTGGGAGTACACCTCGCCCGAGGGCCTCTCCGGGACCGTCGAGGGCAAGGCCGTCACCACTACCCGGGGCGGCGCCGACGGCAACCCGGACAACGACCGGGCCGCAGTGGACCTGACCTTCGTCGACCCGCGCCGTCCCGACGCCGCGGTCACCGTCACGGCCACCCCCGACCACTTCAGGACGGGCGAGCAGTCCACCGTCGTCTACAAGGTGACCAACCTCGGCGACGCCCCCGCCAAGAGCGTGCTGCTGACCACGGTGCTGCCGGCCGGCATGACCGTCGTCTCCGCCACCCCGCCCTGCCCGGCCGCGGGCTGCGCGCTGGGCGACCTGGCCCCGGGCGCCTCGGCGACCGTGACCCGCGTGGTCGGCTCGGCGACCGCCCTGAGCGGCAACGCCACCGGCACCGCCGTCACGGCCGGGGAGGACAGCAACCCCACCAACAACACCGCCTCCGCCCCGCTGGTCGTGGAGGAGGCCCCGCCGCCGCCCCCGGCGCGCCTCGCGGACCCGTCGGTATCCGTGACCGCCGCGCCGCGCACCGCGTACACGGGCGGCCGGATCACCGCCGAGGTGGTGGTCTCCAACCCCGGGGCGCTGCCGGCGACCGGGCTGACCCTCACCCTCACCGTGCCGCCGGGCCTGGGCCTCGCCTCGGTGTCCCGGCCGGGCTGCGTGAGCGCCGCCGGCTGCCCGGTGGCGGACCTCCGGCCCGGGGAGCGGACCACCGTCCAGCTGGAACTCGCCGCGGGCCCGGCGCTGACCGGGGCGATCACCGCCTCGGTCACGACCACCGGCTCGGACGCGGTCCCCGGCAACAACACGGCCGCCGCGCAGGTGACCTTACGGCAGCCGGCGCTGGAGCTCAGCCCGCCGCTCGGGCCGCCCGGTTCGGTGCCCCAGGCGCGCGGCAGCCAGTTCCCGCCGGGCGTGACGGTGGACCTGCGCTGGAGCCGGGGGGTGACGGTCGCCTCCGCCCCCGTGGTGGTGGGGGCCGACGGGACCTTCTCGGCGCCGGTACTGGTCCTCGTACAGGACACGCTCGGCGAGCGGAACCTGGCGGCGGCGCAGGCGGACACCGGCCGCCCGCTCTTCTCCGAGGTGTCGGCCCCCTACCTGGTGGTTCCCGGGGTGCTCCAGCCCGACAACTTCCAGTGGCGCAGGTGATCCGCCGTGATCCATGAAGTGGACGACGCGCTGCGGGAGTTGGTACGCGCCGAGGCGCTGGGCGGGGGAGCGGGCGTCGAGGTGGTCTTCGAGGCGCCCACCCGGGACTGGGCCGCCCGGCGGAACACGCCCACCGTCAACCTCTACCTGTACGACATCCGGGAGGACCTCGGCCGGCGCTCGCGCGGGCGACGCAACGTGTACGACGAACAGGGCCGGGTGACGGCCCGGACCCTGCCGCCCCGGTACTTCAAACTGTCCTACCTGATCAGTGCGTGGACCCAGCGCCCCGAGGACGAACACAGGCTGCTGTCATCGCTGTTGACGTGCTTCCTGCGACACGAGGCGCTGCCGGCCGGACGGCTGGGCCCCGAACTCGGCATCACCGGACTGCCGGTCCCGCTGTCGATCGCGCTGCCGCCGCCGGAGGACAAGGCGTTCACGGACGTGTGGAGCGCGCTGGGCGGGGAGTTGAAGCCCTCGCTCGACGTGGTGGTCAGCGCCCCCGTGGCGACGGCCCCGCAGTACGAGGCGGGGCCCCCGGTCGAGGAGGGGCTCGTGGTCGGCCTGTCGGACCTGTCGGACCTGTCGGACCCGGCCGGTCCGGCGGAGCCTTCCGGTCCGGCGGAGGCTTCCGACGCGGCGGAGCCGGGGTGGCGGCCGCGGGTGCCGGGCCCGCGCGCGGCCCGCGCGCGCCGCCGGGGCGACGGCTGATGGACTACCTGCTGGCCCGGCTGGCCGCAGTCGAGGCCCGCGTGCGCTCGGCCGTCGAGGCGCGCCGCGGGACGGACCCGGACGCGGACGATCCGTTCCGCGGGCTGTACCTGTCCGACGCGGCCGTGCGCCGGCTCCTCGACACACCCGACCAGGTGCCGTGGCCCGACCCGGTGGCCGCACCCGCCGCCGGTGACGGCGGCTCCCGACTGGAGCTGCTGCAAAGGGACTTCGGGCTCCAGGCGCTCGACGTCGAGCTGCTGCTGATCGCTCTGGCGCCCGATGTCGACCGGCGCTTCGAGCAGCTCTACGGCTACCTCAACGACGACGTGACGCGACGCCGGCCGAGCATCGGACTCGCGCTCGGGCTGTGCGCGGTACCGGCGGCCTCGGCGGCGGCGCGGGCCAGGCTGTCGGCGGACGGCCCGCTCGCGGCCCGGGGGCTGCTGCTGGTGGAGGAGCCCGAACGGCCCTTCCTCGGGCGGTCGTTGCGGGTACCCGACCGGGTCGCCGCCCACCTCCTCGGCGGCGACGCCATCGCCCCCGAGCTGGTGGATCTACTGAGCCCGGCGCCGGGCGGCCCCGGCCCGGACGAGGAGCTGGCCGGGCGGCTGGCGGGCGCGCTGCTGGCGGGGATCTCGCCGGTGTACGTACGCGAGCCCCCGGGCGGGGCGGCCGCGGAACTGGCGGCCGGCGCGCTGGCCGGCGCCGGGCGCGGGGCGCTCGTGCTGGACCTGGCCCGCCTGGAACGGCAGGCCGAGCCGGTACCCCTCGTACGCGCGGCCGGGCGCGAGGCCGCGCTGGCGGGCGCCGGGCTGGTCGCGGCTCCGGTGGAGGCGCTGGCGCAGCGCCCCGAACTGCTGCGCGCACTGGCCGCGTTGCCCGTACCGGTGCTGCTGTCCGGGCAGGCGGGCTGGAACCCCCAGTGGTCGGACCGGGCGCCGCTGCTGGTGGAGGCCGAGCGGCTCGGGGCCGCCGCGCGGGCCGCCCTGTGGACCTCGGTACTGGGGGCCCCGCCCGGCCCGGCGCTGGCGGCCTTCGTACTGAGCCCGGAGCAGATGCGGCGGGCGGTGGCGACCGCCCGGCAGCAGGCGGCGCTGTCGGGCGGCGCGTCCGGCACGCCGGGGCAGCCGGGGGACGCACTTCCGGGCGAGGCGGAACTGCTGCACGGGGCCCGTGCCCAGAGCACCTCCGGACTGGAACGCCTGGCCCGCCGCATCCAGCCGGGCGTGGGCTGGCCGGACCTGGTGCTGCCGCCGCCCGTGCTGGGGCAGCTGCGCGAGCTCGCGGCCCGCGCCCGGCACCGGGACCGGGTGCTCGGGGACTGGGCGATGCGGCCGGGCGGGGGCCGGGGACGCGGGGTGATGGCCCTGTTCGCGGGGGACTCGGGCACCGGCAAGACGATGTCGGCCGAGGTCATCGCGGGCGAACTGGGCCTGGACCTGTACACGGTGGACCTCGCGACGGTGGTCGACAAGTACGTCGGCGAGACGGAGAAGAACCTGGAACGGATCTTCACCGAGGCGGCCGGAGTCAACGGCGTACTGCTCTTCGACGAGGCGGACGCCGTCTTCGGCAAGCGCTCGGAGGTCAAGGACGCGCACGACCGCTACGCCAACGTGGAGAGCGCGTACCTCCTCCAGCGGATGGAGTCCTTCGACGGGCTGGCCGTCCTGGCGACGAACCTGCGGGCCAACCTGGACGAGGCCTTCACGCGGCGTCTCGACCTGGTCGTCGACTTCCCGCTGCCGGACGCCGAGCAGCGGCTCGCCCTGTGGGACCGCTGCCTGGGCCCCCGGCTCCCGCGCGCCGACGACCTCGACCTGCCCTTCTGCGCCAAGTCCTTCGAGCTGGCCGGCGGTGACATCCGCTCGGCGGCCGTGACGGCGGCCTACCTCGCGGCCGAGGCGGACCGCCCGGTCACCATGGCCGACCTGGTGGCGGCGGTGGCCCGCGAGTACCGCAAGCTCGGTCGGCTGTGCCTGGAGAGCGAGTTCGGCCCTTATCTGCGGCTCGCGCGGTGAGGGCGGGGGAGGCGTGATGCGCGACCGGAGCGGGGGCGGGCGCGGCCACGGGGGTCCGTCCCCCGACTCCGCCGCGGCGGCGGGCACGACGCCGGCCCCGCTCGCGCTGGACCGCCCCGAGGCGCTGACCCCGGAGGACCTGCTGGGCCTCCAGCAGACGGTCGGCAACTCCGCGGTGACCGCGCTGCTCGCGCGCCGCCAGGAGGTGCAGACGGCCGAGGACTCGGCCCGGACGGTACGCGATGTCACCGCGTCGGAGGGCAGCCCGCTGGCGGAGCCGGTACGGGAGGAGATGGAGGCCCGGCTGGGCCACGACTTCTCGGACGTACGGGTGCACACGGACACGGCGGCGGACGAGTCGGCCCGCGCGATGGGCGCCCGCGCGTATACCTCGGGCAGTCATCTCGTGTTCCAGGAAGGCGCGTTCGACCCGGGGTCCACGGATGGTGCGACGACCCTGGCCCACGAGCTCACGCACGTCGTCCAGCAGCGCAGCGGCCCGGTGGAGGGCACCCCGACGGCGGGCGGCCTGCAACTGAGCGACCCGGACGACCACCACGAACGGGAGGCGGTCGCGGCGGCGGACAAGGCCGTCTCCGGCAGGCCGGCGGGGCCTGTGGCGGGTGGGCCCGCCGCGGGTTCGGCCGGTGCGCCGGCTGATGCGGCGCGGGGCGCGGATGGTGTGAGCGGGTCGGGGTTGTCCGGCGGAGGGTACGCGGGGCCGGCGGCGCGCGAGCCCGCCGGGGGTTCGGCCGGTGCGCACGCTGCGGAGTCGGCGCGGGGCGCGGATGGTGTGAGCGGGTCGGAGCCTGCGGGCCGCGGGTACGTGGGGCAGGCGGCGCGTGTGGCCGGTGCGGGGGCGGCTGCTGCGGGGGTGGTCAGTGGGCCGGCGGCGGGGGAGTCGGCGCGGGGTGCCGACGGGAGCGGGCCGGGGCAGGCCGCCCATGGCGGGGCGGGACCGGCGGCGCGCGAGTCCGCGCCCGGCGTGGTTCCGCAGTCGGCGGTCGCCGACGCCGCTCCGGGGCACGGGACTGCGGCTGGGGCCGGGGGTTCCGCCGGGGCGGGCGGCGGTGGTGCGGCCGCAGGCGGCGTAGCGCACGCCTCCGCACCCGCAGGCGGCGTAGCGCACGCCTCCGCACCCGCAGGCGGCGTAGCGCACGCCTCCGCACCCGCAGGCGGCGTACCGCACGCCCCCGCACCCGCAGGCGGCGTAGCGCATGGTGTGGCTCCCGCGAGCGGGGCGCGGCCCGGTTCAGCGGGGCCCGGGCGTGCCGCACCGGCCGCACCCGCAGGCGGCGCACCGCACGCCCCTGGATCCGCAGGCGGAGTACCGCACGCCCCTGGCGGCGTACCGCAGGGTGCGGCTCCCGCGAGCGGGGCGCGGCCCGGGTCAGCAGGGGCCGGTGGGTCCGCCGCCCGCGCGGGCGGCGGGGATCCGCTCGGGCAGTGGACCAGTGCCGTGTCGGCCGCAGCAGGAGGCATCGCCGCGCCGCGGCTGGAGCCCGGGGCGGCCGCAGCCGCGCTGACCGGGCAGGCGGCATCGCTCGACGCGGAGCGGCAGGCCGCCCGGCCGGACTACGCCGCGCAGGCGCAGGCCCGCGTCGCTCCGCCGCCCGCGGAGCCCGAACGGCAGGCGACCCTCGACACCCACGTCCCGGAGGACGTGGTGCGCGGGGTCCGGGAGCAGGGGGCGACCCGGCTGCGGGACCAGACGTTCCCCGGGATGACCCCCATGCCGGCCTTCGGAGGCGGCAGCGGCGGCGGCCCCGGGCCCGCCCCCGGCGCCGCCGCCGGGCCGACGGCCGTACCGCCGCAGCCCATGCCCACCGAACGGCCCCCGGGCGGCCCGGTCGAGCCGGGCGCGGTGCCCGCCGATCCCCGCGCGGACCGGGTGTCCGGCGAGGTGGCGGCCGCGACCCCGCCCACCGCCGGCGCGGGAGCGGGCCAGGCGGTGACCCTGCACGACCCGGGCGCGGCCTCCCTCGAACCCCCACCGGCGGCCCGGGCCGAACAGATCGGCGCCGTGGTCGCCGAGGTCAGGTCCCGTACGGCCCAGTACGTCCAGGAGTTCGCCGACGCGGCCAAGAGCCGGCTCGACCCCCGGGGGTCGGTGTCCGCACTGACCCCCCTCGTGGACGCGCTCAAGGCCGACCAGGAGCAGTCGATCACCGCCGAGCTCGACGGAGTCGTCTCCGCGGCCGGACTGGCCGCCGGCACGCTCGCCGGCGGGGTGGCCACCCACGAGGCGGCCGTGACCCAGCAGGCGCAGAGTTCCGCGGCGGCCCTGGAGTCCGCGTCCACCGCGGAGACCGCCCGGCTCCAGCAGGCCGGGGCCGAACAGGCCGCGCTGATCGACGGAGCCCGGCAGGCGGCCGACGCCGGGGTCGACCAGCGGGCCCGGGCCGCCGAGGGCGCACCGGACGAGGCGGCCATCGAGCGCAGCCGCGACGGCTACCTCGGCGCCGTCGACTCCGCCCTGTCGGCGGGGGCGGCCGCCTACCAGTCCGCGGGCCGCGCCCGGGAGGCCGAACTGGACCGGGTGGCCCAGCAGCAGAAGACCGCCTACCAGCAGCAGGCGCGGACCGCGGCCGACCGCATCCGCCGGGACTACGCCCGAGACGGCCGGCCCGGCCACGGAGAGGACGAGGCCCGGGTCGAGGGCCGCCGGGCACTGGACTGGGCGGCGCGGCAGGCCGAACAGGTCGACGTCACCCTCGACCACCTCAAGCGCGACAACACCGCCGAGGTGGAACGGCTGACCACCACCCTCCGGGGCTCCCGTGACGGCGCGCGCGAACGGATCCGCGAATGGGCGGCGAACCAGTCCGGCACCCAGCGCAGTTGGTGGGACCGGCTGTTGGACGGCTTCCGGGACTGGGGCGAGCAGGCCAAGACCGACACGGCGGCCTGGCAGCGCCAGGTCGACGCCCAGAACCGGGACGCCATCGCCGGGGACTTCGCCCTGCTGACCCGGCTGCGCGACGCCCAGCAGACCCAGGGCCAGGCGGCGGTCGAGGCGGAACTGGCCCGGCTCTCCGGCGAACAGCGGGCCATCGCCCTAGCGTTCCTGAACTCCGGCGGCGGCAACCCCATCACGGCCGTGGCCCGGCTGCTCGTCGACCGGCTGAAGAACACCCGTACTCCGGAGATGGCCAGGACCCTTGAGGAGCGGGCGATCGCCACCCTGGACTGGGAGAACCTCGGGCTGCTCGGGGCCGCGCAGACCCCCGGGTTCAACCCCCGCGCGGTGGCCCACCAGATCAACGACTCGGTACGCGGCATGGGGACCGACAGGACCAGGCTGTTCGCGGCGCTCCAGGGCCGCACCCCGATCCAGATCGCCGCCATCCGCAAGGCCTACCCGGTGGTGACCAACGGCGGGGACCTGGACGAGGACCTGCGGGGCGACCTCGACGACGAGTCCGAGGACACCATCGCCCAGGCCGAAGCGCTGCTCGCGGGCGATCAGGTGGGCGGCGCCGTCGCGGCGCTGCACGGCGCCGTCGAGGGCCTCGGCACGGACACCGAGGTCATCATGCAGACGCTGCGCGGGAAGTCGCAGCTGGAGCGCGAGGCCATCATGCGCGCCTACCGCGAGCGGTACGGCGTGGACCTCCAGGCGGACCTGGAGGGGGACCTCGGCGGCAACGAGGCGGGCCAGGCGCAGGCGCTGCTGACCGGCGACACCGAGGCCGCCGACGCCTACGCCCTCGCCGAGGCGGTCCAGGGCATGGGCACCGACGAGGCCGCACTGCACGCCACGTACGACCGGATCCGCGCCGAGGTCGAGGCCCGGGCGGCCCGGGAGGGCATGTCCACGGCCGAGGTGGAGGCCGAGATCCGGCGCCGCAACAACCTGGTCGCCGAGCGGTACGGAGCCCAGACCGGCGGCGGGGCCGGCGCCCTGGAGGCCGATCTGCGCGACGACCTGGAGGGCGCCGAGCTGAACATGGCGCTGGCCGAACAGGCGGGCGACCGGACGGCGATGGACGCGGCCGCCATCCAGCAGGAGCACGAGTCCATGTACACGGACGACGACCGCGTCAACAGCGTGCTGCGCCGCCAGCACGAGCGCGCCGCGGCGGAGGTCAACCGGGACACCCAGGTCAGGATCCGCGAGGTGATGCGGGACCCGTCGCTCACCCCCGAGCAGCGCAGGGCCGCCGCCGAACGCATCCGCGGCGAGGCCGAGGGCGAGATCGAAGCCCGGGCACAGCGCAACATGGCCGCGCTGGAGAGCCGTTACGACGCCTCCTCGGGCGGCGGCACCGGTTCCTTCGACGTGCTGATGGCCTGGGAGCTGTCCGGCTACGCCCAGGAGCAGGCACGGGACCTGATCGCCCAGGGCGGACGGCTGACCGACGCCCAGGAACTGCACTACGCGGTGGCCGGCGAAGGCACCGACGAGGAGGCCGTCCGCCGGACCCTGCGGGGCAAGTCCCGCGAGGAGATCGCACGGATCTCCGCGGACTACGAGCGGCTCACGGGCCGGCCGCTGCTGGACGACCTGGAGGGTGATCTCGGCGGCCGCGACTGGGCCGACACCCAGGCGATGCTCGAAGGCACCAGCACACCCGAGGAGATGGCCGCGTACCTGCGGGCGCGCCGCGAGTGGGAGCTCGGGGACGGTACCGGTGTGCTCGGCGCGCTCTTCGCCGGGGACGAGGCGCAGGTGCTGGGCGATACGGCGGACGAGGCGCAGGGCGCGTACGAGGAGTACCGCCGGCTGGTGGGGCAGTTCGGAGCGGACGATCCGCGGACGCAGGCGGCGTTGGAACGGTTCAGGCGGTGGGCCGGGTACGGCGACGAGGAGATCGACGCCCACCGGGCGGCGGTCGACAGTGCCACCGATACGGCGGCGACGGTGGCGGCGACGGTGGTGGGCATCGTCGTGTCCGTCGCCACGGCGGGCACCGCGGCGCCGGCGGTCGTCGCCCTGTACGGGGCGCTGGCCAGCGGGGTGGCCACGATCGCCGTGCACGCGCTGGGCCGGGGCGGTGCGTACGGTCTGGAGGAGTTCGGCGCCGACCTCGGGCAGGCCCTCGTGGGTGCGGGCGTGGCGGTGGCCACGGCCGGCATGGGCGAGGCGGCCATCAGGGCGATCAAGGCGGCGGCGACTTCCCCTCTGGCGGTGGCCCTGGTGCAGGCGGCGGAGAGCGGCGCGCTGGGCCGGATCCTGGAGAAGGGGGCGGAGGGGGCGATCGAGGGCGCGCTGGGCGGGCTCCCCGGGGGCATGGCCTCGGCCATGATGAACGAGGCCACCTGGAAGGGCGGCGACCCGCTGGAGGCCATCCTGCGGGCGGGCATGAGCGGCACCGCCACGGGGGCGGGCATGGGCTTCGCCATGGGTGCCGTGATGCACGCGGCGAAGGAGGGCTACGGCGCGCTCCGCCCCGCGCCGGGCCCGGGCGGCGCCCCCGCCCCGGCGGGCCCGGCCGACGCGTCCCCCGCCCAGGCCGCCGACCCGGCGACGACCCCCGTAGACCCGTCGGCCGCGCCTGGCCGTCCGGCCGCGGACCCGGTGGTGGCCCCGGCGGACGTGCCTCCGGCGCCGGGGGCGCAGGTTGCGGACCCGGTGGTGGCCTCGGCGGACGTGCCTCCGGCGCCCGGTGCCCGGGCCACGGATCCTGTCGTGGCTCCGGCGGACGTGCCTCCGGCTCGGGGCGCGCAGGTTTCTGATCCGGTGGTGGGTCCGGTGGAGGTGGTCCCGGCCCCGGGCACTGCGGCCACGGATCCGGCGGCGGCTCCGGCGGAGGTGCGTCAGGCTCCTGAGGCTCAGGCCTCGGAGCCTGTGGGGGCCCCGGCGCAGGCTCCGGGCACTGCGGCCACGGATCCGGTGGTGGCTCCCGCGGAGGTACCTCCCGCTCCGGGGGGCCGGGTCACGGATCCGGCGGCGGCTCCGGTCGACGCGGCCCCCGGAGGCGTGCCGGCGGAGGGCGCGCCGCTCGGCGAGCGGCTGGACCTGGGCGGGGCGCCGGCCAACGACAACGCCATGGGCATACCGGCCAACGACAACGCGGGATTCCCGCCCGAGGCCGGGCAGATGACCGCGGACGGGATGCTGCCCCCGGGCGAGGGGCCCCGGCCGCCGGAGCTGAGGGCGCTGGAGGGCGGCGCGGGGACCACGACGGCGGACCGTCCGGTGGGCAGCGGCACCGAACGCACCCCGCCGGGCGACACCGCCCACACGGGCACGGGCACGGACCCCGCGGTCCGCGACACGGGTGGCCCCCTCACCCCGGACTCCGGACCCCGGGTCGGTACGGACGTGGCCCCGGTCGGTACCGACGTGGCCCCCGCCGGGACGGAGGTCGCGCCGGTCGGTGCGGAGGTCGCCCCCGTCGGTACGGAG
>NZ_JBVJUY010000001.1:320900-350104 GCF_055604165.1 Streptomyces sp. NPDC037242
GTACGGAGGCCGCACCCGTCGGGGCGGAGGTCGCGCCGGTCGGTGCGGAGGTCGCCCCCGTCGGTACGGAGGCCGCACCCGTCGGGGCGGAGGTCGCGCCGGTCGGTGCGGAGGTCGCCCCCGTCGGTACGGAGGCCGCACCCGTCGGGGCGGAGGTCGCGCCGGCCGGTACGGAGGCCGCACCCGTCGGTACGGAGGCCGCACCCGTCGGTACGGAGGTCGCGCCGGTCGGGACGGACGTGGCCCCCCTGGACCCGTCGGCCTCGGTCGACACCGCCGAGGCTCCGGTGACGGAGCCCCCGCGGCCCGAGCTGCGTACGGCCAACACCGAGGCGGCGGAGCGGCGGATCGCCGACACCGAGGCCGCGCTGGCCGGCGCCACGGAGAGGGCCGACGTGGCCCGCGCGAAACTCGCCGAGGCCAGGGCCGACCTGGAGGCGGCCGAGGCGCTCCTCGCCGAGTCGCCGGGCAACCCGGATGCCAGGAAATGGGCCCGCGAGTCCCGGGAGGCCGTGGGCCTGGCGGAGCGGGAGCTGCGACCGCTGGAGACCAACGAGGCGGCGGCCCGGCGGGAAGCGACCGCCGTGGCGGGGTCGGAGGAGCGGATCCGTGCGTACGAGGCCGAGGTGGCGGAGCTCGTCGCCGCGGAGCAGGCGCAACTCTCCCAGGAGCCCACCCTGGAGCAGTACCGCAGGGGCATCCGCAAGAACATGGAGCCGTTGGCCACCTCGCCGGAGGGCAGGGAACTCGCCCGGATCCGCGACGAGTTGAAATTGGCCCGCGCAGCGCTGCAGGACAGCGTGAGCGGTCTCACCGAGAGCCTCAAGGCCCGGGTGGACGCGGCCACCCCCGGCGAAGCCGGCCGGGCTCCCGCGATGGAGAACGCGGCCGCGCTGGGCGGGCCGTTGGAACCCCGGGGCGGCGTGCCGATCGACGTCGAGACCGGTCTGCCGATGACGACCGACAACTGGGCCACCGACCACCTCATGTCGCGCAACGAGATATCGAAGCTGCCCGAGTTCCAGCGGCTCTCCCCGGCGGAGCAGCGCTTCGTCCTGCTGGAGGTGCCGGAGAACTTCCTGCCCCTGACCGCGGAGGCCAACGGCTCCAAGGGCAACCGCTCGGTCGCGGACTGGATCGCCGCCCGCAGGGCCGCGGGTGATCCCCTGCCCGCGGACATCGCGGAGGCGCTGCTCGCTGCCGACGCCCGCGCCCGGGCGAGGATCGCGGAGGCGATCGCCAATCCGCAGGTGCGCCGGCCGTGACGGGCTGCCCGAAGGGGCAGCGCGGGTTTCCCCCGGGTCCGTACGACCGGTCATGACCATGGGGCGGGGCCAAGGGGGAGGGTGGGACCGACCGTCACACCCCAGGGGGAGGACCCGGATGCCGTCGTACCTGTCACCAGGCGTCTACGTCGAAGAGGTCGAGGCGGGCTCGCGCCCGATCGAGGGTGTGGGTACCGCCGTCGCCGCCTTCGTCGGGCTGGCCGCGGACGGGCCGTACAACACGCCGACCCTGGTGACGAATTGGAGCCAGTTCGCCTCCACCTTCGGCGAGTTCATGGACGGGGCGTACCTCGCCCACTCCGTCTACGCGTACTTCCTCAACGGCGGCGGCACCTGCTACGTCGTACGGGTCGGCGGCGATGGCGCCGACGGCCGCGACGGTGAGCAGGCCCGCCCCGCCGCCCCGCCCGCCGCGGCCGCCGGCAAGCGGTCCCGGCCCGGCGCGCTGCCCGCGGGGGCCCGTACCGCGCTCGGCGGCTTTCAGGTGGCCGCGCTGGAGGGCACCGGCGAGGGCATCAGCGTCGAAGTCGCCGACGCCGGCGGCGAGTCCCCGGCCGAGGACGCCTTCACCCTCAACATCAAGCGCGGGGACCGCACCGAGGAGACCTGGGAGGTCTCCAGCAAGCGCAGCAGCCGCAATTACGTCGTCACCGTCGTACGGGACCGCTCCCGGCTGGTCACCGTCGAGGACGCCGGCCCCTCCCAGGTCCTGACCCGGCCGGAGAACCAGACGGTCACGGTCGCCCCGGCGCCCGCGCCCGCGCCCGTCGTCCCCGTGACGCTCACCCCGGCCTCGTACGTGGGCAGTTCGGACGACCGGACCGGCTTCGGCGGGCTGGAGACGGTGGACGAGATCACCATGCTCGCCGTACCGGACGTGATGAGCGCCTACCAGCAGGGCGCGATCGACGCCGAAGGCGTCAAGGCGGTCCAGCTCGCGATGATCGCCCACTGCGAGCTGATGGGGAACCGGGTCGCGATCATCGACCCCCTGCCCGACCTGTCGCCGCAGCGCGTCAAGGACTGGCGGATGACGGGCGCCGGATACGACTCCAAGTACGCGGCCCTGTACTACCCCTGGGTGAAGGTGGCCGACCCGTCGGCGGGCGGCCAGACCCGGTTCATACCGCCGAGCGGCGCCATGGCCGGGGTGTGGGCGCGCAACGACGAGAGCCGGGGCGTGCACAAGGCGCCCGCCAACGAGGTGGTGCGCGGGGCGGTGGACCTGGCCGTCCACCTGACCAAGGGGGAGCAGGACCTGCTCAACCCGATCGGGGTGAACTGCATCCGCTCCTTCGCAGGGCGCGGAATCAGGGTCTGGGGCGCGAGGACCCTGTCCTCCGACCCGTCGTGGCGCTACCTGAACGTGCGCCGGCTCTTCAACTACATCGAGGAGTCCATCCTCATCGGCACGCAGTGGGTGGTCTTCGAGCCCAACGACGACGCGCTGTGGGCGCGCATCAGGCGGACCATCTCGGCGTTCCTGGTCAACGAGTGGCGGCGCGGTGCGCTGTTCGGGCTGACACCCGACGAGGCCTTCTACGTCAAGTGCGACCGCGAGACGAATCCGGCCGAGGGGATCGACGCGGGCCAGGTGGTCTGCGAGATCGGCATCGCCCCGGTGAAGCCCGCCGAGTTCGTGATCTTCCGGCTGGCCCAGTTCTCGGGCGGCACCAGTCTCGTCAACGAATAGCAGCGGCTAGGGAGTCAGCAGCATGGCACTTCCCGACATGGACACCTCGGTCGGCCATTCCTTCGGGCTGGAGATCGACGGGGTCGTCATCAAGCAGATCAACGAAGTGACGGGCCTGAAGATGGAACAGGACGTCATCGAGCTCAAACAGAACACGGCGGACGGCAAGTACGTCATCAAGAAACTGCCGGGCCGGCCGAAGGCGGGCGAGGTCACACTGACCCGCGGTCTGACGGCGGACAACAACTTCGAGAAATGGATCAAGGACGCGCGGTTCGGGAAGATGAGCTCGGCCCGCAAGGGCGGCGCGATCATCGTGTTCGACTACGAGGGCCAGCCGATCAAGCGGTACACCCTGGTCAACGCCTGGCCGAAGAGCCTGGAGATCAGCTCGCTGAAGGCCGGCGACACCAGTGTCCTGACCGAGAAGCTCGTGATCACGTACGAGTCCATGGACGTGGCGTGATCGACTGATGCGACGACAGATGGCGCCGAGCGCGGGAGCGGGCGCGGGCGCGGAGGCTTCC
Source organism: Streptomyces sp. NPDC037242 (assembly GCF_055604165.1). NCBI lineage: Bacteria > Bacillati > Actinomycetota > Actinomycetes > Kitasatosporales > Streptomycetaceae > Streptomyces > Streptomyces sp. NPDC037242. The sequence goes on from NZ_JBVJUY010000001.1 coordinate 324,407, forward strand.
CCGGCGGCGGCCGCCGCCGCCCTGCCGTCGCCGGTGGCCGAAGGGGCCTCCGGCGGGTCGATGCGGACCGAGTTCGCCTTCGAGCTGCCGCGCGGGTACGTGGACGGCGCGGGCCAGGTGCACCGCACGGGCGTGATGAGGCTGGCCACCGCACGGGACGAGCTGGTACCGCTGCGCGACGACCGGGTGCGGGAGAATCCGGCGTACCTGTCGGTGGTGCTGCTGGGGCGGGTGGTCGAGCGGATCGGCTCGGTGACGGATGTGCACGCCGGCGTGATCGAGGACCTGTTCGCCTCCGACCTGGCCTTCCTCCAGGACTTCTACCGCCGGATCAACGCGGAGGGCCACACGCGGGCGCAGGTGACGTGCCCGTCGTGCGAGACGGCGTTCGCCGTCGACCTCGCGGGTGGTGGGCGCCTGGGGGAATCGTGACGTACGCGACGACGGACGAGCTGTACGGCGAAGTCGCGTACATCGCCTACCACTTCCACTGGCCGATGGATTCCATCCTTGACCTGGAGCACGCCGAACGGCGGCGGTACGTGGACCAGATCGCGCGGCTGAACCGGTTGGCCGGGGGGCGGTGAGCCGGGTGTTCGACGCGTTGCGGAGCCGGTTGCGGGGGCGTTCCGCGGAGTCGCCTGCGCCTGCGCCCGCGGTCGAGGCCGTGCCTGAGCGGGTGCCGGAGTGGCCCCGACTGCCGCCGCAGCAGGGAACGTTCGGCGCGCCCGCGCTGCTGACCGACCCGCAGGGTTTCGGCGCCGGGCTGGCGACGTGGCGCGACCCGTCGCTGACGGGTGCGCTGGGCCACGCCGTGACCCCCGAGGCCCCGGGCGGCACGGTGTACGCGGAGCCGGCTCCGGTCCAGCGCTGGGCGCCCCCGGGTGGGACGGTGCACGGGGGGCCGAGCCCGGTCCAGCGCCGGTCGACGCCGGTCGACTCCGGTGCCTCCGCCGCCTCCGCCTCCTCCTCGGGGCTCGCGGGCGCCGCCGCTGAGGCGCCGGCCCCGCCGCCGGAGGTCCCGGGCGGGACGGTGCACGGGGAGCCGACCCCGGTCCAGCGCCGGTCGGCACCGGACGGCTCCGCCGAGGCGCCGGCTCTGCCGTCCGAGGCCCCGTCTGCCGCCCCGCTGCCCGTCGTGGAGGCCCGGCGGGAGGAGGCGCTCACGGTGGCTCCGCCGGTGGACCTCCCCGTACGCCGGCTGCCGGTGCAGCGCCTTGAGGCGCAGCCGCCCGCGCCGCTCGTCGCTGCGGCCGTACCGGATGCCGCTCCGGACCAGCGGCCGTTGGTGGGGGGCGAGCCCGCGCCGCCGGAGCCGTCGCCGGAGCCCTTGCCGTCGCCGTCGCCTGCCACTACGAAGAAGCTGGGCCTGGGGGCCCCGCTCCCGCCCCGGCCGCAGTCCCCGGCGCCGCCCGCCCCTGTCGCGCCGGAACCGCCCCCGCCCACCCGCCGCCTCGGCCTGGGCGCCCCGCTGCCCGCGCGGCCGCCGGTCCAGCGCGTCGCCGGCCCGCTCCCGCCCGAGCCCGCGGCACCCGCGCCGCGCGCCGTGGTCGATCCGCCGCCCGGGCCGCCCGTCGTGCCGGACCCGCCGGTACGTCCCGTGGGCCCGGCGGGGGAGCTGCCCGTCGTACCGTCGGCTCCGCCCGTGCAGCGGGCCGCGGTCGAGCCGCCTGTCGTGCCGGTGCGGCCTGCGGTCCCGCCCGTGCAGCCGGCCGCGGTCGAGCCGCCTGTGCGGCCTGCGGCCCCGCCCGGGGACCTCCCCGTGGTCGCGCCGGGCCGCCGCGCCGCGCCGGAGGTTCCGGCGCGGCCGTCGGTTCCGCCCGTGCAGCGTGCCGCGGTCCCGCTGGGGGAGTTGCCCGTGGTGCCGGTTGCCGGGTGGGCCGAGCCGGAGGTTCCGGTGCGGCCGTCGGTTCCGCCCGTGCAGCGGGCTGCGGTCGAGCCGCCTGTGCGGCCTGCGGTCCCGCCCGGAGATCTTCCTGTGGTCGCGCCGAGCCACCGCGCCGAGCCGGGCGTTCCGGTGCGGCCGTCATTCGACCCGCCGGTCGAGCTGCCCGTACGGCCCGCGGTTCCGCCCGGGGATCTTCCTGTGGTCGCGCCGAGCCACCGCGCCGAGCCAGGCGTTCCGGTGCAGCCGTCGGTTCCGCCCGTGCAGGTGGCTGCGGTCGACCCGGGGGACCCGCCTGCGCGGCCTGCGGTCCCGCTGGGGGAGTTGCCCGTCGTGCCGGTGGCCGGTCGGGCCGAGCCTTCGGTTCCGGTGCGGCCTGAGATCCCGCTCGTGCAGCGGGCCGTAGTCGAGCCGCCGGTGCGGCCCGCGGTCCCGCCCGGGGAACTCCCCGTCGTCGTGCCGGGACACCGTCCCGAGCTGGTCGTCTCGCCCGAGCCCGCGGCACCCGGACAGCGTGCCGCGCCTGAGCCGCCACTCGGGCCGCCTGTCGTGCCGGACCCGCCCGCGCGGCCCGTTGGTCCGGCGGGGGAGTTGCCCGTCGTGCCGTCGGCTGTGCCCGTGCAGCGGGCCGTGGGCGAGCCACCGCTCGGGCCGTCCGCCGTACCGATCGAGCCCGTGCAGCGGGCGGCCGGCGGGAGTGTCGCGCGGCTGGTCGGGGAGCGTGGGCTGGAGCTGCGCTCCGCGGCAGCTCCTGACCTCCGGGTCCCGGAGCAGGGTCCTCCGGCGGCCGCCGCCGCGGTACCGCTGGTCTGGACACGGGCCACCGCCCCACCGGAGGTCCCGGTGCAGCGAGCCGCGCGGAGCGACGCAGCGGCGGTCCCCGTGGCGTGGCTCCCCGCGCCCGCGCCCGCTCCGGCTCCGGCCCGACAGGCACCCGGCGCGGACTCCGGCGCCGCCCCCGGCCCGGGCCCGGCCCCGGTGTCGTGGACGGCGGCGGCCCCCGTCGCGCCGGTGCAGCGGTCGGTACCCGAGGCCGCAGAGCCCACGGCGGGCACCGCAGGTGCCCCGGCGCCGGTAGCGCTCCAGCGCGAGGCCGCGCCCGGGCCGCCGGCCGACCCCGAGGCGCGGAGCCCCGTACCGCAACAGGCGGCTCCGGGACCCGTACCGGCCCCGGGACCCGCCCCGGGACCCGTACCGGCCAAGGAACCCACCGACGAGCTCATCCGCCGCCTCATCGGCCCCCTGAGCCGCCTCCTGCGCGCCGAGCTCCGGCTCGACCGCGAGCGGGCCGGCGTACGGCTCGACCAGCGCCACTGAAGGAGAACAGGACCCCGCCATGGCCCAGCAACAGGACCCCGCCGTCAGCGTGTGCTTCATGGTCGAGATCGACAACATCAGCCTCGGCGCGTTCAACAGCTGCGACGGCCTCGGCTGCGAGGTCGTCATGGAACAGCGCGAGGAGGGCGGCAACAACGGCTACGTCTGGCAGCTCCCCACCCGTATCAAGTACTCCAACATCAAGCTCTCCCGGCCGGTGACGCGCGACACCGAGCAGGTCACCAGATGGCTCGCGGGCATGCTGGGCGGAATCCCCCGCAAGACCGCCCACATCACCGCCATGACCGTCGACGGCACCATCGTCGCCCGCTGGAGCCTGATGGACGTCGTGCCCGTGCGCTGGAGCGGGCCCTCGCTCAGCCCCGAGACCCCCAAGGTCGCCACCGAGACGCTGGAGATCGCCCACCATGGCTTCCTCAACGCGGGCCGCTAGTGCCGTGGCCGGAAAGGTCCGCCGGGGCGCGGTGTCCGGTGCGGTGCATCGCAAGGCGCAGGGCCGCGGGCCGTACTGGACGTACTTCCGTGGTCCGACAACGCGGCGAGGTGCCGTGCCGGGCGCCGCGACCCGGTGGACCTTGCCGGTCACGGCACTAGGGAGAGGGAGGGGACCGGACATGTCACTGCACCAGCCCATCGCCTTCATCGCCTCCGCGGGCGGCTCCGCCTCGGGAGACGCCGGCCCCCGCCCCAAGCTGGAGCGCGCCTGGCTGGAGCTGCGCGAGCCGCCCGCCGACGGCGGGGCCGGGCCGGCCGGCGCGCGGATGGGGAGGATCGACTTCCAGTTCAACCCCAAGGAGCTGACGCTCGCCAAGACCGCCGAATGGGAACGCAAGCCCTCCAAGGGCGCGGTGACGGCGGGTCCCGCCGAGTTCAAGGGGCCCGGCGCCGCCAAGCTGAACCTGGAGATGTTCTTCGACGCCACCGCCGACCAGGACGGCCGGGTCGTGGCGGCCGTCGAGAAGCTGCTCGCCTGCTGCGTGGCCACCCCGGAAACGCAGCAGCAGAACCAGGGCGTCCCGCCCTGGGTGATCCTGCGCTGGGGCGGGCTCACCGGCTTCGTCGGCTACATCAGCCAGGTCCAGGCGAAGTACACGCTGTTCACCCCCGGCGGGATACCGATCCGCGCCGTCTGCCAGGTGACGCTGGAGGAGCTCAGCGGGCCCATGCCGGGCCAGAACCCGACCTCCGGCGCCCTCGCCGCGCGCCGCGTGCACCGGGTGGTGACGGGGGACACGCTGGCGCTGCTCGCATGGCGCGAGTACGGGGACGCGACCGCCTGGCGGCACATCGCCGAGGCGAACGGCATCGACGATCCGATGCGGCTCGCCCCCGGGACCGAGCTGTTGCTGCCGGGATCCGAGGAGTTGGGCTGAACCATGGCCGGAGAGAGCTTCGTCAACACCCTCGCCGTGGAGGTCGCCGGGCAGCCGCTGCCCGATCCGGTCGCCCAGACGCTGGTGTCCGCCTACGTGGACGACAGCACCCAGCTGCCCGACCTCTTCGTGCTGCGCTTCCGCGATCCGCACCACCTCACCCTGAGCTCGGCCGGGTTCACCCTCGGCACCCCGGTCAAGCTGTTCGCGCGCGCCGCGGACGACCCGCAGCGCCAGCTGCTGGTGTCGGGGGAGGTCACCGCGGTGGAGGTCGACCTCGACGCCACCGGCACCTTCACCGTCGTACGGGGCCTGGACCACGCCCACCGCTTCTTCCGAGGGCGCCGGGTCGCCGGCTACCGCCAGATGACCGCCTCCGACGTGGCCGTCCAGGTCGCGCGGCGGGCCGGGCTGCCCGTCGGCACGGTCGACGCGACCACGACCGTGTACGAGCACCTCGCCCAGCCCGGGGTCACCGACTGGGAGTTCCTGCACCGGCTGGCCGACCTCGCCGGGGCCGAAGTCGGCGTGCTGGAGGGGAAGTTCTTCTTCCGGGTGCCGGCGAAGGCCGGGCCCGCCCCCGCCACGTCCACCTCGCCGCAGGCGAGCCCGTACGTCCTGGAGTTCGGCCGCAACCTGCTGCGCTGCCACGCCTCGGTGACCGCCGCCGACCAGGTCCAGCAGGTGGAGGTCCGCGGATGGGACGTCCAGGCCAAGGCCGCGGTCGTCGGCCGGGCGCCGGCCGGGCGGAGCGAGCGGCTGGAGCTGGGCATGACCCCGCAGCAGGCCGCCGACGCCTTCGGCGGCGCGGTGTTCCTGGCCACCGACACCCCGTACCGCACCCAGGCCGAGGCCGACCAGGCGGCGAAGTCCCTGGCCGCGGACCTGGCCGGGTCCTTCGCGGAACTCGACGCCGTCGCGATGGGCATGCCGAGGCTGCGCGCCGGCACCGCCGTCACCCTCGGCAATGTCGGGGCCCCGTTCGAGGGCAAGTACACGATCTCCACGAGCCGGCACGTGTTCGACCCGGAGACCGGGTACCAGACCTGGCTCACGGTCGGCGGCCGCTCCGACCGCTCCCTCTACGGTCTGGCCTCCGGCGGGGCCGGGCCGGGCGACCGAGGCCGGGTCGGAGGGCTGGTCAACGCCACCGTGACCGACACCAGGGACCCCGAGGACCGGGGCCGGGTGAAACTGGCCTTCCCCTGGCTGGACGGCGAGTACGTGAGCGACTGGGCCCGCACCGCGGACCTCGGCGGCAAGGGCGGCGGCGGGATCTTCGGCCCCGAGGTGGGGGACGAGGTGCTCGTCGGCTTCGAGCACGGGCGGGTGGACCACCCGTACGTGATCGGCGGCCTCTACAACGGCCAGGACAAGCCCTCGGACCACGACGCGCCGCTCGTCGACTCCACCAGCGGTGCCATCAACCGGCGTTCGCTGGTGACCCGTTCGGGAAACCGGCTGGAGCTGCTGGACTGCGCGCGCGGGCCCAAGGGCGTCCGGCTGGCCACGGGCGACGGCAAGTTGACCCTCCACCTGGACCAACAGGCCACCTCCGTCACCGTGCACAGCGACGGCACGGTCGAGATCGAGGCCAAGGACAAGGTGACGGTGAAGGCCGAACAGGGCATCGCGATGGACGCGGGCAGCGGAAAGCTCGAACTCAAGGGGCAGTCCGTGCAGATCACCGCGCAGACCGGGGCCGAGGTCGACGCCGGCGCGGGCGCGCTGAAGCTCCAGACGAACGGCCAGGTGGACGTCAAGGGCACCACCGTCGCGGTGAACGGCCAGGCCAGCACCGAACTCAAGGGCGGGGCCAGCCTGTCGATCAGCGCAGCACTCGTCCGCATCAACTGACCCGTACCAACCAACGGCATCACCCGAGGAGAACGAGGAGAACAGCGACATGCCGCCAGCCGCACGCGTCGGGGACCCCACCGGACACCCCGGGGTCATCGGACCGCCCGGAGTGCCCACCGTGCTCATCGGCGGCATGCCCGCGGCCGTCGTGTCCACCCCGCACATCTGCTCCTTCCCGCCCCCGGCCGTCCACCCGCCCTCGGCCATCGCCCCGCCCGGCTGCCCGACCGTGCTCATCGGCGGCCTGCCCGCGGCCCGGATGGGCGACATGTCCGCCTGCGGCGCGCCCATCGTCATGGGCGCGCCGACCGTCCTGATCGGCGGGTGAACCGGCCGTGGGGGAGCAGTTCATCGGCGCCGGCTGGGCCTTCCCGCTCCGTACGGACGCCACCGGGGCCATCGCGCTGGTGCGCCGGGAGCAGGAGATCGAGGAGAGCATGCGCCTGATCCTCGGCACCGCCCCCGGGGAGCGGCCCATGCGCCCGCAGTTCGGCTGCGCGATCCACGACCACGTCTTCTCCCCGGCCGACGCGGCCACCGCGGCCCAGATCGGCTACGAGGTGCGGATGTCGCTGGAACGCTGGGAACCCAGGATCCGGCTCGTCGACGTGGTCGTCAGTTTCGACGCGGTCGAGGCCGGCACCTTGTACATCGACATCCGCTACGCCCCGCGCGGCTCCAACACCCCGCGCAACCTGGTGTTCCCGTTCTACGTCATTCCCTCCCACGACACCCCTGAGGGGAGCGGCGGCTGATGGCGCTGCCCCGGCCCAACCTCGACGACCGGCGCTTCCAGGACCTCGTGGACGAGGCCAAGCGGATGGTCCAGCAGCGCTGCCCGCAGTGGAGCGACCACAACGTCTCCGACCCGGGCGTCACCCTCATCGAGGCGTTCGCCCATATGACCGACCAGCTCATCTACCGGCTCAACAGGGTTCCCGACAAGAACCACGTGGCCTTCCTCGACCTGATCGGCCTCACCCTCAACCCGCCCGCGGCGGCCCGTACGGACGTCACCTTCTGGCTGTCCGCGCCCCAGCCCGAGACCGTGCTCATCCGCGAGGGCACCGAGGTCGCCACCACCCGTACCGAGACCGACGAGGCGGTGGTCTTCTCGACCGTGCAGGAACTGGCCGTCGTACCGGTGGAGTTGACCGTTCTGGCCACCGGTACGACCGCACCCGGCGCGGTCCCCGCCGACCGCGGGCCCGAACTCGCGACCGGGCGCGGCGTGCCCTGCTTCTCCGCCGTGCCGAGCCCCGGGGACGCCCTGTTCTTCGGGCTCTCACAGGCGGCGCCGTCCTGCGTGGTGGCCCTGCGCCTGGACTTCCCCGTCGCCGGCCACGGCATCGACCCCGAACACCCCCCGCTGGCCTGGGAGGCCTGGACCGGCGAGGGCTGGACCCGCTGCGAGGTCGACCGGGACGGCACCGGCGGCTTCAACCGGCCCGGCGACGTGCTCATCCAGCTGCCCGCCGGCCACCTCGCCTCCGCCGAGGCCCGGCAGCGCGCGGGCTGGCTGCGCTGCGTCGTCGTCCCCCCGGCGGAGGGGCGCACGGCGTACTCGGCCGCCCCCACCCTGCTGTCGGCCGAGGCGTTCACCATCGGCGGCACCGCCCCGGCCGTGAACGCGGAACGGGTCGACGGCCAACTGCTCGGCATCTGCGAGGGGTTGCCCGGCCAGACCTTCACCCTCGACCGCGCCCCGGTCGTCGCCGGCGGGCCGCCGTTCACCGTGGAGACCCGCACCGCCGCCGACGGGTGGGTGACCTGGACCGAGGTACGCCACTTCGGCGAATCGGGCCCCGAGGACCTGCACATCGGCATCGACCGGGCCACCGGCGAGATCACCTTCGGCCCCGCCGTACGCGAGGCCGACGGCTCCCTGCGCCAGTACGGGGCGGTCCCCGCCAAAGGCGTCCCCGTACGGGCCCGCCCGTACCTCGCGGGCGGCGGCCGGCGCGGCAACGTGGCCCGCCGCACCCTCGGCGTACTGCGCAGCTCCATCCCGTACATCGCCCGGGTGGAGAACCGCCGCGCGGCCGGCGGCGGCGTCGACGGCGAGGACGTGGCCAACGCCCGGCTGCGCGGCGCGATGGAACTGCGGACCCGCGAGCGGGCCGTCACCGCCGAGGACTACGAGTACCTGACCCGGCAGTTCGCTCCCGAAGTGGCCCGCGTCCGCTGCGTCGAGGCCCCCGAGGAGGGTCCCGGCGGGGTCCGGGTGCTCCTCGTGCCGGCCGCCGAGGACGACGGCGAAGGGCGCCTGGACTTCGCCCGGATGGCCTGCCCGCCCGCCCTGCTGGAGTCCGTCGCCGCCCACCTCCACGCCCGCCGCATGCTGGGCACCCGGCTCGTCGTCGAACCGCCGTACTACCAGGGCATCACCGTCGTCGCCGCCCTGCGCGCAGCGGACGGCATCCCGCCCGCCCGGGTGCAGCGGGCCGCGCTCGCCGCCCTGTACCGGCAGCTGAACCCGCTCACCGGCGGGCCCGACGGGGACGGCTGGCCGTTCGGGAGGGCGGTGCACACCGGCGCCGTCTGGGCCGTCCTGGAACAGGTGCCGGGCGTGGAGTCGGTGGAGAGCGTACGGCTGTTCCCCGCCGACCTGGAGACCCGGCGGCGCGGTGAGCCGGCCGACCGGATCGTGCTGCGCCCCGGCTCGCTGGCCTTCAGCTTCGACCACCAGGTACGGGTGGACCCGCGGTGAGCCGGCGCCTGGTCCCCGGCCTGCCCTCGCGCCACCCGCTGGGCGCAGGGCTGCCCGCCGTCTACGCCGAGGACGACCTCGCCCAGCGGATCACCGAGAGCCTCGACGAGGTACTGGCGCCCGTGCTGGCCGTCCTCGACAGCCTGCCCGCCTACTTCGACCCGCGCCTGGCCCCCGCCGACTTCGCGGCGCTCCTCGCGGCCTGGGTGGGCGCGGACGGCGAGGTCCGCGGAGCGGTGGCCGCGCACGCGCTGCGCGGCACCCGGGCCGGTCTCGCCGAGCAGGTGCGCCAGGCCTTCGGGACGACCCCGGAGATCGAGGAGAGCGGCGCCACCGTGTGGTCCGCCACCCCCGACACCCCGCTGCCGGGATCCGGACAGCCGCATCTGCTCGTACGGCTGCGGGTGCCCGACCCGGCGGCCGTGGACACCGCGGCGCTGACCGCGTTCGTCGCCCGCAGCCGGCCGGTGCACCTGCCCTTCCGGGTCGAGGTGCTCGCGCTGGGGGCGCGCGCGGGGCAGGAGCCCCCGATTGGGTAATGGGTTACTCATGCTGTGCGGAGGGTGAGAGTCCATCCTTGACCTGCCCATGAGCGGGGAAGGGGGCCGGACATGCCTGTCCGCACGTCGATTCCACTCCTGTCGAACGGCAGTCCGGGCGCCCTGGCGCTCGTGGTCGCGCCCGCCGGCTACGGCAAGACCACCCTGCTGGCCGGGGCCGCCGAGGCCTTCCCGGGGCGGGTCGTGCGCTGGCGGCCCTGCCGCGACACGCAGGACGCCTCCGCCCTGCTGGCCCGGCTGGCCGCGGTGTCCGCGCCGGTACCGATGAGGACACCGCCGACGGTGGAGTCCGTACTGCTCGACATCGAGGGCGGCCCCGACCCGGTCCTGCTGCTCGTCGACGACGTGCACCTGGTGCACGGCAACCCCGCCGAGGCCGTCCTGGAGGAGCTGGCGCGGCTGGCCCCGCCCGGCCGGCTCCGGGTCGTCCTGGCCGGCCGCCGGATGCCCGCCGTGAACCTCACCCGGCTGGAACTGGCCGACACCCTCGTCCTCACCGCGCGCGAACTGAGCCTCGGCGAGGCCGAGATCACCGCCGCCTTCCCCGACGCCGCCCCCGAGCTGGTCCGGCTCAGCCGCGGCTGGCCGGCCGTCATCCGCCTCGGACGGGCCGCCGCGGCCGTCGGCCGCGATCCGCTGGACACGGCCGCGCTGCGCACCTACCTGGACCGGGAGGTGCTCGGTACGTTCCCCGAGCGGGCCGTACGGGCCCTGCGGCGCGGCACCGAGGAACCGCCCGAACTGGCCGAGGAGTACGGCGCGGCCCACTGCCTGCCCCTGCTGCGGACGTACCTCGCCCGCCGCTGCCCGGGCGCCGCCCGCCGCCCCGCGCCGCCGCCCCGCCCCTGCCCCGCCGACCCCGAACGACGGCTCGCGCTGCGCTGCTTCCGGCGCTTCGAAGCCACCCTGGACGACCGGCCGCTGGACTGGGGCGCGACCCGGCCGCGGGTACGGGCGCTGGCGCGGCTGCTCGCCGTACACGCGGGCCGTCCCGTGCACCGGGAGCAGCTGATGGCCGCCCTGTGGCCGGAGAGCCCCGCCCGCACGGCCGGACACGGACTGCAGACGGCCGTGTCGACGCTGCGCACGCTCCTGGAACCGGGCCGCCACCGGGGCGGGGCCCAGGTGCTGGTCCGCTCCGGCGAGGCGTACATGCTCAACCTCGTCCCCGGCGGCAGCTGCGACGTCCAGCGCTTCGAGGCCGCCACCGCGCAGGGCCTGGCCGAGGCCGCCCGGGGCAACGCCGACCGCGCCGTCGAGGCCCTGGGCCGGGCGCTGCGCCTCTACACCGGCGAGCTGCTTCCGGAGGACGGCCCGGCGGAGTGGGTGGTGCCGCTGCGGGAGCGCTGCCGGGGCCAGGCGGTGCGGGCCGCGCACACCCTGGCCGAGGTGGAGCTGACCCGCGGCCGCCCGGAGCCCGCAGTGGCCGCGGCCACGCACGCCCTGTCGCTGGACCCCTTCCAGGACGGGGTGTGGCGGTTGCTGGTCGAGGCCCACCACCGGGCCGGCGCCCCGGCAGCCGCCCGCCAGGCCGAGCGGCGCCACGCCCAGATGGTGTCCGTGCTGCTGCACGGAGGCTCGTAAGGGCGCGTGCACGGCACTATCGCCGCTTGAAGAACTCCACCTCGCCGAGGGCGACGTGCCGGTCGCCTTCCGCGCCGTAGGCGCCCTGCACGGTGATCCGGATCCGCACCACGTCGCTGACGGCGAAGTGGAAGCGCTGCTCCCCGGGCACGTCGGCGATGCGGACGGTCTTGGTGCTGGTACGGCCGTCCTTCGCGGTGGCGGTGAGCAACAGGGAGCTCGGCCGGCCCTCCCGGAGGTACTTCTCCGCGACCGATGAGGCCCCCGGGCGCACCACGAGGTCCAGGAGCCGCACCGGGCCCGCGAAGGTCGCCTCCAGGAACTCCCCCTGACCGGGCCCGGACGGGGCCGGTGCCCAGTACCGGTCGGTGGTGCCGTCCACCGCCAGGGCGGGCTCGTGCCCGGCGGCGGCACTGGACGCGGTCACCTGGACGGCATGCGTCTGCTCGGGCTTGGACGCGCGGTCCCGTACGGCTTCCACGCCGCGCAGGGCTTCGGCACGCAAGAGGTACCCGGCCCCGGCCAGGGCCACCAGCACGAAGACCGGCAGCACGAACCGCGGCATCCGCCACTGCCTGCGCGGCGGCCGCTCACCGGCGGCGTGCGTGCGGCGGGTGAACGGGCGGCGGGTGAACAGGCGCCGCCACCAGGGGGCGCGGGGGACGACGGGCGCGTCCGCGAGGGAGGACCCGCAGCGGCGGCAGAACCTGCGGGTGGGCACGTTGCCCGCACCGCACTGCCCGCAGATGAGCTCCCCGGGCTGCGGCGGGGCCTCCTCGGCCTCGGGGCGCCGGCGCGGGGGCCCGGCGACCGGCGCGGCGCCGGCGGCGGGCGGCTGTACGGCCCGCGCGCCCGGCGCGTCGGGCGGCCGGTTCGGCATGGGCGGCACGGCGGGCCCCGGACCCGGCCCCGAACGCGGGACGGGGGAGGCGGGCGAAGCAGGCGCGGCAGAAGTGGCCGGAGGGCCGGAAGGTCCCCGCGGGGGATGGGCCGGCGGGGAGACCCCGGTCGCCGGACGGGGGGCCGCCGGGGCCCCCGTCGCGTCACCGGCCCACTCCAGGAAGGCCCCGCAGCTCCCGCAGAACCGCTCCCCGGGCTCGCAGCGGGTGCCGCACACCGTGCAGTTGGTCACCCGGCCATGCTCGCCACCGCCCGGGCCCGGTCCAACCCCCGCCGGGGCACCCGCCCGGCACCCCGCGCCTGCCCTTTCGGGCAAGCGGAAGGCCCGGAACCCCGGGCGGGGGTTCCGGGCCTCGCGGACCGTACGGATCAGAGCACGTCGGCGGCGATGTTCGCCGCGACCTGCTCCAGCAGGGGACCGGCGTTGGCGATGCACTTCGCCGTGTCCGGCTCGATCTCCGTCAGCGGGTACGCCCGGCGGATCCCGGCGGCCTGGAGGGCCTCCTGGGTCAGCAGCAGGCGGCCGCAGACCGCGACGACCTCCTTGCCCGCCGCACGGGCCGCTGCCGCGACACCGGCCGGGGCCTTGCCGTGCAGGGTCTGCTCGTCCAGAGAGCCCTCACCGGTGATGACCAGCGTGGCCCGCTCCAGCGCCGGGGCGAAGCCCAGCACCTCCAGCATCAGCTCGATGCCGGGTCGGAACGTCGCGCCGAGGAGCAGCGCCCCGTACCCGATGCCGCCCGCGCCGCCGGCGCCCGGCGCCAGCGCGCACTCGGCAGCCTTCGCGCCGATCGACTTCTCCAGCACCACCGCGAAGTGCGCGAGCGCCGCGTCCAGCGCCGCCACGTCCTCGGGCGACGCCCCCTTCTGCGGGCCGTAGACCGCCGGAGCGCCCTTCGGACCCGTCAGCGGGTTGTCCACGTCGCTCGCGAGGACGAGGTCGACCTCGGCGAAGCGGGGGTCGATGCCGGACAGGTCGGCCGAGGCCAGACCGGCCAGGGCGCCGCCGCCCGGACCGACCGGTTCACCGTTCGCATCCAGGAACACCGCACCCAGCGCGGCCAGCATGCCCGCGCCGCCGTCGGTGGTGGCGCTGCCGCCCACACCGAAGACGATCGAGCGGGCACCCGCGTCCAGGGCGGCCTTCAGCAGCTCGCCCGAGCCGTAGGTGGTCGCCGTCAGCGGGGCGAAGACACCCGCCGGCAGCAGCTGCAGCCCGGAGGCCTCCGCCATCTCGACCACCGCGGTGCCCTCGCGCAGGGCGAAGGCCGCCGTGACCTGCTCACCGAGGGGTCCGGTGACCCGTACCTCCCGGCGTTCGAACCCGGCCGCCACGGCGGCCGCGACCGTACCGTCGCCGCCGTCCGCGACGGGGAGGGTCTCGACCTCCACGCCCGGTACGGCCCTGCGAAGGCCGGCCGTCACCCGCTCAGCGACCTGAACGGCCGTGAGCGAGCCCTTGAATTTGTCCGCGGCGATGAGCACGCGCGCGGTCTCAGTTACTGCTCCGTCCGTCACCTTGCTAATCCCTTGCTTTCGAACAGTGCAGTCGCGCCACCATGAGCCTATCCGGAGGATCCTCCTATGCCCATGGGTGGCCTGGGTCACGTCCGGCGCGCCATGCCCGTAAATGCGGATATATGCATGCATAGTGTGGCCGCATGGGCACGGATTCACTGGAACAGGCACGTCCGGATTCCCCGGGAGGGGGACCCGAAGGAGTGGCCGAGGGCACTCCCGACCGCGCCGTCGTCGTCATCGGAGTGATCGCCGTGCTGGCCGTCGTCGCCTGGGCGGCCCTCGCCAAGGGCTCCTTCGACACGGCGTCGAGCACCGCCCTGGCCTGGGTGCTCGACAACTTCGCCTGGCTGTTCGTGATCGCCGCCGACGTCTTCCTCGTCATGTGCGTCGTGCTCGCGATCAGCCGCTTCGGCCGCATCCGGCTCGGCGCGGACGACTCGGAACCGGAGTTCACCAACCTCGCGTGGATCGCGATGATGTTCAGCGCGGGCATGGGCATCGGCCTGATGTTCTTCGGCGTGGGCGAGCCCCTCACCCACTACCTGAACCCGCCCCCGGCCTCCGGGGCGGCGCCCGGCACCGGGGACGCCGCGCGCGCCGCCATGGACTACTCCTTCTTCCACTGGACCCTCACCCCTTGGGCGATCTACGGCATCGCAGGCCTGGCCCTCGCCTACGCGACCTTCCGCAAGGGCCGCGGCAACCGCCTCAGCTCCGCCTTCGTCCCGCTGATGGGCGAGGAGCGGGCCAACGGCTGGCCGGGCAAGGCCATCGACCTGCTCGCCGTCTTCGCGACCGTCTTCGGCACGGCCACCAGCCTCGGGCTCGGCGCGCTCCAGGTCTCCAAGGGGCTGAACATCACCACCGGCATCGAGGACTCCACCACCGTCGAGCTGATCATCATCGCCTCGCTGTCGGCGGCCTTCGTGCTCTCCGCCTTCTCCGGCCTGCACAAGGGCGTCAAATGGCTGAGCACGATCAACATCGTGCTCGCCGCCGTCCTGATGCTCTTCGTCTTCGTACTCGGCCCGACCGTCTACGTCCTCGACGTGATCCCGGCGAGCGTCGGCAGCTACCTGCACGACCTGCTCCCGATGGCGACCCGCACCGGGGCCTTCACCGACAGCAAGTGGCTCGGCGCGTGGACGATCTTCTACTGGGCCTGGTGGCTGTCCTGGGCGCCGTTCGTCGGCACCTTCATCGCCCGCATCTCGCACGGCCGCACCATCCGCGAGTTCCTGATCGGAGTCCTGCTGGTGCCCAGCGGCGCCACCGTCATCTGGTTCTGCGTGATGGGCGGCACCGCCATCCGCCTCGACTCCACCGGCGCCGTCGACTTCGCGGCCAAGATCAAGGACGGCACCGAGGCCTCCCTCTTCGCGATGCTGGACGCGCTGCCGCTGGGCACGGTCACCTCCTGGGTGGCCATGGCCCTGGTCATGACGTACTTCGTCACCAGCGCCGACTCGGCCTCCCTCGTCATGGGCTCGCTCACCAGCCGCGGCTCGCTGCACCCGCCGACCTGGCTCGTCGTCACCTGGGGCGTGCTGATGGCCGCCGTCGCCGCGGTCCTGCTCGTCGCGGGCGGCCTGAAGTCCCTCCAGACCGCCACCATCCTGGTCGCGCTGCCCTTCGTGATCGTCATGCTGCTGCTCTGCTGGGCCTTGGTGAGGGAACTGCGCGAGGACCCCGGCGCCGGCCCCGCCCGCCACCACGCCCTGCACGGGCTGCGGGACGCCGTCAGGGCGATGGTCGGCGACGCCATCACCGAACAGGGACCGGCACGCCACCCCCGGCTGCGCAGGGTCGCCGAGTCCAAGGGCCGCGACCGCGAGGACGGCGGCGGGACGCCGCAGACGTAGCCCGTCCCGGCCACCCCGCCACCTGGGTAGGGTGGCCGCGTGACCACCACGGATGACTACGCCACCTACATCGCGAGCCTGCCCCGGGTGCTGGCCGGCGCCGCCGCCCTCTACCGGGACGCCGAGGGCCGGGTCCTGCTCGTCGAGCCCAACTACCGCGAGGGCTGGGCCCTGCCGGGCGGCACCATCGAGTCGGACGAGGGCGAGTCCCCGCGCACGGCGGCCCGCCGCGAGAGCGCCGAGGAGATCGGCGTGGACGTCCCGCTCGGCCGGCTGCTCGCCGTGGACTGGACGCTGGGCGCAGGCCGGCCCCCGCTGGTCGCGTACCTCTACGACGGCGGCGTGCTCGACGCGGTCCAGCTCGCCGGCATCAAGCTCCAGGAAGAGGAGCTGATCTCGTGGCGGCTGGTCGACCCGGCCGAGCTCACCGCGTACCTCCCCGGCTCGCTCGGCCTGCGCACGGCGGAGGCGTACCGGGTCCTGCTGTCCGGCGAGGGCACGGCGGAACTGGAGAACGGCCGCCGCCCGGACGGACGCTAAGACCCCGTCAGGACCCGAAGGGTTATCCGGCGCCTACATCGAGCAGGACAGAATTCACCAGATGATCACGATGTACGCCTGGCCCAGCACCGCCGACGGGCCCGACGCCCTCCCGATGGTCCACTTCACCACCGAACAGCAGGCCGGCGGCGAGGTGACCCCCGAGGGGGTCCCGGTCTGGCTGTTCGACGCCGCGATACGCGACGGCGGCTGGGCCCAGTTCACCGACTTCGAGGGCTGGTCCGTGCCCGCGGCCGGCTGGCAGGCCTTCTACCGCCGCGAGGACGACCTCCTCGCCGTCACCGGGCCCGGTTCCTGCGAAGGCTGGTACCAGGGCAACCTCGGCGCCGACGGCGACTGGGTGGCGGCGGCCGCGACCCAGCAGAGCGTGGTCCTGCTCGCCGCCCCCGTCCAGCACCCTTCCCTGTTCGGCTACGCGGTGGAGGCCGGCGCCGGCTTCGCCCTGCTGGTGCCGCTGCTCGTGGTCTGACCGAAGTGCGGCCCGCCGCCGCGGGTGCTGCAATCAGTGGCCATGGAGCGCTACCGCGTAATCGCGGTCCACCTGGTCCGCTCGGCGGCCTCGGTGGCCCTGCTCCTCGCGCTCTACTACCTGGTCCCGCTGGACCGTGGGCTGGAGGTCACCGCCGTCACCTCGCTGGTCCTCGGACTGACCGGGTTCGGCTGCCTGCTCGCCTGGCACATCTCCGCCGTCAGCCGTGCGGAGCATCCGCTGCTGCGGGCGCTGGAGGCGCTGGCCACCGCGGTGCCGTTGTTCCTCGTGGTGTTCTCGGCGTCGTACTTCCTGCTCGCCAAGGAGCACGCCGGGTCGTTCTCCGAGCCGCTGAGCCGGATCGATGCCATGTACTTCACGGTCGCGGTGTTCGCGACCGTGGGGTTCGGGGACATCGCCCCCACCACCGGGACGGGCCGTGCGCTGACCACCGTGCAGATGATCGCCGACCTGATCGTGGTCGGGGTGGTCGCCAAGGTCCTCTTCGGCGCGGTCAAGGTCGGTCTGCGCCGGCGGGACGCCGACGCGGACGACCCGCCGGACACCAGTTAGAGCTGCTGTTCCCCGGCCTCGAAGGCCAGCAGCCGAACCTTGCGGTCCAGGCCGCCGCCGTAGCCCGTCATGCTGCCCGAGGCCCCGATCACACGGTGGCACGGCACGATGATCCCCACCGGGTTCTTCCCGTTGGCCAGACCCACCGCGCGCGAGGCACCCGGCTTGCCGAGCTTCGCCGCGAGCTCCCCGTACGACCACGTCTGCCCGTACGGGATGCGTACGAGCTGACCCCAGACGCTGCGCTGGAAGTCGGTGCCCTCCAGCCGGACCGGCAGGTCGAACTCGGTGAGCTCGCCCGCGAAGTACGCCGTCAGCTGCCGCGCCACTTCGGGGAAGGGCTCCTCGGACGCCGCGACCCGCTCGCCGAAGGACTCCTCGGCGGGGCGGTGGCGCTGCCCGGTCATGTACAGGCCGCTGAGGACGCCGTCGGTGGCGACCAGGGTGAGCGGGCCGTAGGGGCTGTCGACGACGGTGTGCTGCTTGCTGCTGCTGTTCATGGTCTTTCGCGCCTCTCAGACGGGCAGGTGGTTGACCGGGTGGTCGCCGGTGGCCCACAGGTATTGGACGGCGTACGCGCGCCAGGGCCGCCAGCCGGCCGCCCGGGCCGTCAGCGCCGCGGGCGTGGACGGCAGGCCGAGGTCCTTCGCGGCCCGCCGGACCCCCAGATCGGACGGCAGGAAGGCGTCCGGGTCGCCCAGCGCCCGCATCGCGATCACCTCGGTGGTCCACGGACCGAATCCGGGCAGCGCGTTCAGCCGCGCCCGGGCCGCTTCCCAGTCGCTGTCGATGCCGAGCGGCAGCGAGCCGTCGGCCAGCGCCGCGACCAGGGTCGTCAGGGTGGTCCGCCGGCTGCGGGGCAGGGCCAGGGACTCCGGGTCCAGCCCGGCCAGCGCCTGCGGGGAGGGGAACAGGTGGGTCAGCCCGCCCTCGGGGTCCGGGTCGGCCACGGGCTCGCCGTGGGCCGCGACCAGCCGGGCCGCGTGGGTGCGCGCGGCCGCGGTGGACACCTGCTGGCCGAGGACGGCGCGTACGGCGAACTCCGCCGCGTCGACCGTACGGGGCACCCGGCGCCCGGGAGCCTTGTCCACGAGCGGGGCCAGCAGCGGATCGGTGCGCAGCTGCCCGTCGACCGCCTCGGGGTCGGCGTCGAGGTCGAGCATCCAGCGGCAGCGGCTGATGGCGATGGTCAGGTCCCGCAGGTCGGTCAGGGCGAGCTGGCAGCCGATGTGGTCGGGCTGCGGGGTGAGCGAGACGACCCCGGTCCCGTACGGGAGCCTCAGCGTCCGGCGGTACGCCCCGGCCCGCCACTCCTCGACTCCCGGAACGGCCGTGGCGGCGAGGTGCCCGAAGAGGTTGTCGGGGTTCAGCGGGGCCCGGTAGGGCAGCCGCAGCGCGATCGTTCCGGGGACCTTGGGCCCCAGCCGGTTGGCCTTCTCGGCCCGCTGCCGGAGCTCGCCGGGGGCGAGGGCGAACACCGCGCGGACGGTCTCGTTGAAGGTGCGGATGGAGGAGAACCCGGCGGCGAAGGCGATGTCGCCCATGGGCAGTTCGGAGGTCTCGATGAGCAGCCGCGCGGTCTGCGCGCGCTGCGCCCGCGCGAGGGCGAGGGGGCCGGCGCCGAGCTCGGCGTTCAGCTGCCGCTCCACCTGGCGGGTGGAGTACCCGAGGCGGGCGGCCAGGCCCGGCACGCCCTCGCGGTCGACGACGCCGTCCTGGATGAGCCGCATGGCGCGGGCGACGGCGTCGGCCCGGGCGTTCCACTCGGGCGAACCGGGGCTGGTGTCGGGCCGGCACCGCTTGCAGGCCCGGAAGCCGGCCTGCTGGCAGGCGGCGGCACTGGGCAGGAAGGTCATGTTCTCGACCTTGGGCGGCACGGCGGGGCAGCTGGGCCGGCAGTAGATCCGCGTGGTCAGCACGGCGGTGAAGAACCACCCGTCGAAGCGGGCGTCCTTCGACTGCACTGCTCTGACGCAGCGATCGGTGTCGGTGTACATGGCTCCAGGATCCCGGCCGTCTCACCGCCGGGCTGGCGGTTTTCCGACATCAAGCCTACGGCCCCCGGCCCCGGCCTACGGCCCCGGCCCACGGCCCCCGGCCCCGGCCCACGGACGCCGGCCCCGGCCCACGGACGCCGGACCGCGGTCAAGGCATCAGACGCCCGCCGGTCCGCAGGTGCCGGTCAGGCGGTGGGCGGCCACGGCCAGGGTGAGCGCGATCAGGTCGTGCGGGCGCGACAGGGAGCGGGAGGTCAGGTGCTCCAGCCGCCGCAGCCGGTTGAAGACCGTGTTGCGGTGGCAGTACAGACGGGTGGCCGCGCGGCCGGCGGAGCCCTCCGCCGCGAGCCATGCGTCCAGGGTCTCCAGCAGCACCGCCCGGTCCGCCGGGTCCAGCTCCAGCAGCGGACCCAGGACCGCCTGGACCAGCTCCCCGGCGAGCTCTGGCTGCCGTACGACCAGGGCCGTCGGGAGCCGCTCCGACAGCCGGACCAGCGAGCGCTCCTCCGCCCCGCAGGTGGCCAGCGCCGTCTCCGCCAGCCGCCGCGCCCGGCCCAGCTCCGCCAGCCCGCCCACCACCGGGCCGATCCCGCCGGGGCCGGGGCAGCGGTCGGCCAGTTCCGCGGCCAGCTCGTCCAGCGAGGACGACCCGAGGGCCACCACCGCCAGCTCCTGCTCCGCCCGCATCCGCCAGAACAGCCGCATCCCGCCCGCCGACGCCACCCGGTGCACCGAGTCCCGCCGGTCCACCGGGAGCACGACCACCGCGTACCGCCCCTGCTCCGGCAGGTCCAGGCCCGCCGCCGCCCGCGCCGCCAGGCCCGGCGCCGGGTCCCCCTCCAGCAGCGCGTCCAGCAGCGCCTGCACCCGCTCGTCGCTGCGCCGGCGCATCTCCAGCTCGCCCTCCCGGTAGGCCTCGGCCGTCGCGGCGGCCTGCTGTTCGATCCCGGCCCACATCGCGCCCGCCGTCCGGGCCAGTACCGGCAGGGCGTCCGGGTCCTCCTCCGTGACGATGTCGAGCAGGGCATCCCACGTCAGCCGGCCCGCGCGACGGTACGCGTACAGCAACAGGTCCAGCGGCAGGCCCTGTTCGGCTCTGCGCCGCCCGAGCTCCTGCGCGTAGGCCAGGTCCTTGCGCAGGTCAGAGCGGCGCGCCGCGAAGGCCTCGATGCCGTACCGCATCGCCTCGCTGATCTGCTGCCAGTGCTCGTCCCGCGGTACGGCCACGTCGAACAGCGGCGAATGCTTCGCCAGATCGCCGATGAGCTGTTCCGTCAGAGCGGGGATCCGCTCCACCAGAACCTCGGCCGCCGTCAGCAGCACCGACCATTCCGCTTCCGTCCGCGCCCTGCGTCCACCCATGGCCGCAGAGGATGTCACCCGGGGCCCGCCGGCGTAAGAGGCCCCGTCGGCAGGTCTGTGCCGTTGCACAAGCGGACCCCACCCCGGGCTGGTCATCGGCAGCGATTCGGCTTCGGGCCGTGGACGCCCGCCCCCGCCCGGTGCTGGTCTGTGCGCCAGCACAAAGCCCGACCGTGGGTGGGCAAGCAGTGGGAGGGGATGTGGCCTCGCTCCAGGTGAGCGCGCTGTCCGTCGGCTACGGGCCGGTCCGGGCACTGCGCGCCGTGTCGCTCGACGTACCGGCGGGCACCGTGGTCGTCGTACTCGGCGGGAACGGCGCGGGAAAGACGACCCTGCTGCGGGCGGTGTCCCGGACGCTCGCCTTCCACCGGGGCGCCGCAACCGGCGGGGGCATCAGCTTCGACGGCCGGCCGCTGGACGGCCTCGGCCCGGCCGGGGCGGTGGCCGCAGGGGTGGTGCAGGTCCCGGAGGGGCGCCAGGTGTTCACCCGGATGAGCGTCGCCGACAACCTGCGGGCCGGCGCCCTCGGGGCCCGGGCCGGCTCCCGCGCCGACACCGCCCGCTCGCTGGCCCGCGTCCACGAGCTGTTCCCGGTCCTGGCCCGGCGGGCCCGCCAGCGGGCCGGCCTGCTGTCCGGCGGCGAGCAGCAGATGCTCGCGCTGGGCCGGGCCCTGATGGCCCGCCCGCGGCTGCTGCTGCTCGACGAGCCTTCGCTGGGCCTGGCGCCGAAGATGGCCGCCACCATCGCCGAGACGATCACCGAGATCAACGCCTCGGGCACCTCGGTGCTGCTGGTGGAGCAGAACGCGGCCCTCGCGCTCCGGCTGGCCTCGTACGCGTACGTCCTGGAGGTCGGCGAGGTCACCCTGGCGGGCCCGGCCGCCGAGCTGGCGGCCTCGGACGAGGTACGCCGCCGCTACCTCGGCATCACCGACGAGGACGCCCCGCCCCCGCGGACGACCCGAACCCTGCGCAGGTGGTCCGCGTGATCCCGTCCGCAGCGCAGGAGACGACCGCCCCACCGCTCCTCACCGTCACCGACGTGACCGTCCGCTTCGCCGGGCTCACCGCCCTCGACGGGGTCTCCTTCACCGTCGAACCGGGCAGTGTCCACGCCGTCATCGGGCCCAACGGGGCGGGCAAGTCCACCTGCTTCAACGTGCTCTCCGGGGTGTACCGCGCAGCGACGGGCAGCGTGCGCTTCGGCGCCGCCGAGCTCACCGGTCTCGCCCCGCACGCCGTCGCCGCCCTCGGTGTCGCCCGTACCTTCCAGAACCTGGCGCTGCCCCCGCACACCACCGTCGCCGACAGCCTGCTGCTGGGCCGCCACCGGCTGATGCGCTCGGGGTTCCTCGCCACCGGGCTGCGGCTGCCGTCCGCCGTCCGCGAGGAGCGGCTGCACCGCGAACGGGTCCGCGAGATCGCCGCCTTCGTCGGCCTGGAGGGTGACCTGGCAGCCCCCGCGGGCTCCCTCCCGTACGGCAAGCAGAAGCTCGTCGAGCTGGCCCGGGCCCTGTGCATGGAGCCCCGGCTGCTGCTCCTGGACGAACCCGTCGCCGGGATGACCGCGGACGAACGGGCGCGCACCGCCGCCGTCGTCGCCGCAGTCCGCGACAGCCTCGGCATCTCGATCGTGCTGGTCGAACACGACATGGGGGTGGTGATGCGGCTCGCGGACGCGGTGACCGTGCTCGACTTCGGAAAACGGATCGGCGGCGGGACCCCCGCCCAGGTGCAGAGCGACCCGGCGGTCGTCCGCGCCTACCTCGGCGAGGAGGCCCCGGCCCCGTGACCACCTTCCTGGAACTGCTCCTCGGCGGCCTCTCCATGGGCTCCGTGTACGCCCTGATCGCCCTCGGCTTCGTGGTCATCTTCAAGGCCACCGAGGTGGTCAACTTCGCCCACGCCTCCCTCCTCCTGGCGGGCGGGTACGTCACCGCCCTGCTCCACGACGACATCGGCTTCTGGCCCGCCCTCGCGGTCGGCACCGGCGCCGCCGCCGCGGTCGGGGCGGGGGTGGAGTTCCTGGTGATGCGGCGCTACCGGGGCCAGGACCCGGGCGTCCTCGCCATCGTCACCATCGGCGTGGACATCCTGCTCGTCACCGACCTCACCCGCCGCATCGGTACGGACGTCCTCGCCCTCGGCGACCCGTGGGGCGCGGCCGTGGTCCGCCTCGGGCCGGTCACCGTGCCGCAGACCCGGATCGCGGCCCTCATCGCCGCCTCCCTGCTGATCACCGCCTTCCTCCTCGCCTTCCGGTACACCGCGTGGGGAGTGGCCATGCGGGCCGCCGCCGAGAAACCGGAGACGGCCGCGCTGATGGGCGTACGGCTGGGCCGGGTCTCGATGGCCGCGTGGGCGGTCGCCGGAGCCCTCGCCGCGGTGGCGGCGCTCTTCCTCACCGTCTTCCCCACCCCCGGACTGGAGCGGGCCACCTCGCTGGCCGCCCTCAAGGCCTTCCCGGCGGCCATCCTCGGCGGCCTCGACTCCACCACCGGAGCCCTGGCCGGCGGGCTGATCGTCGGCGTCACCGAGGCCATGGCCACCGGCTACCAGAGCCAGCTCACCTTCCTGGGCCGCGGCATCGGCGACCTCGCCCCGTACCTGGTGATGGTCGTGGTCCTGCTCCTGCGTCCGGCAGGCCTCTTCGGCACGAAGGAGCTCGCCCGTGTCTGACCGCCTCCGCCGGATCCCGCTGGCTGCCGGGGTCCTGGTGCTGCTGGCCCTGCCCTTCTACCTGGAGCGGTTCTGGCTCCAGGCCGGGCTGTTCGCCATCGCCGCCGGGATCGGTGCCATCGGGCTGAACCTGCTCACCGGGGCCACCGGCCAGCTGTCCATGGGGCACGCCTTCTTCCTGGCCGTCGGCGCGTACGGGTACTGCGCGCTGGCGGGTGACGGCGGGCGCTCCGGCGGCCACGCACTGGTGGGCCTCGGCCTGCCCAGCTGGCTCGCGGCCGTCCTCGCCGTCGCCCTCGCGGGAGCCGCGGGCGGGCTCTTCAGCCCCATCGCCGGCCGGCTGCGCGGCGCGTACCTCGGCATCGCCACCCTCGCGCTGATCTTCATCGGGCAGCACGTCCTGTTCAACGCCACCCCCCTCACCGGCGGCTTCAACGGCCGCGCCGTCGAGCCCCTCTCCCTCTTCGGCATCACCTTCGACGACACCGAGACCGTGATCGCCGCCGTCCCCTTCCAGTCCGCGGAGAAGCTCTGGTACGTCGCCCTCGCCGCCCTCCTGGGCTGCGCCCTCTTCGCCCGCGGCGTCCTGCGGGGGCGCCCCGGCCGCGCCATGAACGCCATCCGGGACCACAACATCGCCGCCGGCGTCATGGGCGTGCCCGTCGCCCGCTACCGCGCCGCCGTCTTCGTCCTGTCCTCCATGTACGCGGGGCTGGCGGGGGTGCTCCTCGCCCTCGTCTTCCAGCGCACCGTGCCGGACTACTTCGGCATGGTCCTCTCCCTCGAATACCTCGCCATGATCGTGATCGGCGGCCTCGGGACGGTCGCGGGCTCCGTCATCGGCGCGGCCTTCGTCTCCCTGCTGCCCCAGCTGCTCACCCGCTACAGCGACGCCCTCCCGCTCGTCTCCGCGCCGGGCACCGGCGGGGTGTCCCCGGGCGAGACGTCCCGCTACCTGTACGGCGCGGCCGTCGTCGCCGTCGTCCTCTTCCTCCCGGGCGGCCTCGCCCGGATCAGGCCTCCCCGGCCCGCACGTCCCCCGAAGGAGCCAGCGTGATCAGACCCAGTGCGAACAAGCGAGCGCGACTCGGTACGGCCGCCCTCGCGGCCGCGATCGCCCTCACCGGCGCCGCCGGCTGCAGCGGCAAGGCGGGCGGCGGCGCCGACGACAAGCAGGCCGAAGGCGGGGTCAAGACCGGCAAGGGGGTCTCCGCCACCGCCATCCGGCTCGGCGCCCTCACCGACATGACCGGCGTCTACGCCTCGCTCGGCAAGAGCGTCACCCAGGCCCAGCAGCTCTGGATCAAGCAGACGAACGACGCCGGCGGCATCTGCGGCCGGCAGCTGGAGCTGACGGTCCGCGACCACGGCTACGACCCGCAGAAGGCCCTCGCCGGCTACACCGAGCTGGAGCCCGACGTGCTGGGTTTCGCCCAGTTCATCGGCTCCCCCTTCGTCGCCGCGGCCAAGGGCCGCATCGACGGCCAGGACAAGGGCCTGGTCATCCCGCAGGCCTGGTCCGCCTCGCTGCTGGGCAGCGCCTCCATCCGCACGGTGGGGGCCACGTACGACATCGAGACGGTCAACGCGATCGGCTACCTCCTCGACCAGAAGCGCATCGCCTCCGGCGACAAGATCGGGCACGTCTACTTCGAAGGGGACTACGGCGAGAACTCCCTCGCCGGGGCCAAGCACGCGGCCAAGGAGGCCGGGCTCACCGTCGTCGAGCAGAAGATCAAGCCCACCGACAACGACATGTCCGCGCAGGTCGCGGCCCTCAAGCAGGCCGGGGTCAAGGCCGTGGTGGTCAGCGCGGGGCCCAAGCAGGCGGCCTCGCTGGTCGGGGTCGCGGCGGCCGGCGGCTGGAACGTGCCCGTGGTCGGCAACAACTCCGCCTTCGCCCCGCAGCTGCTCGCCACCCCGGCGGGCGCGGCCCTGCAGAAGGACTACTACGTTGCCGCGTCCGCCCTGCCCATCGGCTCCACGGCGCCCGGCCCGGCGGCCCTCGCCACGGCCTACAAGGCCGCGTACCCGGACGCGGGGCTCGACAACGGCGTGGTGGCCGGTTACACGGCCGCGGCGGTCTACGGGGAGGCCCTGAAGAAGGCCTGCGCGGACAAGGACCTCACCCGCGAGGGCGTCGGCAAGGCCCTGCTGACCCTGAAGTCCTACGACAGCGGCTTCGGGATCACGCACGACTTCTCCGACCCGAAGGCCCCCTCCACCCGGCAGAGCGTGATCATGAAGCCCGACGCGCAGACCCCGGGCGGCCTGAAGGTCGTCAAGGAGGCCGCGGTCGCCCCCGCGGCCGAGAAGTACACCCCGGCGGGCTGAGGCCGCCGTAGGGGGTGCCTGACGGGTGTCCGCCGCTCATTCCCCACGGGCACCCGCCAGACACCCCCAAGCCCCGCGAGGGGGCCCGGAAAGACCAAAAGAGGGCCCTGGGACGCCAATGGCGTCCCAG
>NZ_JBVJUY010000001.1:350114-631206 GCF_055604165.1 Streptomyces sp. NPDC037242
GGTGGTGGGTGGTTATTCCTCCTCCCCCCCCCCCCCCCCCCCCCCCCCCCCACCCCCCAACACCACCACCGAACGCGAAGACGAAAAACAAACCCCCCCCCCCCCCCCCCCCCCCCCCCCCCCCCCCCCCCCCCCCCCCCTCTCCCGTACGGCTAGCGGGTCGTGGCCCGCGCCTCACGGCGGTTGTGACGGAACGTGTTCGCACGACGCGTCGTGGCGAACAGCGGGATCGTCGCGGCCAGAGCGATCTGCAGCGCGCAGCCAGTCTGGAGCAGCAGCTGACCACCGGGGGCGTCGAACGCCCAGGCCGCCAGCAGACCCATCGCACCGACGATCCAGCTCAGCATCGCCACCGCGAGGACACCCCGCGGCTTGGGGTACTCGACGCGGCTCACCATCAGCCACGCCACCCCGATGATCGCCAGCAGCGTCGGGACGAACGGCAGCTCCAGCAGCACGATCGAGACGACCGTCAGCGCGCCGAAGGGGCTCGGCATGCCCTGGAACATGCCGTCCTTCATCGTCACGCAGCTGAATCTCGCCAGCCTGAGCACGACCGCGAGCAGGACGACGATCGCCGCCAGCGCCGACATCTTCTGGTGCGCGTCCACGGCGACCATGCCGTAGACGAGCACGAAGTACGCCGGGGCGAGCCCGAAGCTGATCAGGTCGGACAGGTTGTCCAGCTCCGCGCCCATCGGCGAGCTGCGCAGCTTGCGGGCCACGATGCCGTCGAAGAGGTCGAAGACCGCGGCGAGCAGCATCAGTATCACTGCCGTCGCGGCGCTGCTGCGGGCCATGCCCGACTCGCCGCTGCCGGTCAGGTGCGGAATGAGGATCCCGGTGGTGGTGAAGTACACCGCCATGAATCCGCACGTCGCGTTACCGAGGGTGAGGGTGTCCGCTATCGACAGCCGCAGCGACAGCGGCATGTCGTCTTCGGCGGAATCCGCCTCCGAAGCCTCGGGCACCCATCCCTGCGACGGAGTCGCAGGAGTCTCGGGGTCAGTCACGGTCAATTCGGGTCACCCCCGCGGTGGTGGCCTGACCGACCTCGACCGCGACCTCGACGCCCTCCGGGAGGTAGATGTCGACGCGCGAGCCGAAGCGGATCAGACCGATGCGTTCGCCCTGCTCCACCTTGGTGCCGGCCGGCAGGTACGGGACGATCCGGCGCGCCACGGCGCCGGCGATCTGCACCATCTCGATGTCGCCGAGCTCGGTGTCGAAGTGCCAGACAACGCGCTCGTTGTTCTCGCTCTCCTTGTTGAACGCCGGGACGAACCCGCCGGGGATGTGCTCCACGGACGTCACCGTGCCCGCGAGGGGCGCGCGGTTGACGTGGACGTTCAGCGGGCTCATGAAGATCGCGACCCGGGTCCGTCCGTCCTTCCACGGCATGATGCTCTGCACCACACCGTCGGCGGGCGAGATGACACGGCCCTGAGCGATCTCGCGCTCGGGGTCGCGGAAGAACCACAGCATGCCCGCCGCGAGTGCGGTGGCGGGCACGGCCGCCGCGGCCCAGCGTCCGGACTTGCGGGCCCGGGTGAGGCTGAGCGCCGCGGTGGCGACGGTCGGCAGAAGCCACGGCGATGCTCCGCGCGCGAGGCGTACGCCAAGGAGGCTGTCGCGAGGTGCAGAGGTTTGGCTGTGGGGCATGGATGACCTTCGTAGCGGGTGATGCCGCGCCGTAAACGGGGGGACGGGACGGCGGCTTTACTGGAATGCTATCGGTTGCACGCAACAACTGGGCAAGCCAGAAGCCGAGTCGATGACCGCCGACCAGTGACTGCAAGTGACTCTTTTGCGGAAAATCGCTGGACGATTGACCGCAAAAGGGACTTTCAGCCCTGGAGTCGGTACTCC
The DNA here is from genome assembly GCF_055604165.1 of Streptomyces sp. NPDC037242. Classification (NCBI taxonomy): domain Bacteria; kingdom Bacillati; phylum Actinomycetota; class Actinomycetes; order Kitasatosporales; family Streptomycetaceae; genus Streptomyces; species Streptomyces sp. NPDC037242. The sequence continues at coordinate 351,984 of NZ_JBVJUY010000001.1, forward strand.
TCGAGCAAGCGTCGCCCAATGATCATTTTCTGGATCTCGGCGGTACCTTCACCGATCAGCAGCATCGGGGCCTCCCGGTAGAGGCGCTCGATCTCGTACTCCTTCGAGAAGCCGTAGCCACCGTGGATACGGAAGGCGTCCTCCACCACCTCCTTGCAGTACTCGGAGGCGAGGTACTTCGCCATCCCTGCTTCGAGGTCGTTTCGTTCCCCGGAGTCCTTTTTGCGTGCTGCGTTGACCATCATCGCATGGGCGGCTTCGACCTTGGTAGCCATCTCGGCCAGCTTGAACTGGATGGCCTGGTGCTCGGCGATGGCCTTGCCGAAAGTGTGACGCTGCTGGGCATAAGAGACACCCAGCTCGAACGCACGCTGAGCGACGCCGCAACCACGGGCCGCCACGTTGACGCGGCCGACCTCGACCCCGTCCATCATTTGGTAAAACCCTCGGCCGGTCTGGCCGCCGAGCACCCGATTGGCCGGAATGCGCAGTCCGTCCATGATGAGCTCGGTCGTGTCGACGCCCTTGTAGCCCATCTTGTCGATCTTGCCGGGGATGGTCAGGCCCGGACGGACCTCACCGAAGCCCGGCTCCTTCTCGATCAAGAAGGTCGTCATCGACTTGTGCGGGGCCGTGCCCTCCGGGTGTCCTTCGTCACTCCGGACGAGAACGGCCACCAGCGTGGACGTGCCGCCGTTCGTCAGCCACATCTTCTGGCCGTTCAGGACGTACTCGTCACCGTCCTTCACCGCCTTCGACGTGATGGCCGACACGTCCGAGCCGAGGCCCGGCTCGGACATCGAGAACGCGCCGCGCACCTCGCCCAGCGCCATCCGGGGCAGGAAGTAGTCCTTCTGCTCCTGGGTGCCGTGCTGCTTGAGCATGTACGCCACGATGAAGTGGGTGTTGATGATGCCCGAGACGGACATCCAGCCACGCGCTATCTCCTCGACGCACAGCGCGTAGGTGAGCAGCGACTCACCCAGGCCGCCGTACTCCTCCGGGATCATCAGGCCGAAGAGGCCGAGCTCCTTGAGGCCGTCGACGATCTGCTGCGGGTACTCGTCACGGTGTTCGAGCTCGGTCGCGACCGGGATGATCTCCTTGTCGACGAACTCGCGGACGGTCTTGAGGATCTCCCGCTGGACGTCGTTGAGCCCGGCGGTCTGGGCGAGTCGGGCCATGGCTACTTCCCCTGTTCCTTCAGCGTGGGCCGGCCGGGCTGCTCGCCGCCGCGCTCCTTGATGTACGTCTCGGTCGGGACCATCACCTTGCGCCGGAAGACGCAGACGAGGGTGCCGTCCTGCTTGTAGCCCTTGGTCTCCACGTACACGATCCCGCGGTCGTTCTTCGACTTCGACGGGGTCTTGTCGAGGACCGTGGTCTCGCCGTAGATGGTGTCGCCGTGGAAGGTCGGCGCCACGTGCCGCAGGGACTCGATCTCCAGGTTGGCGATCGCCTTCCCGGAGACGTCCGGGACGGACATGCCCAGCAGCAGCGAGTAGATGTAGTTGCCCACGACCACGTTCTTGCCGAAGTCGGTCGTGTTCTCGGCGTAGTTGCTGTCCATGTGCAGCGGGTGGTGGTTCATGGTCAGCAGGCAGAAGAGGTGGTCGTCGTACTCCGTGACCGTCTTTCCGGGCCAGTGCTTGTAGACCGCGCCGACCTCGAACTCTTCGTAAGTGCGTCCGAACTGCATGGCCCTACGCCTCCGGGATCTCGAACTTGGTGGTGCGCTCCATGCCGGCGGCGCGGCCCTTGCCCGCGATGACCAGGGCCATCTTGCGGCTGGCCTCGTCGATCATCTCGTCGCCGAGCATCGCGGAGCCCTTCTTGCCGCCGGCCTCCGAGGTGCACCAGTCGTACGCGTCGAGGATGAGCTCGGCGTGGTCGTAGTCCTCCTGGGAGGGGGAGAAGACCTCGTTGGCCGCGTCGACCTGGCCGGGGTGCAGGACCCACTTGCCGTCGAAGCCGAGGGCGGCGGCGCGGCCGGCCACCTCGCGGTACGCGTCCACGTCGCGGATCTGGAGGAAGGGGCCGTCGATGGCCTGGAGGTTGTGCATACGGGCCGCCATCAGGATCCGCATCAGGATGTAGTGGTAGGCGTCCGCGCCGTAGCCGGGCGGCTGCATGCCCACGACCAGGGACTTCATGTTGATCGAGGCCATGAAGTCGGCCGGGCCGAAGATGATCGTCTCCAGCCGCGGCGAGGCGGCGGCGATCTCGTCGACGTTCACGAGGCCCTTGGCGTTCTCGATCTGCGCCTCGATGCCGATCTTGCCGACCTCGAAGCCCATGGTCTTCTCGATCTGCGTGAGCAGCAGGTCCAGGGCCACGACCTGCTGGGCGTCCTGGACCTTCGGCAGCATGATGCAGTCGAGGTTCTGGCCGGCGCCCTCGACGACCGTGATCACGTCGCGGTACGTCCAGTGGGTGGTCCAGTCGTTGACGCGCACCACACGGGTCTTGCCGGTCCAGTCGCCGTTGTTCAGCGCGTCCACGATGGTGTGGCGGGCGCCTTCCTTGGCGAGCGGGGCGCAGGCGTCCTCCAGGTCGAGGAAGACCTGGTCGGCCGGCAGGCCCTGGGCCTTCTCCAGGAAGCGCGGGTTCGAACCCGGCACCGCGAGGCAGGAGCGACGCGGGCGAAGGCGGTTCACCGGGTGGACGGGCGTGGTCATGCGGGGACCTCCGTGCTGATGAGGGGGCTGAGCTTGTTCGCTTTGCGGATCTCGTCGACGATACGGCCGATGATCTCCGTGATGCCGAAGTCCTTGGGGGTGAAGACGGCGGCGACTCCGGCCGCCTTGAGGGTCACGGCATCCGCGTTGGGAATGATGCCGCCGACGATGACGGGTATGTCACCCGCCCCCGCCGCACGCAGGCGTTCGAGGACGTCCGGGACGAGTGCGCTGTGCGATCCGGACAGGATGGACAGTCCCACGCAGTGCACGTCCTCGGCCAGCGCCGCCGAGGAGATCTCCTCCGGCGTCAGCCGGATGCCCTGGTAGACCACCTCGAAGCCCGCGTCCCGGGCCCGTACGGCGATCTGCTCGGCACCGTTGGAGTGCCCGTCCAGGCCGGGCTTGCCGACCAGCAGGCGCAGCCGGCCCGAGCCGAGCTCGTCGGCCGTACGGGACACCTTCTCGCGGACCTCGTGCATCGGGGTACCGGGCTCGGCGGTCACGGCCACCGGGGCCGAGGAGACCCCGGTCGGGGCGCGGAACTCGCCGAACACCTCGCGCAGCGCGGTCGCCCACTCCCCGGTGGTGACGCCGGCGCGGGCGCACTCCAGGGTGGCTTCCATGAGGTTCTCGGTGCCGGCCGCCGCCTCCTTGAGGCGTTCCAGGGCCTGCCGGGTGGTGGGGAAGACGAAGGGGTCGCCGCCGCCCTGCCGGGCCGAGGACTCCTCGCGCTCGGCGCGCCAGCGGCCGATGCGCTCGACGGTCAGCGCCTCCACCGCACCGTCCACCGTCATGATGGCGCCGTCCAGGTCGGCCGTGAGCGGGTTCTCCTCGGTCTGCTGGAAGCAGTTGACACCGACGATCTTGTCCTCGCCGGCCTCGATCCGCGCCCGCCGCCGGGCGTGCGAGGAGACGAGCTCGGACTTGAGGTACCCGGACTCGACGGCCGCCATGGCGCCGCCCATCTCCTGGATCCGGTCGATCTCGGCCAGGCAGTCGGCGACCAGGGAGTCGACTTTGGCCTCGATGACGTGGGATCCGGCGAAGATGTCCTCGTACTCCAGCAGGTCGCTCTCCAGTGCGAGCACCTGCTGGATGCGCAGCGACCACTGCTGGTCCCAGGGCCGGGGCAGGCCCAGCGCCTCGTTCCAGGCCGGCAGCTGCACGGCGCGGGCCCGGGCGTCCTTGGAGAGGGTGACCGCGAGCATCTCCAGCACGATGCGCTGGACGTTGTTCTCCGGCTGCGCCTCCGTCAGGCCCAGGGAGTTGACCTGGACGCCGTAGCGGAAGCGGCGCTGCTTCTCGTTCTCGATGCCGTACCGCTCGCGGGTGACCTGGTCCCAGATGCGGCCGAAGGCGCGCATCTTGCACATCTCCTCGATGAAGCGGACGCCCGCGTTCACGAAGAAGGAGATGCGGGCGACGACCTCGCCGAAGCGCTCCTCGGGCACCTGGCCCGAGTCGCGCACCGAGTCCAGGACGGCGATGGCCGTGGACATCGCGTACGAGATCTCCTGGACCGGGGTGGCCCCGGCCTCCTGGAGGTGGTACGAGCAGATGTTGATCGGGTTCCACTTCGGGATGTGGTTGACCGTGTACGCGATCATGTCCGTCGTCAGGCGGAGCGAGGGACCCGGCGGGAAGACGTGCGTCCCGCGCGAGAGGTACTCCTTGACGATGTCGTTCTGGGTGGTGCCCTGGAGCAGGGAGATGTCCGCTCCCTGCTCCTCGGCGGCCACCTGGTAGAGCGCCAGCAGCCACATGGCGGTGGCGTTGATCGTCATCGAGGTGTTCATCTGTTCCAGGGGGATGTCCTGGAACAGTCGCCGCATGTCGCCCAGATGGGAGACCGGGACCCCGACCCGGCCCACCTCGCCGCGGGCGAGGATGTGGTCCGGGTCGTAGCCGGTCTGCGTCGGCAGGTCGAACGCGACCGACAGGCCGGTCTGGCCCTTGGCGAGGTTGCGGCGGTACAGCTCGTTGGACGCCTCGGCCGTGGAGTGGCCGGCGTACGTCCGCATGAGCCACGGACGGTCTTTCTGGCGCTCTGTCATCTCAGGCTGTCCCTTTGGCCTTTGGGCGTCTCAGACGTTGCGGAAGCGGTTGATCGCGTCGAGGTGCTTGGCGCGCATCTCGTGGTCGCGGATGCCCAGGCCCTCCTCGGGGGCGAGCGCGAGGACGCCGACCTTGCCCTGGTGGAGGTTGCGGTGGACGTCGTAGGCGGCCTGGCCGGTCTCCTCCAGGGAGTAGACCTTCGACAGGGTGGGGTGGATCTTGCCCTTGGCGATGAGGCGGTTGGCCTCCCACGCCTCGCGGTAGTTGGCGAAGTGCGAGCCGATGATCCGCTTCAGCGACATCCACAGGTAGCGGTTGTCGTACTCGTGCATGTAGCCCGAGGTCGAGGCGCAGGTGGTGATCGTGCCGCCCTTGCGGGTGACGTAGACCGAGGCGCCGAAGGTCTCGCGGCCGGGGTGCTCGAAGACGATGTCGATGTCCTCGCCACCGGTCAGCTCGCGGATGCGCTTGCCGAAGCGCTTCCACTCCTTCGGGTCCTGGGTGTGCTCGTCCTTCCAGAACTTGTAGCCCTCGGCGTTGCGGTCGATGACCGAGGTCGCGCCCATGGCCCGGCAGATGTCGGCCTTCTCGGGGCTGGAGACCACGCAGATCGGGTTGGCGCCGCCGGCCAGCGCGAACTGGGTGGCGTACGAGCCGAGTCCGCCGCTGGCGCCCCAGATCAGGACGTTGTCGCCCTGCTTCATGCCGGCGCCGTTGCGGGAGACCAGCTGGCGGTATGCGGTGGAGTTGACCAGGCCGGGGGAGGCGGCCTCCTCCCAGCTGAGGTGGCCGGGCTTGGGCATCAGCTGGTTGGACTTGACGAGGGCGATCTCCGCCAGGCCGCCGAAGTTGGTCTCGAAGCCCCAGATGCGCTGCTCGGGGTCGAGCATCGTGTCGTTGTGGCCGTCGGAGGACTCCAGCTCGACCGAGAGGCAGTGCGCGACGACCTCGTCGCCCGGGTTCCAGGCGTTGACACCGGGGCCGGTGCGCAGGACGACGCCCGCGAGGTCCGAGCCGATGATGTGGTACGGGAGGTCGTGGCGCTTGGTGAGCTCCGACAGGCGCCCGTAGCGCTCCAGGAAGCTGAAGGTGGAAACCGGCTCGAAGATCGAGGTCCACACGGAGTTGTAGTTGACCGAAGAGGCCATGACGGCCACCAGGGCCTCGCCCGGACCCAGCTCGGGCACCGGGACGGTGTCGAGGTGCAGGGACTTGCGCGGGTCCTTCTCGCGGGTCGTGAGCCCCGCGAACATCTCCGCTTCGTCCTTGTGCACGGTGATCGCGCGGTACGAGTCGGGCAGCGGCAGCGCCGCGAAGTCTGCGGCGGTGGCGGACTGCGACTGAATCGCGTCCAGGATGTCCTTCACGGTATTGCCTCCGGCAAGCGCTGATGAGGGTGCGCTGAGGGATTGCGCGGGTGCGCGGTGCGTGTGGTGGGTGCCGTCGGTTCGGCGGAGCGGTGGTGCGGCCCGCCTGTGGTGCGGCGAGCGGGAGCCTGGTGACGCAGGCATCCGGGGCGCGTTCCGAGCCGAGTGGGCGAGGGCCGCGGGGACATCCGGACGAGATTCAACGTATGGCACCCCGTGTCACCCGGCAAGGCACCGCGTGCCAAAACTTTCTCTCATTTGCCGATTGACCTGCACCGATGAGCGATGATCGATCAGAGTTACCCGTGAGTAGGGGCAAGCCGGACAAACACAGAGGGCCGCCCCCGTGCCGGGGGCGGCCCTCTGTGACGAGAATCGCGCGTGTTGCTCCTGGGACTACTTGTTGCGCAGTGCCTCTTCGATGGTCCGCATGACCTCGTCGAGCGGGGCGTCCGTCCGGGCCACCGCCACCAGCACCTCGCCCTGGGTGCGGACCGCCGCCGGCGCGGCCGGCGGGGTGGTCAGGGTGCGGCCCGCGCCGATCCCCGTACCGAAGGTCTTGCGGACGATCGAGAAGGCGTGGTCCAGCTGCGCCTCCACGTCCCCCTGGCCGCCGGCCCGCAGCCAGCGCCGCAGCACGTGGTTGTGGGCGGTCACCACCGCGGAGGCGGCCACCTCGGCCAGCAGCGGGTCGTCGTTGCCGTCGTGGTGGTCCTGCTCGTCGAAGTGGGCGAGCAGATAGCGGGTGAAGAGCCGCTCGTAGCGGGCCACCGAGGCGATCTCCCGCTCGCGCAGCGCCGGCACCTCGCGCGTCAGCCGGTAGCGCTCCACCGACACCGCGGGCGAGGCGGCGTACATCTTCATGACTTCCTTGATCCCCCGGCACACCGTGTCGAGCGGGTGCTCGTGCGCCGGGGCCACGTCGAGGACCGCCTCGGCGCGGGTCAGGGTGTCGTCGTGGTCCGGGAAGATCGCCTCTTCCTTGGACCGGAAGTGCCGGAAGAAGGTCCGGCGGGCCACCCCGGCCGTCGCGGCGATCTCGTCGACCGTCGTCGCCTCGTACCCCTTGGTGGCGAACAGCTCCATCGCGGCCGCCGCGAGCTCACGGCGCATCTTGAGCCGCTGCGCGGCCGCCTTGGTGCCGGCCGGGCTCTCCGGGGCGTCGGAGGCCGAGGAGGGGCGGGGCGAGGTCTTGGCGGGCTGGGACATAGAGCGAAAGTACTTCATTTGCGCAGGAGGGCGCGCCTGAGGGGGGTGGGACGGGGATGGATGCGGGGGAGAGCCCGCACTGGGCTCGGGAGGGTTAGTCCGCCGTGAGGGTCCGGCGGACCCGAGCAGCCCTCCCCACGCATCCGGCTCATGGCCCGGCCGGCGCTTACCGGCGGGCGTACTCACGGAATCCGCGGCCGGTCTTCCGCCCCAGGCAGCCCGCCGCCACCAGGTGCTCCAGCAGCGGGGACGGGGCCAGGCCCGGGTCGCGGAACTCCTTGTGCAGGACCTGCTCGATGGCCAGCGAGACGTCCAGGCCGACCACGTCGAGGAGCTCGAAGGGCCCCATCGGGTAGCCGCCGCCCAGCTTCATCGCCGCGTCGATCTGGTCGAGGCTGGCGTAGTGCTGCTCGACCATCTTGATCGCGTTGTTGAGGTACGGGAACAGCAGCGCGTTCACGATGAACCCGGCCCGGTCCCCGCAGTCCACCGGGTGCTTGCGCACCTTCGAGCAGATCCCGCGGACCGTGGCGTGCACGTCGTCGGCCGTCAGCACGGTCCGGACCACCTCGACCAGCTTCATCGCCGGCGCAGGGTTGAAGAAGTGCATGCCGATCACGTCCTGCGGACGCGCCGTCGCACGGGCGATCGCGATCACCGGCAGCGAGGACGTCGTCGTCGCGAGCACCGCACCGGGCTTGCAGACCTTGTCCAGCGACGCGAACAGCTCCTGTTTGACCGCCAGGTCCTCGGCGACCGCCTCCACGGCCAGGTCCACCTCCGCGAAGGCGTCCAGCGAGCCGGCCGGGGTGATCCGCCCCAGGGTCTGGTCGGCCGCCTCCTGGGTCAGCCGGCCCTTGGCCACCGCACGGCCGAGGGACTTGCCGATCGCAGCCTTCGCCGCGTCCGCCTTCTCCTGGCTGCGCGCGGCCAGCACCACGGTGAAGCCCGACTGCGCGAAGACCTGCGCGATGCCGCTCGCCATGGTGCCCGAGCCGGCCACGCCGACCGAGGAGACCGGGCGGCCCGCGCCGGTCCCGGCGTCGGCCGACGGGGTCTGCGCGTCGGCGACGACCGCCGAGCTGCCGGCCTCCGCGTACGTGTAGAACCCGCGCCCGGACTTCTGCCCGGTCAGGCCGGCCTCGGCGAGGTGGCCCAGGATCGGGGCCGGGGCGTGCAGCCGGTCGCCTGAGGAGGCGTACATGGCCTCCAGGACGGTCCGCGCGGTGTCCACGCCGATCAGGTCCAGCAGCGCGAGCGGGCCCATCGGCAGACCGCAGCCCAGCCGCATCGCCGCGTCGATGTCCTCGCGGGAGGCGTACTTCGACTCGTACATCGCGGCGGCCTGGTTGAGGTAGCCGAAGAGCAGGCCGTCGGCGACGAAGCCGGGGCGGTCGCCCACCGAGACCGGCTCCTTGCCGAGCTCGCGGGCCAGCGCGGTGACGGCCTCGACCGCGGGCGGGGCGGTCAGCACGCAGGAGACCACCTCGACCAGCTTCATCGCCGGAGCCGGGTTGAAGAAGTGCAGGCCGAGCACCCGCTCGGGGCGCTGGGACTCGGCGGCCATGCGGGTCACCGACAGGGCGTTGGTGCCGGTGGCCAGGATCGTGTCGGGCCGCACGATCGCGTCGAGCTCGCGGAACACCTGCTGCTTGAGCTCGTAGGACTCGGGGACGACCTCGATCACGAGATCGGCCTCGGCGGCCGCGCTCAGCTCGGAGAAGGTGCGGAAGCGGGCGAGCACGTCGGCCCGGTCCTGCTCGCTCAGCAGCTCCCGGGTGACGGAGCGGGCCGTGGAGGCGGCGAGGGCAGCCGTGGCGCGGGCGGCGGCGGCGACGCTGACGTCGATGCCGATGACCTCGCGGCCGGAGCGGGCGAGGACCTCGGCGATGCCGGTGCCCATGGTGCCGAGGCCGACGACGGCGATGGTCTGGAGGGTGGACTGACTGGACGTGGACGGACGGTCCATCGCGGGACTCCAGTGGAAGAGGGTGACGACTGAGGGTGGCGCGGCGCGCGGTGCACAGCTCGCGGCCGGCAGGGTGATCGAGAGGGAACGCACGGGATGCCCGGGGGCCCGCAGGGGCCGAAGCGGCGGCCCTGTCCCGGGGCCACGCCGTGGGTCGTGCGAGGGGTGGAGCGAAGAGTCGTACAGAACCGACTGGCACGGGGCGGCTGCGTCACCAGGCCGGTCCCGTACGTGTTGGAGTGACAGTAACTCGCCGGTAACTGGTGCGCCAGAGCGCGGAGATGTGACCTGTACCGCCCAAATGTACCGATCATCGATCATCGATCATCAATCACTGAGAACGGGCAGTGGCGGGCCCCTCGCCCCCCTAGGGTGGCCGCGTGAACCACGTGCTGGAGCGCCTGCGGGCGGAGGCCGGACCGTCACCGGAGTACGAGGTGCTGCTGGCGGCGCCGCCCGACGCCCTTGCGGCCTCCCTGACCTCGGCGGGGCTGCCCCTGTGGGCCCGCGAACTGGCCGCGTACCGGCTGGGCCTGGCGGGCGACCCCCGCGCCTTCGAACCGCTGGTGCTGCTGCTCAACCACCGCGACCCGCCGCGCTGCACGGCCGCCGCCGAGGCCCTCGCCGTGCTGGGCGACCCGCGCACCGCCCGAGCGGCGGCGGCCCTGGCGACCAACCGGCTCCGCACCGCCTACGCCCTCCAGCCGGTCCGGCTGCTCACCGCGCTGCGCGCCCCGGAGTCGGCCCCGGCGCTGATCGCCACCCTGGGCAGGCTGCTCGCGCCGAACGACCCGTACTGGCGGGTCGCGCTCGCCTGCGTCGAGGGCCTGGGCACCCTGGCCGACCCCCGGGCCCGCGAGGTCCTGACCCGCGCCCAGTCCCACCCCCGCCTGGCGGAGGCGGCGACGAGGGCCCTGCGGGGTCTGGCCCCGGGGCGGGCCGCACCTTGATCCCGGATCAGGCGGAGGGGATCTCCACGTCGGTGTGCAGGCACTCGTTGAAGTAGGTCACCTTCCAGGCGGGGCCGAGCTCCGCGGCGACCCGCCGGGCCAGCGCCTCACCGGTCCGCACGAAGGCGGCCTCGGCCTCCTCGGTGGGGAACCCGGACCGGATGGGATCGTCCTCGTCGAGCGTCGCGTCGTACGCCTCGGCCCATGTGTTTAGTTCCCGGGCCAGCTCGGGCGTCAGCCCCAGCGCCGGGTCGTGCGGCGCGAGGTCGCCGGCGTCGGCGCCGGTGAGCCAGAGCGGGTGGCATTCGTAATCGGCCAGCACGCGAATGGCCTTGGTCTCGACGTTCAGGATCCGCTTCCCTTCGTGTCCGCTCCGGGCCCACCGGTAGAGCCATGGGAAGCGTCGCACCGCAGGCACTCCCGACGCGCGCCGGCGTCGCTTCCGGGTCTGGCGGCGCCCGGCCTGCCAGACGGTACGCCCAGGCCCGATGAAAATCAATGATAGTTGAATGCCGGTCAATCACAGTTGAGCGAGCCGCGGGTGGGGCGCTACCGTCTGCTCGGGACCGGGCCCGTGGGCCTGAACGTTCGTGTCGTGACATCGGTGCTGCCGGCGCCGGCAGCACCGCCACCGTCTACGCCTGGAACGGCGGCACCATCCCGCACCATCCCGCGAGCCGCATCCGGGGCCCGCACCACACCCCAAAGGCACCGCACACACATGACGAAGCGCACCGCCGCCCTCGGCCTCGCCCTGCTCGCCGCCATCGGCACCGCAGGGCTCTGCCCCACGACCGCCACGGCAGCGACGACACCCGCCCCGCCCCTCGTACGGATCATGCCGCTCGGCGATTCCATCACCGCCGGCGCGGGCAGCTCCGGCAACGCCGGATACCGGGCGCCCCTCTGGGAGCTGATGGCAGGCCAGTCCCGCTACACGCCCGACTTCGTCGGCTCCGGCTCCTTCGGCGCCGTCGCCGACGCGGACAACGAGGGCCACAGCGGCTGGACGATCGAAGGAATCCGGTCCAACATCGACGGCTGGCAGGCCGCGGCCGACCCGGACGTCGTCCTGCTGCACCTGGGCATCAACGACCTCCGCCACGACCACGCCGACCCGCTCGAAGCGGCCGGGCGGCTGTCCTCGCTGATCGACCGCGTACTGGCGAACCGGCCCGGCGTGACCGTCATCGTCCAGGGGCTGCTCACCGACACCACCGGCTTCGAGCAGCAGACACGCGACTTCAACGCCGTCATCCGCGGCCAGGAGAGCGAGCGGCGCAGCCGCGGCGAGCGGTTCCGGTACGTCGAGCCGCCCCGCCTGGACGTCGCGGCCGAGCTGCCCGACCACCTCCACCCCAACGACGCGGGCTACCGCAAGATGGCCGGGATCTTCCACGACGGCCTGGAGCAGGCCGTCGCCGACGGGTGGGGCGTACGGCCGCGCGCTCCGCGGGCGGGAACCGAGGCCGGCGGCACCGACACCGTCCGCTGGGCCGACTTCGACGGCGACGGCCGCCCCGACCACCTGACGATCGCCGCCGACGGCGAGGTCAAGGCGCGGCTCAACCGGGGCGGCGACACCGGGGGCGGCTGGGAGGCCCTCGGCCGCGTGGCCACCGGGACGACCGCCGACCGTACGCGCGTACGGCTGGCCGACTTCGACGGCGACGGCAGGTTCGACTACCTCGTCATCAACGCCAACGGGTCGGTCAACGTGCACCTCAACCGCGGCGGCGACGGCCACGGCGGCTGGAAGGACATCGGGCAGGTCGCCCACGGCACCACCAACCGCAGCGACCAGGTCCGCTTCGCGGACTGGGACGGCGACGGCCGGGCCGACTACCTCACCATCGCCGACAGCGGCGCCGTCACCACCTTCCTCAACCGCGGCGGCGACGGCGGGGGCGGCTGGAAGGCCCTGCGCCAGACCGCCACGGGCACGACCACCGACCGCACGCGGGTGCGGCTGGCCGACTACGACGGCGACGGCCGGGCGGACTATTGGATGATCAGCCCCGGCGGCGCCGTCACCACCTACCTGAACCGGGGCGGCGACGGCCACGGCGGCTGGCAGTACCTCGGCAGGACCGCCTCCGGCGTGACCACCGACCACACCCGGGTCCAGCTCGCCGACTTCAACGCCGACACCCACGCGGACTACCTGCTCGCCGAGGCGGGATCCGGCTCCGGATCCGGCTCCGCAGCCGTCAGCGCGTACCTCTTCGACGGCGGCGACCCCTCCGGCCCGAACGGCTGGAACGGCATCGGCACGGTCATCGCCCCGCCAGACACCCCCTAAGGCGTCCCGGCGGTGACGGGAAGGATCGCGAAGGCCTCCACCTCCACCAGGAGTTCCGGCCGGAACAGGGCGCTGACCTGGACCGCCGAGGAGGCCGGGAGGCGGTCCGGGGCGATCACCTCGTCGCGCGCCACGCGGACGGCCGGGAGGTGGGCGATGTCCGTGACGAAGTACGTCAGCTTCACCACGTCGTCGAAGCCCGCCCCGGCCGCCGCCAGGCACCGGCGCAGGTTCTCGAACACCTGCCGGGCCTGGGCGGCGGCATCGCCCTCGCCCACCACCTCGCCCTTCTCGTCGAGGGCGCACTGCCCGGAGACGGCGACGAACCGCCCCGTACCCCAGACGACGTGGCTGTAGTTGACGCCCGGGCTGACGCCCTCGGGGGTGGCGATCCGGGTCAGGTGGCGGTCGGTCGCGGAGGCAGGATCAGGAGTGTTCACGCCCCTGATCCTGCCCGCTGGAGATCATCCCCGGAACCCCAGCAGCCCGTGCAGGGCCGCGCCGCCCGCCGAGGGCGCCACCGCCCGGGTCGCCGCCGTCGGCTTGGGGGCCGGCTGCGCGGGGCAGGTGGCGTCCGCGGCCCGGCCCGTACGCAGGTACGCGGACAGCTTCTCGTCCAGGCACTTGTTGCCGGCCAGCGCGATGCCGTGGTTGCCGCCGCCCTCCTCGACCACCAGGGCCGCGCCGGCCAGCTTGCTGCGCATGCTCACCGCGCCCTCGTACGGGGTCGCCGCGTCCTCCGTCGCCTGGAAGAGGAGCGCCTGCGGGAGGTCGGCGTTGGTCACGTCCGGGGCCTGGAGCGGCTCACCCGGCCAGAACGCGCACGGGGCGTTGTACCAGGCGTTGTTCCACGTCATGAACGGTGCCTTGGCGTGCGTGCGCCACATGTCCGTACGCCACTGGTTCCAGTCCCTCGGCCAGGCCGAGTCCCGGCACTGCACCGCCGTGTACACGCTGTAGCTGTTGCCCGCCGAGGGCTCCACCGCACCGAACCGCTCGTACGCCGCCACCAGCGGCTTCGGGTCGTTGTCCACCGCGTAAGCCGAGAAGGCCGCGGCCAGGTTCGGCCAGTAGCCGTTGAAGTAGCCGCCCGGCAGGAAGGTGTCCTCCAGCTCCGCCGGACCCACCTTGCCGCCCGCCGCGGTCGCGCGCAGGGAGTCGCGCATCGCGTACCAGCGCCGCTCGACCGCCGCCGGGTCGGTGCCGAGGCGGTACTTGTCGTCGTACTGCGCGACCCAGGCCAGGAAGGCCTTGTGGCGGGCGTCGAAGGCCTGGTCCTGGGCGAGGTTGTCCTCGTACCAGACGCCGCTCGGGTCCACGACGGAGTCCAGGACCAGGCGGTGCACCCGGTCCGGGTGGAGCTTGGCGTACACCGCGCCGAGGTAGGTCCCGTACGAGTAGCCGAAGTAGCTGATCTTCGGTGCGCCGAGGGCGGTGCGCACCGCCTCGATGTCGCGGGCGGCCGAGACCGTCCCGATGTACGGGAGCACGTCCGCGTGCCTGGTCTGGCAGGACTCGGCGAACTTCCGCACCCGCTCCAGGTTGGCCCGCTCGGTCTGCGCGTCCCGCGGCACCGAGTCCGGGCGTACGGGCGCGAAGTGCCCCGCCCCGCAGTCCAGGGCCGGCTCGCTCTTGCCCACGCCGCGGGGGTCGAAGCCGATCACGTCGAACTGGCCGGCCACGTCCTTCGGGAGCGCGGAGGCGACGTAACCGGCCAGGGTCCGGCCGCTGCCGCCGGGGCCGCCGGGGTTGACCAGCAGCGGCCCCTGGGACGTGGCGGCGGTGTGCGGGACCCGGGTCAGGGCCAGCGCGATCGTGCGCCCGCCCGGCCGGTCGTGGTCGAGCGGGACCTGGAGGGAGGCGCACTGGAGGGTGGGGTAGCGCGAGGTCGCGCAGCCGGTCCACTTGAGAGCCGCGGCCTGCGCCGGGGCCGCGGGCGGCGCGGCGGCGACCGGGGCGGCGGTGACCGGGCTCGCCAGGACGGCGGCGACGGTGGAGATCGACAGCAGGACGGCAGCGCGCTTCGTCAGGGTCGAGGGGCGGATCGAGGGTCGGAGCATGTGGCCTCCCAGCCGAGGGTTCTGGGCGGAATCGTCCCGGAACCCGCGCCCGGAAGGCGGGATTGTGCGGCCCATTGGCCCGATGTGATGACCCTTCAGGCGGCGCGCCGGGTCCTCACAGCAGGCTCAGCTGGGTCGGCCGGTCCTGCGCGGCGGCCTCGGCGCCGCCCGGCCGCTCGGGTACGAGGACCCGGCGCGCCGCACCGCGACCGCTCGGGCCGATGCCGAATTCCGCCGCGAGTTCGTGGACTTGGCGGGTGATCCGGCGCTGGTACCAGGTGGGCGCGTACGACCCGCCCGCGTACATCCGCGCGTACCGCGGGACGAGGTGGGGGTGGTGCTCGCCCAGCCAGGCCGTGAACCACTCGCGCGCCCCGGGCCGCAGATGGAGTACCAGGGGTGTCACGGAGACCGCCCCCGCCTCGGCGACGGCCCGGACGGTGGCCCGCAGCTGCTCCGGCGCGTCCCCGAGGAAGGGGATCACGGGGGCCATGAGCACCCCGCACTCGATGCCGGCGTCGGTCAGCGCCCGTACCGCGGCGAGCCGGGCGGCGGGGGAGGGCGTACCGGGCTCGACGGTCCGCCACAGGGCGGTGTCGGTGAAGCCGACGGAGACGGAGATGCCGACGGCGGTGACCTCGGCGGCCTCCTGGAGGAGGGGGAGGTCGCGCAGGATGAGGGTGCCCTTGGTGAGGATGGAGAAGGGGTTGGCGCGGTCGCGCAGCGCCTCGATGATCCCGGGCATCAGGCGGTAGCGGCCCTCGGCGCGCTGGTAGCAGTCGACGTTGGTGCCCATGGCCACGTGCGCGCCGGTCCAGCGGCGCGCGCCGAGCTCGCGGCGCAGCACCTCGGGAGCGTTGGTCTTGACGACGATCTGCGAGTCGAAACCGAGGCCGGTGTCGAGGTCGAGGTAGCTGTGGGTCTTGCGGGCGAAGCAGTACACGCAGGCGTGGCTACAGCCGCGGTACGGGTTGACGGTCCACTCGAACGGCATCCGGGAGGCGCCGGGGACCCGGTTGAGCAGGGACTTGGCCCGCACCTCGTGGAAGGTGATCCCGCGGAACTCCGGGGTGTCGAAGGTACGGGTGACGACGGCGTCGGCCCCGAAGAGCGCGGCGGGACCGGTGGCCCGCGGGCCGCCGCCCGTCTCGTCGGTCTGGTTCTCCCAGCGCATGGTGCGCCTCCTTCGTTCGACCTCACCCGAGAATAGAACAAACGTTCCCATGATCGTGTGGGCCGTTATTGCGTCCGACCCGGATTTGGGCGGCTGCGCCGGAGATGGTTGGCTTCGCGGTGACGAGCGATCACAACTGCTGGAGGAACAGCTATGGCGCAGGTCGAGGCCACCACGGAGCGGATCATCGCGGCCGACGCGGAGACCGTGTTCGACGCGCTGGCGGACTACACCGGGACCCGGGGCAAGCTCCTGCCCGAGCACTTCAGCGAGTACGAGGTGTGCGAGGGCGGTGACGGCGAGGGCACCCTCGTCCACTGGAAGCTCCAGGCCACCAGCAAGCGGGTGCGCGACTGCCTGCTGGAGGTCACCGAGCCCACCGACGGACAGCTGGTGGAGAAGGACCGCAACTCCTCCATGGTCACCACCTGGACGGTCACCCCGGCCGGCGAGGGCAAGTCCAAGGCCGTGATCACCACCGTGTGGAACGGCGCCGGCGGCATCGGCGGCTTCTTCGAGCGGACCTTCGCCCCCAAGGGCCTCACCCGCATCTACGACACCGTGCTGGCCAACCTGGCGGCCGAAGTCGAGGGCTGAGCCCTGCCGTTGACGGTGAGGCCGGCGCGCGGCCTCACCGGATCGGGTGAACCGGTCGGCCCGCGGGGCGACCGCGACACCGCCCGTTGGGGCCGATCTGCGGAAGCCCGCCGCGGCGGGCGTGGCCCCGGGGTCCCGAGGGGGCCCGGCGGCTAGTGTGGGGGAGCTGAGCGCAGCCGACCGCCCGGGGGCCCGATGAAGATCCTCATCTCCGCCGACATGGAGGGCGCCACCGGCGTCACCTGGCCCGCCGACGTGCTGCCCGGCACACCGCAATGGGAGCGCTGCCGGGCGCTGTTCACCTCCGACGTCAACGCCGCCGTACTCGGCTTCTACGACGGCGGCGCCGACCAGGTCCTCGTCAACGAGGCCCACTGGACCATGCGCAACCTGCTGCTGGAGCGCCTCGACGCCCGCGTCGAGATGATCACCGGCCGCCACAAGACCCTCTCCATGGTCGAGGGCGTCCAGCACGGCGACGTGCACGGCGTCGCCTTCGTCGGCTACCACACGGGCGCCGGCACCGACGGCGTCCTCGCCCACACCTACCTCGCCAACTCCATCACCGGGGTCTGGCTCAACGGCGTCCGCGCGAGCGAGGGCCTGCTCAACGCCCACGTCGTCGCCGAGTACGGCGTGCCGGTCGTCCTGGTCACCGGCGACGACCTGACCTGCCTCGACGCGGCCGGCTACGCCCCGGACGCGGTGACCGTGGCGGTCAAGGACCACGTGTCGCGCTACGCCGCCGTCTGCCGCACCCCCGCCCGCACCGCCGCCGACATCCGCGCCGCCGCCAAGGAGGCCGCGGCGCTCGCCGTCCGGCGCGAACCCCTGCGGGCCGGCCCGTTCGCGGTGGAGCTGGAGTTCGACGCCGAGCACCTGGGGATGGCTGCCACCGTCGTCCCCGGCGTCACCCCGTCCGGGGAGCGCAGGGTCGCGTACACCAGCGAGACGATGTACGAGGGGATCCGGACCTTCAAGGCGGTCACGACGGTCGTCTCGGCGGCGGTGGAGGAGCAGTATGGCTGACATGTACGACCTGAATCCCCCCGTCGACGATTCCCCCGTCGACCGGACGGCACTCGACGAGGCGGTCGAGTTCACCTCCGGCCTGATCCGGATCGACACGACCAACCGCGGCGGCGGCGACTGCCGCGAGCGGCCCGCCGCCGAGTACGTCGCCGAGCGGCTCGCGGCCGCCGGCCTGGAACCGGCGATGCTGGAGCGCACCCCCGGCCGCACGAACGTGGTGGCCCGGGTCGAGGGGTCCGACCCCGCAGCTCCCGCCCTCCTGGTGCACGGCCACCTCGACGTGGTCCCCGCCGAGGCCGGGGAGTGGAGCGTGGACCCCTTCTCCGGGGAGATCCGCGACGGCGTGGTCTGGGGCCGCGGCGCGGTCGACATGAAGAACGCGGACGCGATGGTGCTCGCGGTCGTACGCGCCTGGGCGCGGGCGGGCGTGAAGCCGCGCCGGGACATCGTGATCGCCTACACCGCCGACGAGGAGGACAGTGCGGTCGACGGCTCGGGCTTCCTCGCCGACTCCCACCCCGACCTCTTCGAAGGCTGCACGGAGGGCATCAGCGAGTCCGGTGCCTTCACCGTCCACACCGGACCCCGTCAGGCCCTCTATCCGATCGCGGCAGGCGAACGCGGCACCGCCTGGCTGAAGTTGACCGCCCACGGCACCGCAGGGCACGGCTCCAAGCCCAACCGGGCCAACGCCGTCAGCCGGCTCGCGGCCGCGGTGGCCCGGATCGGCGAGTACGAGTGGCCGGTCCGGCTCACCGACACCGTCGTCGCCTGCATCACCGAACTGGCGGCCCTGCAGGGCCTGTCGGTGAACCCGTGCAGCCGCGACTTCGACCTCGGCGGGCTCCTCGGCAAGCTCGGTCCGGCCGCCGCCCTCGTCCAGGCGACGGTGCGCAACAGTGCCAACCCGACGATGCTCAGCGCCGGTTACAAGCTGAACGTGATCCCCGGCCAGGCCACCGCGTACGTGGACGGCCGGATGCTGCCCGGCGGCGAGGCCGAGTTCATCGCCACCCTCGACGCCCTCACCGGACCCGACGTGCAGTGGGAGTTCCACCACCGGGAGGTCGCCCTCGAAGCCCCCGTGGACGGGCGGACGTACCAGATCCTGCGCGAGTCCGTCGAGCACTTCGACCCCGACGGGCACGTGGTCCCCTTCTGCATGGCGGGCGGTACCGACGCCAAGCAGTTCTCCCGGCTCGGCATCACCGGCTACGGCTTCTCCCCGCTCAAGCTGCCGCCCGGCTTCGACTACTGGTCCCTCTTCCACGGGGTGGACGAGCGGGTCCCGGTCGAGGCGCTGCACTTCGGGGTCCGCGTCCTCGACCGCGCGCTGCGGACCCTGTGATGGGGGCCCGGTGACGGCCGCGCCGACAGGGGGCGGTGCTGGTGCCGGGGCCGGTGCCTACGGCAGTTGGCCCTCGCCCATCGACGCCGCGCTCGCCGCCTCGCTCGACGGGCGGCCCGAGTACGTGGGCACGGTCGGCGCCGAAGTGTGGTGGACCGAGCCCCGTCCGCAGGAGGGCGGCCGCCGCGCACTGGTGCGCCGGCCCGCGGACGGCGGCCCCGAGGTCACGGCCCTGCCCGCCCCGTGGAACGTGCGCAGCCGGGTCACCGAGTACGGCGGGCAGCCCTGGGCGGGCGCCGAACGCCCCGAGGGCGGACCCCTGTTGGTCTTCGTCCACTTCGCCGACCAGCGGCTGTACGCGTACGAGCCCGACCTCCCCGGCGCCGCCCCGAGGCCCCTGACCCCCCTCTCGGCGGTCGGCGGCGGCCTGCGCTGGGCCGACCCCGTGCTGCGCGGCGGCGAGGTCTGGTGCGTGCTGGAGGAGTTCACCGGGCCCGCGCCGACCGACGTCCGCCGGGTGCTGGCCGCCGTACCGCTGGACGGGTCGGCGGCCGGGGATCGGTCCCTCGTACGGGAGTTGACCGACGACCGGTACCGGTTCACCACCGGGCCGCGGCTGTCGCCGGACGGGCAGCGGGCCGCCTGGCTGGTGTGGGACCACCCCCGAATGCCCTGGGACGGCACCGAGTTGAGGATCGCCGAGGTCACGCCCGACGGCCGGCTCGCGCAGGCCCGTACCGTGCTCGGCGGCCCCGAGGAATCCATCGCCCAGGTGGAGTGGACCACCGGCGGAACCCTCCTCGCGGTGAGCGACCGCGGCGGCTGGTGGAACCCGTACCGGGTCGATCCCGCGACGGGCCGGGCGGTCAACCTGTGCCCGCGCGAAGAGGAGTTCGGCGGCCCGCTGTGGAAGCCGGGGCTGCGCTGGCTCGCGCCGCTCCCCGGCGGACTCGTCGCCGTCCTGCACGGCCAGGGCTCCTCGGTGCTCGGCGTGCTCGACCCGGAGAGCGGCGACCTGGTGGACGCGGCCGGGCCGTGGACGGCCTGGCAGCCCACCCTCGCCGTCAGTGGCGGCCGGGTCTACGGGGTCGCCGCGAGCCCCCGCAGCGCCTACGAGGTGGTCGAGCTGGACACCGCCACCGGCCTGGCCCGGGTGATCGGGTCCGCGGGGGTGGACCCGGTGGACCCCGCGTACTACCCGGAGCCGCAGAGCCGGACGTTCCTCGGCCCCGCCGACCGGGAGATCCACGCGCACGTCTACCCGCCGCACCACCCGGCCCGCCCGGCCCCGGCCGACGAGCTGCCCCCGTACGTGGTGTGGGCGCACGGCGGGCCCACCGACCACGTGCCGCCCGTACTGGACCTGCACATCGCGTACTTCACCTCGCGCGGCATCGGCGTGGTCGAGGTGAACTACGGCGGCTCCACCGGCTACGGGCGCGCCTACCGGGAGCGGCTGCGCGAGCAGTGGGGCGTGGTCGACGTCGAGGACTGCGCGGCGGTGGCCCGGGCCCTGGCCGCCGAGGGCACCGCGGACCCCGCCCGGCTCGCGATCCGGGGCGCCAGCGCCGGGGGCTGGACGGCGGCGGCCTCGCTGGCCGCCACCGACCTGTACGCCTGCGCGGCGGTCATCTACCCGGTGCTGGACCTGCTCGGTTTCGCGGAGGAGACCCACGACCTGGAGTCCCGCTACGTCGAGGGCCTGGCCGGGCCGCCGCAGACCCTGCCGCGGCTCTGCCGCGAACGCTCACCGGTGGCCCGCGCCGACCGGATCACCGCGCCGTTCGTGCTGCTCCAGGGCCTCGACGACCCGGTCTGCCCGCCGGCCCAGGCGGAGCGCCTCCTCGCCGCCATGCGCGGACGCCCGGTGCCGCACGCGTACGTCGCCTTCGAGGGCGAGGGCCACGGCTTTCGGCGGGCCGAGACGATGGTCCGGGCGCTGGAGGCGGAACTGTCGCTGTACGCCCAGGTGTTCGGCATCGAGCGGACGGACGTCCCGCGGCTGGACCTGCGGGCCTGACGGCCCAGGCCAGCGTCAGGCGGTGTGCAGCCAGACGCGGAGCGGACCGATCGGGGCGAACCCGGCGCGGACGGCGGCGTCCAGGTCGTCCCCGCTCTCGTAACCCACGACGGGCAGCTCCGGCCAGCGGACGGCGATCTCGGCCAGGGTCCCCGCCCAGGCGGCGTCGGTGTCGGCGTCGTCCTGGGCGAACAGGTTGGACACGCCCACCACGCCGCCGCCGGTGCTCGCGACGGCTCCCGCGACGATCCGGCCCCCGGCGCGGCCCGCCAGGAAGACGATGTCCTCGCCGAGCAGGGACGGGCGGAACAGCCCTGTGCACTCCTCGCCGTCCCAGGCGGCCTCCCAGGCCTCCAACTCCTCGGCGCCCGCGATCTCGGACCACTCCAGACGGGAGTCCGCGGCCGCGACGGCTCCCGCGGCGGCCGGACGGTGGATCCACTGCGCCTCGAAGAGCACCTCGAAGCCGGCCGGGGCCAGGTCGAGCGTGGCGAAGCTGTCCTTGACCGAGCACCCAGGCGAACCGGTGTCGACCGCGGCGACGACCGCGTCCGCCGAGGCGTCCGGGGTGAGGGACACGGCGTCGGGGTAGTACGGCGGCGTGCGCCGGGCGCTGGTCCAGGCGTCCGGGGCGAACTCGGGCCGCAGGTCGTGGCCGCGGCAGACCGCGTCGCACCACTCGGCGTTGTTGCGCGCCGCCGCGAGCAGGAGTTCCTGGATGTCCGGGGTGATGATCACACCGGGGATGATGCCACACGCCCTAACCTGGGCCGATGACCTTTTCCACGTACCTCGCCGCGGGGGCGCGCGTCGGCCTGCGCCCCTACCGGCTCGCCGACGGCGCCGAGTTCACGGCCCGCGCGCGCGAGAGCCGAGAGCTGCACCGGCCGTGGCTGTTCCCGCCCTCCACCATCGACGAGTACGAGCCGTATGCGGCCCGGCTGAGCGCCACCGACGGTGACGGCGGCCGCGCCGGGTTCCTCGTCTGCGAGCTGGCGACCGGGGCCATCGCCGGCTTCGTCAACATCAACAACATCGTGCGCGGCGCCTTCCAGTGCGGCGCACTCGGCTACGGCGCCTTCGCGCACGCCGCCGGCCGGGGGCTGCTGGGAGAGGCGCTGGACCTGGTCCTCGGCCACGCCTTCGGCGAACTCGGGCTGCACCGGCTGGAGGCGAACATCCAGCCGGGCAACGCCGCCTCGATCGCCCTGGTCAGGGGGCGCGGCTTCCGGCTGGAGGGGCTCTCCCCGGACTTCCTGTACGTCGACGGCGCCTGGCGGGACCACGAACGCTGGGCCGTCACGGCTGCCGCGGCGGCATGACCGAAATGACGGGCCCGCGGCGCGCCCATCCCACAGGATGAGGGCATGAGAAGCCTCGTACTCCTCGATGCCCCGTCCAACCTCGGCCTGCGGCCGCCCGCACCCGGCACCGTACCCGGCGTCTACAAGCTGGCGGGCGCCCTGCGCGAACAGGGCCTGCTGGCCCGGCTCGGCGCCCGCGAGGGCGGGGTCGTCGTCCCGCCGCGCTACGACCGCGGAGACTGGCGGGAGGGCGACGGCGTGTTCCACGCCGACGCGATCGCCGCGTACACCGTGACCCTCGCCGACCGGATCGAGAAGCACCTGCGGGCCGGGGAGTTCCCCGTCGTACTGGGCGGCGACTGCTCGATCCAGCTCGGCGCGGCCCTCGCCATGCGGCGGCTCGGGCGGTACGGGCTGGCCGCCATCGACGGCTCGGCCGACTTCCGCCACCCCGGGAACACCGAGGTCAACGGGCCCGTCGGCGCGGCCGGCGGCGAGGAGCTCGCCCTGTCCACCGGGCGCGGCCAGGCAGGCCTCGCCGACCTGGAGGGGCTCTCCCCGTACCTGCGGGACGAGGACGTACGGCTCTTCGGACTGCGCGACGGGGACCCCGACCTCAAGGAGCTGCGCGCGGCCGGGTTCTTCGCCGCCACGGTCGGGGCGATCCGCGACCGCGGCGCCGGGCCGGTGGCGCGCACGGCCCTGGACGGGCTGCACCCGCCGACGACGGCCGGGTTCTGGGTCCACCTCGACGCCGACGTGCTGGACCCGAGCGTGATGCCGGCCGTGGACAGCCCGGACCCGGGCGGGCTGGTCCCCGACGAACTCGCCGAACTGCTCGGGGTGCTGGTGCGTTCGCCGCGCTGCGTGGGGCTCAACGTCACCGTCTACGACCCGGACCTGGATCCGGACGGCCGCGCGGCGGCGCTCCTCGGAGACCTGGTGGCGGGAGCGTTCGCCTAGGGGATGTCTGACGGTTCTAGGCGAACGCCCCCGCCGGAGGCCGTCGTCACATGCCGGTCGCGCCGTCGATCCGCTCCCGGAGCAGGTCGGCGTGTCCGTTGTGCCGTGCGTACTCCTCGATCATGTGGATCAGGACCCAGCGCAGCGACACCCGGCCGCGCCACTCGTCATCGGCCTCGACGTCCAGGTCGGGGGCCTCGGCGGTGAACCGCTCCGCGAAGGCCACTTCGCCGCGCCAGGCCTCCCAGGACTCGGCGACCTCCCGCGGGGAGAGCGCCGCGACGTCGAAGTCGCCGTCGGGCTCGGCCTCCGAGAAGAACAGCGCCGGCGCGTCCTCCCCGGCCAGCACCTGCCGGAACCAGCGGCGCTCCGCGTCGGCGAGGTGGCGGACCAGGCCGAGCAGTGTCAGGGTCGAGGGGTCGACGGCCTGCCGGGACAGTAACTCCGGCTCCAGGTCGGAGCACTTGAGCAGCAGCGTCGTGCGCTGGGCGGCCAGCATGCCGGTGATCAGCGCACGCTCGTCGCCGGTCGCGGGGCCGGTGAACCGCTGCTCGGCGTCGGCTCCTTGGAGCAGGCCGGCCCTGCGGGCTGGGGCCGGGCCGGCGCTGTCATGGGGGCTCGTCGCATTGGTCGTAGTGGTCATGTCCGCCATGATGGACCATCTTTGCGTAATCCTGACCGGTGGTGATCCGCGAAAGCCCTGTGCAGCGGCCGTCGCTGCGTGTTCCATGCCTTCATGGCCACCACCGTCCGACGTGCCCTGCTGACCCTCCCCGCAGCCCCGTTGGGGCCCGAGAACCCGCTGCCCGCCCTCCGCGCGCCCGACGGGCCGCACGCACTGGACGAGCGGTCGCGCGAAGGGCTGCCGCGCGACATGGCCCGCCAGATCGGGTACGAGCCGCTGCGCTCGCTGCTGCCCGTCCGGGAGTTGGACGGCTACCAACGTCAGCGGACGGAGCGGGAGTTCGACTCGATCGTCATCGAGAACGAGCACCTGCGGGTCACCGTGCTGCCCGGTCTCGGCGGCCGGATCCACTCGCTCGTCCACCTGCCCACCGGGCGTGAACTGCTGTACCGAAACCCGGTGTTCCAGCCGGCCAACTTCGCCCTCAACGGCGCCTGGTTCTCCGGCGGCATCGAGTGGAACATCGGCGCCACCGGCCACACCACCCTCTCCTGCGCCCCCGTGCACGCCGCGCTCGTCCCGGCGCCCGACGGGGGAGCGATGGTCCGGCTGTGGGAGTGGGAGCGGCTGCGCGACCTGCCGTTCCAGGTGGACCTGTGGCTGCCCGGGGACTCGGAGTTCCTCTACGTCGCGGTCCGCGTGCGCAACCCGCACGAGCGGCCCGCGCCCGTGTACTGGTGGTCCAACATCGCCGTACCGGAGGACGCGGGAACCCGGGTGCTGGCCCCGGCCGAGGAGGCCTGGCACTTCGGCTACGAGCGCTCGCTGCGGCGCATCCCCGTACCGCAGTGGGAGGGCGCGGACCGCACGTACCCGCTGCGCAGCGAGTACCCGGCCGACTTCTTCTACGAGGTCCGCGACGGGGACCGGCCCTGGATCGCCTCCCTCGACGCGGAAGGCCGGGGCCTCGTGCAGACCTCGACGGCCCGGCTGCGCGGCCGCAAGCTCTTCGTGTGGGGCGCGGGCGAGGGCGGGCGGCGCTGGCAGGAGTGGCTGACGCAGCCGGGGACCGGCGGGTACGCGGAGATCCAGGCGGGCCTCGCCCGCACCCAGCTGGAGCACGTACGGCTCGACGCCGGGGCGGAGTTCAGCTGGCTGGAGGCGTACGGGCCGCTGTCGGCCGACGCCTCGGCGGTGCACGGGAGCGACTGGGCGGCGGCGCGGGCCTCGGCGGAGGCGGCGCTGGCGGCGGCCCTGCCGCGGGTGCGGGTCGAGGAGGCGTACGAGGCGTGGCGCGGGTGCGCCGACACCGAACCGGGGGAGCGGCTGGCGACCGGTTCGGGCTGGG
Source organism: Streptomyces sp. NPDC037242 (assembly GCF_055604165.1). Taxonomy (NCBI): domain Bacteria; kingdom Bacillati; phylum Actinomycetota; class Actinomycetes; order Kitasatosporales; family Streptomycetaceae; genus Streptomyces; species Streptomyces sp. NPDC037242. Next base: position 376,988 of record NZ_JBVJUY010000001.1, read on the forward strand.
GTGCGCTGGAGGTGCTCTGCGGGGGTTTCAAGCTGCCGGGCACGCCCTTCCCGGAATCCACGCTGGGCGACGCCCAGGCCCCGTGGCTGGAGCTGTGGCGCACCGGCGTTTTCCCGGCCCCGCGGCGGGCGGCTCCGCCGGGACCGGGCCTGGTGGCCCCGCACTGGCGGGACATGCTGGAGACCGCCCGGGCCGACCCGCTCACCGAGTACCACCTCGGGGTCGCGCAGTGGCGTGCGGGTGATGTGGCGCAGGCGGTACGCAGCTGGGAGCGCGGGCTGGCGCTGGCGCCGTCGCGGTGGCCGCTGCTGAGGTGCCTGGCGGCGGCCGACGAGCTGGCGGGCGACCGGGGGCGGGCGGCGGACCGCTACGCCGAGGCGTTCGAGGACCTGGCGCAGGAGAGCCGGGGCAGCGCCGAGTGGCTGGCCGCCGAGTCCGCGCTGGGGCGGGAGGCGATGGCGGCGCTGCTGGCCGCCGGTCGCCTGGCCCAGGCGCGGTCCGTGTGGGACCGGCTCCGCCCGGCGCTGCGCGACCAGGGCCGCTTCCGCCTGCTGGCCGCCCGCCTGCTGGCGGCGGAGGGGCATGTGGTCGCGGCCCGGCGGGTCTTCGAGGACGGCTTCGAGCTCCCGGACCTCCGCGAGGGCGACGAGACCCTGTCCGAGGTCTGGGCCGCCCTCACCGACCGCCCGCTCCCGCCGCGCTACAACTTCCGTATGCGCCCGCCGGTCTGAGCCGGGCCCGCGGTGTGGCCGGGAGCCCGGCCCCCGGCCGGGGTCAGGCCCCCGGCCGGGGTCAGGCCCGGGCCAGGATCTCGCCGTTCAGGACCGAGAACCAGGCGTCCGGGGAGGAGCCCCAGCTGCGCCAGGCCTCCGCGACGGCCGCGAGCTCCGGGGCGGTCGCGTGACCGCCCCGGGTCGCGATGTCGGCGTACGCGGAGGCGGTCGTGCGGTCCGCCCACAGTTCGGACCACCAGGCCGTCTCCTCGGCGGTCGCGTAGCACCAGGCCGTCGCCGAGGACGCGATGTCCGTGAAGCCCGCCGCCCGGGCCCATGCGCGCAGGCGGCGTCCGGCGTCGGGCTCGCCGCCGTTCGTGCGGGCGACCCGTCGGTACAGGGCCTGCCATTCCTCCAGCCCCGGGGTCGCCGGGTACCAGGTCATCGCCGCGTAGTCCGCGTCCCGGGCGGCCACGATCCCGCCCGGCCGGCACACGCGGCGCATCTCCCGCAGGGCCCGTACCGGGTCGCCCACGTGCTGGAGCACCTGGTGGGCGTGGACCACGTCGAAGGAGTCGTCCGGGAAGTCCAGTGCGTGCACGTCCGCCGTGGCGAACCGGACGTTCGCCAGGCCGCGCTCCTTCGCGTACGCGTCCGCCTGGGTCAGTACGTCGGGCGCCGCGTCCACGGCGGTGACCTGCCCCGTCGGACCGACCAGCTCCGCCAGGTCCGCGGTGATCGTGCCGGGGCCGCAGCCCACGTCCAGGACGGACATCCCCGGCCGCAGCTCGCCGATCAGGTAGGCGGCCGAGTTCGCGGCGGTGCGCCAGCGGTGCGAACGCAGGACCGAGTCGTGGTGGCCGTGGGTGTAGACCGCGGTCTCCTTCGGGGCGCCGGCATTGATGGCGTTCACGGCGTTCGCGTTCATGGCGTTCACGGGAGCGACTCCTCTTCGTCGAAGCGTGGTCGAAGCGTTGCCACCAACGTAGAGGATCAGTTCGGACTCTGAGATATGTGTTTTGACATGTGGACACCATCCGTGTGCGGCATGGGGATTGGGTAGGTCGGTACCGGGGCGGTGGCAGGGCCGAGCAGGTGCGAGGACAGTGGGGCCCAGGGGGCGGACCCCCATGGCGAAGGACGGTGGGACCCATGCCGGACACGCTGCTCGAACAGCACGCCGAGGCGCTGCGGCTCTTCGGCGAGCACGTGCGCGCCATCGCGGACGACCAGTGGGGCGCACCGACCCCGTGCACGGAGTGGAACGTACGGGAGCTCGTCAACCACGTGACGGGCGAGCAGCTCTGGATCCCGCCGCTGGTCACGGACGGCCGCACCGTCGAGGACATCGGCGAGGAGCTCTCCGGCGACGTGCTCGGCGAGGACCCGGCCGCCGCCTGGGAGCGGGCCGCGGCCGCCGCGCACGCGGCCTTCACCGCGCCCGGCGCGCTGGACCGCACCGTGCGCCTCTCGTACGGGCCCGCGCTCGGTTCGGCGTACTGCTCGGAGCTGACCGCCGACTGCGTCGTGCACACCTGGGACCTCGCCCGGGCCATCGGCGCCGACGACCGGCTGCCCGAAGCCCTGGTCGAGTTCTCCATCAAGGAGGTCATGCCGTACGCCGACGGACTCGCCGCGAGCGGGGCCTACGACCCGCCGCTGGAGATCCCGGCGGGCGCGAACGCCCAGACCCGGCTGCTCGCCCTCGTCGGCAGGCGGGGCTGACCGCCGCCCACCGCGCAGGAGTGGAGGGGCACAACGGGCAGATTCACCCGAATAATCGTATAAAGGCAGGGTTGGTGCGAGCGAGGCCCGTGCACGGGCGGAAAGAGGTGGCGGGGATGCAGCGCACGACGGCCGAGGGCCGTGGTCCGGTCCGCTACGGTCCGCCCGCCCCCCAGCCCGGCCTGCCCGTGCTCCCCGAACTCACCGCCGTACTCGCCGCGGCCGCCGGACGCGCCGCCCCCGAGCCCGCGGGCGGCGGAGAGCCGGTGCGCGAGGCGGCCTGCCGCCACTGGGGGCGCCGCGGACTGCCGACCGCACCCGAGAACGTGGCCGCCGGACCCGGACCCGCCGCCCTGCTGCTCGCGCTCATCGGCGCGTACGGCGGCGACGTCATGCTGCCCCGGCCCTGCCCCGCCTGGTGGACCCCGCAGGTCCGGCTGCTGGGGCGGCGGGCCTACCACGTGCCGACCCCGGCGGAGTGCGGCGGCGTACCCGACCCGTACGCCCTGCTGGAGACCGTACGGCGGGTGCGCGCCGAGGGCGGCGACCCGCGCATCCTGCTGCTCTCCGTCGCCGACGACCCGACGGCCACCGTGCCGCCGCCCGAACTGCTGCGGGAGGCCTGCGAGGCCGCCGCCGACGCCGGGCTGTTCGTCGTCAGCGACGAGAGCTGGCGTGACACCGTGCACCGCCCGCGCGACACCCTCGTCCTCAGCCCCGCCGAGATGCTGCCCGACGCGGCCGCCGTGCTCGTCGACCTGGCCGGCGCCCTGCTGCCCGCCGGCTGGCCCGCCGCCGTGGTCCGCTTCCCCGACACCGCGCGGGGCACCTGGCTGCGCGCCCGCACCCTCGATGTCCTGACCGCCACCGGTGCGTTCGTCGCGGGACCCGTCGCCGGGGCCGCCGCGTACGCCCTGGACGAGCCCGAGGCCGTCGCCGCACGCGCCCGCGCGGCCGCCGCCCTGCACGGCGCCGTGGCCGCCGCCGCCCACCGGGAACTGCTGGCCGTCGGAGCGCTCGCCCGGCCCCCGCAGGCCGGACGGCACCTCTACGCCGACCTCACCCCGCTGCGCGCGGGCCTCGCCCGGCACGGGGTCGGCGACGCCATGGAGCTGGAGGACTGGCTCGGCGGCCGGCTGGGGGCGCCCACCCCGGGCGGCCAGCGGTTCGCCGACGAACCCGTCGCCCTGCGCGTCCGGCTGTCGACCGGGCCGCTGCTCGGCGCCACCCCGCAGGAGCGGCTGGCCGCGCTCGCCGCCCCCGACCCGCTGGGGCTCCCGCACGTACGGAGCTCCCTGGACCACCTCCGAGCGGTCCTCGCCGGACTCGCATGACCGCCCGGACCCGATGAACCCGCCGCACCCACAGCAGCCGCCGCACCCGCCGCACCCGCCGCACCCGACGTGGACGGAGACTTCTTGATGAGGGATCAGACGGATACGACCGCCTCCTCGGAAGTGCTGCGCCCCGCCGTGTCCCCGCGCCCCGTGGCGCGGCCCGCGCCCCGGGCCCCGCAGCCGCCCCCGGCCCGGCCCGCGCCCCCGCGCCCGCTCGGGGAACACCGGGCGTGGCCCCGCTCGTTCGCGGACCGGCTGACCACACCGCTGCCGGGCCTGCGCGCCTTCGCCCGGCTCGCCCGAGAGGGCGCCTTCCGGCCCGGGCCCGACGGGCTGCGCGGCATCCCCGACCTGCCGTACGCACCCGCCCCGCTGCCCCCGGCCGGCCCCGGGACGGTCTGCGCCACCTGGGCGGGACACGCCAGCTGGGTCCTGCGGGTCGGCGGTCTGACCGTACTGACCGACCCCGTCTGGTCCCGGCGGATCCTCGGCACCCCCGCGCGGATGACCCCCGTCGGGGTGCCGTGGGAGGAACTGCCGCCGGTGGACGCCGTGGTGATCAGCCACAACCACTACGACCACCTCGACGCGCCGACCCTGAAGCGGCTGCCCCGCCACACGGCCCTCTTCGTCCCCGCCGGCCTGGGCCGCTGGTGCCGCCGCCGCGGCTTCACCCGGGTGACCGAGCTCGACTGGTGGGAGGCGGCCGAACTGGGCGGCGTACGCTTCGAGTTCGTCCCCGCGCACCACTGGTCGAAGCGGTCCCTGCTCGACGCCTGCCGCACCCTGTGGGGCGGCTGGATGCTGAGCGAGGCCCGGGCCGCGGCCCCGAGGAAGGTGTACTTCGCGGGGGACACCGGCTACGGCCACTGGTTCGCCGAGATCGGCCGCCGCCACCCCGGCATCGACCTGGCACTGCTCCCGATCGGCGCCTACGCCCCGCGCTGGTGGCTGCGCGACGTCCACGCCGACCCGGAGGAGGCCGTCCAGGCCTGCCTCGACCTCGGCGCCCGCCGGATGGCCCCGATGCACTGGGCCACCTTCGCCCTCTCCGCCGAACCGGTCATGGAACCCCTGCACCGCACCCTGGAGGCCTGGACCCGCGCCGGCCTGCCCCGCGAAGACCTCTGGGACCTCCCGATCGGCGCCTCCCGCACCCTGTGACGGCCCCGCCCCGGCAGCCGGTCACGGAGCCTCGCCGTGCGACGCGGGCTCCCCGCGCAGCCGGCGCAGCAGGGAGGGGGCCGCGCTGATCAGCAGGGTCAGGGCGACCGCCAGGGCCACGCCCTTCCAGGGCTCCGAGAAGAGCGAGCCGCCGAGGATCCCGATCAGGCCGTACGTCGCCGCCCAGGCGAGGCACGCGGGGGCGTCGCCCCGGGCGAAGCGGCGCAGCGGAAGCTCCGCCAGCAGGCAGGCCAGCATCACGGGGATCCGGCCCGCCGGGACCAGGCGGGAGACCACCAGGACCAGTACGCCGTGCTCGTCCAGCCGCGTCTGCGCCTGCTCCAGCCGCTCCGGCGTGGCCCGGCCGCGCAGGGCCTCCAGCCAGCGCGAGCCACCGCGCGAGCGGATCCCGCGCTGTCCGAGCCAGTACAGCGCGACGTCCCCGGTGAACGCCGCCAGCGCCGCCACCCCGAACACCAGCAACAGCCCGAACGGCAGCGACTGCTGATGGAACGCCACCACCGCGGCCGAACTCACCAGCGCCCCCGTCGGGATCACCGGCACCAGCGCCCCGAGCGCCACCAGCACGAACAGCGCCGGGTAGCCGACGGCCTGTTGGGTCGTCTCCGGCGTGACCTGACCGGCCGCCGCCGCGAGGTCGAGCAGGGTCACGGAAGCCGCACCCGCTCCCCGTGCGCGGGCACCCGTACTGTCACCTTCGGCGCCAGCTGCCGGGCGAACCGCGCGAACTCCTCGCCCGGCGCGTGGAATTCGTGCGGCCGCACCGCGTCCATCCCGATCGGCCAGTACGTCCCGTAGTGCACGGGCACCGCCGCCGCCGGGGCCAGCTCGGCCAGCGCCTGCGCCGCCCGCCCCGCGTCCAAGTGACCCGGCCCCAGGTGCGGCCCCCAGCCGCCGACCGGCAGCAGTGCCACGTCCACCGGCCCGACCTCCTCGGCCATCGTGTCGAACAGCCCGGTGTCCCCGGCGAAGTAGGTCCGCGCCGAGCCCTGCACCACGTAGCCGAGCGCCGGCGCGAGGTGCGGCCCGAACGGCAGCCGCCGCCCGTCGTGCCGCGCGCCGACCGCCCGTACCCGTACGCCGGCGCCCGCGTCCTCCCGTACGGCGATCTCCTCGCCCGCCGCCACCTCCGTGACGGCGAAGGCGCGCACCCGCGCGAGCCGCGCCAGCCCCGGCACGGCCCGGCGCGCTCCGCGCGGCACCACCAGCCGGGTCCCGGGCGCGAGGCGCGCCAGCGACGGCAGGTGCAGGTGGTCCGCGTGCAGGTGCGACACCAGCACCACGTCCGCCACGGCCGCCTGCGCCGGGGGCACCGCCCCGCGCCGCCGCCGCAGGTGCGCCAGCCGCCGCGCGAACAGCGGGTCCGTCAGCACCCGGACCCCGGAGTCCTCGACCGTGCACGTGGCATGGCCCCACCAGGTGAGCTCCACCGGCACCGGCCTCCCCTCCCTCTCGCACGTCCCTCTCGCACGTGCCGGATCTCCCGAGCCTAAAGGCTGCCCCTTCCGTCCGCCTGGAACCGGAACCCGGCGGACCCTCCTCCCGGGCCGCGGATCGGAGTAGGGTCGGGCGACATGGATGAGCTGCGCGTGGCCGCGATCGCCAGCCTGGCCCCGCTCGAAGACCTCGACGCCGACCCGTTCGCCGTGGACACCCGGACCCAGCACGCCATGTGCGCCCGCTGGGCCGCCGACCGCGGCTACGTCGTGACGAGGCAACTGCTGGTCTACGGGCTGCGCCCCGACCACTGCGGACTGTGGTCCGACGTCGACGCCGGACAGGTCGACCTGTTCGTCACCCCCAACCACCGCGTGCTGGCCCGCGCGCTGCGCTCCGTCGAGGAGTTCACCGCGGAGTGCGAGCGGCGCGGCGTACGGCTGGAGACGGCCGGGCTCGACGAGCCGCGCTACACCTCCGCGATGAAGGCCGAGGTGCACCGCCGGCTCTCCATGCCGACCGCCGGCTACGACGGCACGTAACCCCCTCGTGCGGGCCCGAGCAGCGCCCCGGCCCGGCCGGGCCCGCCCCCGCGCACGAACGTACGCCACCCGTGTCACCCGGCCCGGTGCGCCGGGCTGTGCGAGCCTGGGAGCAGGGACGGGGGCTCGCGGGCACCTGCGCGGGCCACAGTGGTGAGGCGGGTAAGGCGTGTTGCGAGGCGGCCGGTGGCGGAAGACGGGCAGCGCCCTGGTGCGGGTGATCCTCGTATGGGCGGTGTCCACCCTCACCATGCTCGCCCTGGCGGGGATCCTGCCCGACTTCCGGCTGGAGTCCGCCGACGGCGACAGCATCACGCGGATCGCGCTGACCGCCGCCTGGGGCGCCGGCGCCTTCGGGCTGCTGAGCGCGCTGGTCTGGCCGGTGCTCGTACGGGCCCTGCTGCTGGTGCCCGCCCTGGTGCTCGGGCTGCTCGTCTTCTTCCTCAACGGCTCGCTGCTGCTGATCGCGCTCAACCTGATCCCCGCCGGGCGCGGCGAAGCGGCCCCCGAGACCGCCGTGGTGGTCGCCGCGGTGATGTCCGCCGTCGCCTCGGCGACCTCGACCGCGCTGGCCGTACGCGACGACGGGGCCTACCGGCGCCGGCTCTACCGGCTGGCCGACCGCAGGCGCCGCAGGCAGCGCCGGCAGGGCGCCCCCGGCGCGGACGAGACGGCGCCCGGCATGATCTTCATCCAGCTCGACGGCGTCGGCCACGACGTGCTGCGCCGGGCCGCCGACGGCGGTGTGATGCCGACGGTCGCCGAGTGGCTGGAGCGCAGCCACCGCATCACGCCCTGGCACACGGACTGGTCCAGCCAGACCGGAGCCAGCCAGCTCGGCATCCTGCACGGCTCCAACTTCGACGTCCCGGCGTTCCGCTGGTACGAGAAGGACACCGGCGAGGTGGTGGTCTGCAACCGTCCCACCAGCGCCGCCGAACTCCAGCGGCGGGCCGTCGCGCGCACCGGGGACGGCGGGCTGCTCACCCTCGACGGGGCCAGCCGCGGCAACCTCTTCAGCGGCGGCGCCGACCAGCTGGCCCTGGTGCTCTCGGTCTCCGCCCGCCGCGGCCGGGCCAACCGCTCCCGCGCGGGCTACTTCGCGTACTTCTCCGACCCGGCCAACGCGGTGCGCACCGCGCTCTCCTTCACCGCCGAAGTGGGCCGCGAGATCGGCCAGTCGGTACGGGCCCGGCTGCGCGGGGACGCTCCGCGCGTGTCGCGGGGCGGCCTCTACCCGATGATCCGGGCCTTCGCGACCGTGGTGGAGCGCGACGTCGTGGTCGCGGCGGTGATCGGCGACATGCTCGCCGGGCGCGCCGCCGTGTACGCGGACCTGGTCGCCTACGACGAGGTCGCCCACCACTCGGGCCCGCGCGGCCGGGACACCGACCAGGTCCTCGCCCGCCTCGACCGGAGCCTCGCCCTCATCGCGCGGGTCGCCGAGCACGCGCCGCGGGAGTACCGGATCGTGCTGCTGTCCGACCACGGCCAGAGCCCCGGGGAGACCTTCCTCGGCCGCTACGGGCTGACCCTGAAGGACCTGGTCCGCGCGGGCTGCGGGCTGCCGGTGTCCCGCCGGGCCGGCCGGACCCACAGCGGGGCCGAGGCGCGCGCCGCCGTACGGGCCGCCCTGCACCGGCCGGTCGAGGAGGAGGGCGAGGAGGCCCGCCCCGGAGCCGGCCCGGACCCGGTGGTGCTGGCCTCGGGCAACCTCGGGCTGATCTCCTTCCCGAACCTGCCGGGCCGGGCTTCGCGGGAGCGGATCGAGCGCGCGCACCCGGCCCTGCTGGCGACCCTGGCCAACCACCCCGGGATCGGGTTCCTGCTGGTGGACGGCGTGGTGCTGGGGCCCGGCGGGGCCGCGGCGCGGCTGGACGTACCCGGCGAGGCGGAGGCGGCGCTGGCGAGGTTCGGGCCGGGCGCGGCGCGGGCCGTGCGCCGGACCGACTCCTTCCCGCACGTGGCCGACATCATGGTGAACTCCGCGTACGACCCGGACACGGGCACGGTGCACGCCTTCGAGGAGCAGATCGGCTCGCACGGCGGCCTCGGCGGGGAGCAGGGGCACGCGTTCCTGATGTGGCCGACCGAGCTGTCGGAGCCGCGCCCGGAGCCGGAGCCGGAGGAGGCGGGCGCCGGGCTGGTCGGCGCGGAGGCGGTGCACGCGGTGCTGCGGCGCTGGCTCCGCGAGGCGGACGGGCCGCAGGTGCCGATCGGGCCGCGGCCGGGCGTGCGGGTCGGCGCCGGCCCGGTGGAGGATTCCCGGCCGGAGGGCGCCACGGACGGAATCCTTCCTTCCGCAGGGGACCTGCAACGGGACGAAACCCGCTGATTTGGTACCGCCTTTGCGCTGGTCAACCATGTGCTGACCTGCCCACCATGTGAGACACCCCGAGGCGCACCACCGATGACCAGCACCGAAGCCCCGCCCACCGCGACCGATACCCAGGGTGCCGCCGCTACCCAGGGGGCCGCCGACTCCCGCGGAACCGCCGAGCCCGCCCCGCAGGGCAGCCCGCACGCCCGCCGCTTCGGCCTGCCCGTCGCGACCTGCCTGGTCATGGGCAACATCATCGGCGGCGGCATCTTCCTGCTGCCCGCCTCGGTGGCGCCCTTCGGCACCGTCAGCCTCGTCGCCTTCGCCGTGCTCACCCTCGGCGCCGTCGCCCTCGCCCTGGTCTTCGGACGGCTCGCCGAACGCCACCCGCAGACCGGCGGCCCGTACGTGTACGCCCGCGCCGCGTTCGGCGACTTCGCGGGCTTCCTCGCGGCCTGGAGCTACTGGATCACCACCTGGGTCTCCAACGCCGCCCTCGCCGTCGCGTCCGTCGGCTACCTCGGCGTGCTCTTCCCGGCCGTGGGGGAGCACAAGTGGTCCATGTGCCTGGCCGCCCTCACCGTGCAGTGGCTGCCCGCGCTGGCCAACCTGGCCGGCACGCGCTACGTCGGCGCGGTGCAACTGATCTCCACCGTCCTGAAGTTCGCGCCCCTGCTGCTCGTCGCCGTGGGCGGGCTGTTCTTCTTCGACCCGGCCAACCTCGGCCCCTTCCGGGCCACCGACCAGAGCGCGGTCGGCGCCGTCTCCGCCGCCGCCGCGATCCTGCTGTTCAGCTACCTCGGCGTCGAATCGGCCGCCGTCAGCGCGGGCGAGGTCCGCGACCCGGCCCGCAACGTCGGCCGGGCCACCGTCCTGGGCACGGTCGGCGCGGCCGCCGTCTACCTGCTGGGCACCGTCTCCGTGTTCGGCCTGGTCGCGCACGAGGAGCTGGTCACCTCCACGGCCCCCTTCACCGACGCCGTCAACGGCATGTTCGGCGGCAGCTGGGGCGGCACGCTCGTCGCCTGCGCGGCCGTGGTCTCGATGGTCGGCGCGCTCAACGGCTGGACCCTGCTCAGCGCGCAGACCCCTTACGCCGCGGCCAAGGACGGGCTCTTCCCGAAGGCCTTCGGGACGAAGAGGCGCGGCGTCCCGGTGGTCGGCGTCATCGTCACGGTCGTACTGGCCTCCGGCCTGACCCTCTACAACTACACGCTCGGCTCCGAGGGCGTCTTCGAGGTCCTGGTGCTGGTCACCACCTTCACCGCGACCGTCCCCTACCTGCTCTCCACCGCCGCGCAGATCTACTTCCTCGCCTCCGGCCGGTCCGAGCAGGTCCGGCGCGGCCGGCTCGTGCGCGACGCCGTCCTGGCCTGCCTGGCCTTCGCGTTCTCGATGTGGCTGGTCGCGGGATCCGGCTACGCAGCCGTCTACCAGGGCGTGCTGTTCCTCTTCGCGGGCGTGCTCGTCTACGCCGTGATGGCCGCCCGCAGGCACCGCGCGGCCTCCTGACCCGCGCGGTAGCTTGGAAGGAGAGGTCCGCCAGGGGGGCTCTAAGGGGTCGCCATGTCCGCGATCAGCAACAGCATCGACATCGACCGCAGGCCCGAGGACGTCTACTCCTACATCACGGACCCGACGCACCTGCCGGAGTGGCAGGACAGCGCCGTATCCGCCGTTCCCATGGGCGACCTCCCCGTCCACGTCGGATCGAAGGTCGTCGTCACCCGGCAGATCGGCAAGCGGAGGATCCCCACGACCATGGAGTTCACGGAACTCGACCCGCCGCGGAGCTGGCACATCCACGGCATCGACGGCCCGGTCCGCCCGGACGTACGGGGCAGGATCGAACCCCTCGACGGCGGGGCCCGCTCACGCGTCACCCTGTCCGTCGACTTCGAGGGCCACGGCATGGGCAGGGCCCTCGTGCCCCTCATGGTCAAGCCCATGGTCCGCAAGGAGATGCCGCGGGGCGAGGAGAAGCTCAAGCACCTGCTGGAGCACTGACACCGCCGGCCACGGGAAAACCGGGTGCTCGGGGCCCCGTGGTGCGCCCACACTGGGCGCACCACATCCCGGACCATAAGGACATCGACACCCCGTGCAGGCTGCCGTCAGCGTCACCCCCGCCCAGATTCCCGAACTGCTCCTCGGCCTCGCCACCGTGCGGCCCGTGTTCCTCTGGGGGGCGCCCGGCATCGGCAAGTCCTCGCTCGTAAGGAAGTTCGCCGACTCCCTCGGCCTGGAGTGCGTCAGCCTCCTCGGTACCCAGCTCGCCCCCGAGGACCTGATCGGCGTACCCCAGATCCGTGACGGCCGCTCCGTCTTCTGCCCGCCCGAGGCCATCGCCCGCGACGAGCCGTACTGCCTCTTCCTCGACGAGCTCAACGCCGCGAGCCCGGACGTCCAGAAGGCCTTCTACTCGCTGATCCTCGACCGCCGGATCGGCTCCTACGAGCTGCCCCCGGGCTCCATCGTCATCGGCGCGGGCAACCGGGCCACGGACAACGCGCTGGCCCGGCCCATCGCCTCGGCGCTCGTCAACCGCCTCACGCATGTGCACCTGACGGCCTCCGCGCAGGACTGGCTGGTCTGGGCCGGCGAGCACGGCATCCACCCCTGGGTCACCGACTACCTCACCGACCGCCCCGACCACCTGTGGTCGCAGCCGCCGAAGACGGAGGAGCCCTTCTCCACCCCGCGGTCCTGGCACATGCTCTCCGACGCCCTGCACTCCTTCGGGCCGGGCCTGGACGAGCAGACCCTGAAGGTCGTCGCCCACGGCACCCTCACCCCCGCGCACGCCGTCTCCTTCTGCGGCTACGCGAAGATCGTCCGCCACAGCTTCGGCATCGAGGCGATCATCAAGGGCGACGCCTCCTGGCCCACCCGCCTCGCCGACCGCGACCTGCTGTACTACCTCGCCGAGGCCTTCCGCGGCCGCCTCGTCAAGGAACTCCCCGCACAGCGGGAGCACGTCTCGCCCGCCGTCCGGCAGACCGCCTACCGCGCCAAGTCCCTGCTCGTGCAGCTCGCCGAGATCTCCGTCGAGGTCGCCCAGACCGTCATCGCCGACGACGCCGACGGACTGCCGGTCCTGCCCGCCTGGTTCCTGATCGAGGCCGCCCGCGACATGCCCCGCCTGGTCGAGGCCCGCCGGTGAGCCGCGGCGCGCGCAGCAAGGAGGCCAAGCCCGACCCCGCCACGCAGGCCTTCGCCGAAGGCCTCGCCCTGGTCAAGCGGAACCCGGCCCTCGCCGCCCTCACCGCCGACGTCTGCCGCCAGGCCAAGTGCCCGCACACACCGGCCGGCGGCCTGGCCCTCGTGACCTCCAACGGCACGATCCACGTCCACCCCACCAAGCGCGCCGAGCCGAAGGAATGGGCCTGGACGATCGCCCACGCCCTGCTCCACCTCGGCTTCGGCCACGTCCCCGCCGCCAAGGACGAGGGCCGGCCGCAGCCCGACCGCTTCGACCTCGCCGCCCGCTGCACCGTCGTCAACCGCTTCCTGCTGACCTTCCCCGTGGGCCGTGCCCCCGACCACCTCCCCGCCGAGTACCCCGGCGGCGACGAGGAGCAGCTCGCCGCCCGCTGGCGCCGCGACGGCATCCCGGCGGCCAACGAGCACTGCGGCACCGCCGGGGACCACCCCGACCAGGTGCTGAAGGCATGGGCGGGCTGGGGCAACGCACAGGTCCCCGACTGGGAGACCGCCTTCGCGCACGCCCTGACCCGCAGCGTCTCCGCCGCCATGGACGTCGCGGGCGGCCGCCTCGACCGGATCACCGGGGAGCGGGCCCGCCAGCATCCCTGGGACCGGGCGCTGAACTGGTTCGTCTCCTCGTACCCGCTGCTCGGCGGCCTCGCGAGCGGCCTGCGGATCGTCGCCGACGCCGAACTCGCCCGCGCCGAGGGCATCGCCATCGCCGCCGTCAGCGCGAGCGCCGGCGAGATCTACGTCAACCCGCTGCGCACCTTCACGGACGGGCAATGGCGGTTCATCCTGGCCCACGAGATGCTGCACGCCGCCCTGCGCCACGGCGAGCGCCGCGGCGCCCGCGACCCGTACCTGCACAACGTGGCCGCCGACTACGTGGTCAACGGCTGGCTCGTGGAGATGGCGGTCGGCGAGATGCCCGAGGGGCTGCTGTACGACCCCGAGCTGCGGGACCTGTCCGTCGAGGAGGTCTACGACCGGATCACGACCGACCTGCGCCGGATGCGACGCCTCGCGACCCTGCGCGGCAAGGGCCTGGGGGACATCCTGGGCGAGCCGCTGCCCCACCCGGGGAGCGGTCCGTACTCCGACCTGGACGACTTCTACCGGCGCGGCCTGACCCAGGGCTTCGACCTGCACGAGCACGGGGAGCGCGGGCTGCTGCCCGCCGGGCTGATCCAGGAGATCCGGGCGCTCGCCCACCCGCCGGTGCCGTGGGACGCCCGCCTCGCCCGCTGGTTCGACGAGTACGTGCCGCGTCCCGTGCCCGTACGGTCCTACGCGCGCCCGGCACGCCGCCAGGCGTCCACTCCGGACATCCCCCGCGCGGGCCGGTACTTCCCGCCCGAGGAGATCGCCCGCTGCACCTTCGGGGTGGTGCTCGACACCTCGGGTTCCATGAACGCGGCCCTGCTCGGCAAGGCGCTGGGCGCCATCGCCTCGTACGCGCAAGCCCGCGACGTACCGGCGGCACGCGTCGTGTTCTGCGACGCGGCGCCGTACGACGCGGGCTATCTGCCGCCGACCGTGCTTGCTGGGCGAGCCCAGGGCCGGGTACGGGTGCGGGGGCGCGGCGGGACCGTGCTGCAGCCGGGCATCGACCTGCTGCAGCGGGCGGAGGACTTCCCGCCCGGGGCCCCCGTACTGGTGATCACGGACGGGGAGTGCGACACCCTGCGGATCCGGCGCGAGCACGCGTTTCTGGTTCCGCAGGGTGCCTCCCTGCCGTTCACACCGAAGGGGCCGGTCTTCCGACTGACCTGACCGGTTTAGTCGAGGTAGTCGCGCAGCACCTGCGAACGCGACGGGTGGCGCAGCTTCGACATGGTCTTGGACTCGATCTGGCGGATGCGCTCACGGGTGACCCCGTACACGCGGCCGATCTCGTCCAGGGTCTTCGGCTGGCCGTCGTTGAGGCCGTAGCGCATGGAGACCACGCCCGCCTCGCGCTCGGAGAGCGTGCCCAGGATCGACTGGAGCTGCTCCTGGAGGAACGTGAACGACACGGCGTCGGCCGGCACGACCGCCTCGGAGTCCTCGATGAGGTCACCGAACTCGCTGTCGCCCTCCTCGCCCAGGGGGGTGTGCAGGGAGATCGGCTCGCGGCCGTACTTCTGGACCTCGATGACCTTCTCGGGGGTCATGTCGAGTTCCTTGCCCAGCTCCTCCGGAGTGGGCTCCCGGCCGAGGTCCTGGAGCATCTGGCGCTGCACGCGGGCGAGCTTGTTGATGATCTCGACCATGTGGACGGGGATGCGGATGGTGCGCGACTGGTCCGCCATGGCACGCGTGATCGCCTGGCGGATCCACCAGGTCGCGTACGTGGAGAACTTGAAGCCCTTGGTGTAGTCGAACTTCTCCACGGCGCGGATCAGGCCGACGTTGCCCTCCTGGATCAGGTCCAGGAAGAGCATGCCGCGGCCGGTGTAGCGCTTGGCCAGGGAGACCACGAGGCGGAGGTTGGCCTCCAGCAGGTGGTTCTTGGCGCGGCGGCCGTCCTCGACCAGGATCTCCAGCTCGCGCTTGAAGGCGGGCTTGTGGTCCTCCTCCTCTTCGAGCTTGTACTCGGAGAACAGGCCCGCCTCGATGCGCTTGGCGAGCTCGACCTCCTGCTCGGCGTTGAGGAGCGGCACCTTGCCGATGAGCTTGAGGTAGTCCTTGACGGGGTCGGCCGTGGCGCCGGCCACCATGACCGTCTGCGCCGGGGCGTCGTCCTCGTCGTCGTCGGACAGGACGAAGCCCTGGGTGCCGCCGGGCTTGGGGGCCTCCTCCTCGGTGTCGTCGACGAGGTCCTCGGCCGCCCAGTCCTCGCCCTCGGCCGCGGGGGTCTCGCCCTCGTCGCCGTCCTTGGCGGTGGTCTTCTTGGCCGCGGTCTTCTTGGTGGCGGTCTTCTTCGCGGTGGCCTTCTTGACCGTCCGCTTCTTCGGCTCGGCGGCGGCCTCGGCCGTCGCCTCGTCCTCGGCGGCGGTGGCCGGCGAAGCGGATATCGCCGCAGCGGTGGCCGGGGCAGCGCTGGTGGCGGAGGTCTTGCGCGCGCCGATGGGGCGCGGCGCGGCGGCAGCCTTCTTGGTGGCGGTGCGGGCCGGGGCAGCGGCCGCCTTGCGCGGCTTCTTGGCGGCAGCCTTCGTGGCGGGCGCGGCGCTGACGTGCAGCGCGACACCTTCCTCGTCCAGGACCTGGTTCAGGCTGCGCAGGACCCGCTTCCACTGGTCCACCGGGATGCGGCCGGCCTCGAAGGCCTGGCGCACGTCGTCACCGTTGATGTGACCCTGCTCGCGGCCGCGCTCGACAAGCGCGACCAGGGCCTCGGATTCGGCGATCTCCGTGGGGAACGTACGGGACGGGCTGAGCGACACAAGGAGCCTCTCGTTGCGAACAGATAAGGGGTGGGCGGGACATCATCGCGCGAACTCGGGAAACAGACCCGAGGGGGGTCTGTATTCCGGGGCCGCGCGAGGACACCTGTCGGTTCATCGCATGCCCGAGTCGATTCGTTACGCGCTGAATTGAGTGACCTGCGCCACGCTGTGGCGAGGCAACCATTCCGGCGCGACTCCGTCGGCCCCTTTCATCAGCCCGTTTTGCGGGCCTCGATGAGGAAACGGGCGGTGTGCCCGACGAACGGGCCTTCGCGTTCGATCTGTTCGTGCAGGTCGCGCAACCGGTCCCGGTACTGCCCGACCGTGAAGCCGGGCACCATCCAGATCACCTTCCGGAGGAAGTAGATCACGGCTCCGACGTCGTGGAACTCCGTTCGCAGCCGTTCCGAGCGCAGATCGACGATGTCGAGCCCCGCCTTCGTGGCGTCCGCTACCGCGTCGTCGGGGTGCCGGCCGCGCCGGACCTCCTCCGGCTGCGGGCCCAGGAAGTACTCGACCAGCTCGAAGACGCTCGCCGGGCCGACCTGCTGGGACAGGTACGTGCCGCCGGGCTGCAGGACCCGTGCGATCTCGTCCCACCAGATGGTCACCGGATGCCGGCTGGTGACCAGGTCGAAGGCCTCGTCGCCGAACGGCAGCGGGGGCTCGTCGGTGTCGGCGACCACCACCGCGCCGAGCGGGTGCAGCAGCCGGGTCGCCCTGGCGATGTTGGGCGGCCAGGACTCGGTGGCCGCCATCAGCGGGGGCAGCGGGCCGGATCCGGCGAGGACCTCGCCACCGCCGGTCTGGATGTCGAGGGCGGCGCGGGCCCGGGCAAGCCGCTCGCCCAGCAGCCGCTGGTAGCCCCAGGAGGGGCGTTGTTCGGTGGCGCGGCCGTCGAGCCAGGAGAAGTCCCAGCCGTCCACGGATACGGACTCGGCCTCGGCGACGAGATGGTCGAAAGTACGCGTCATGTCTGGATCGTCCCAGCCCGGGCGCCGGTCATCCACCGGATATGTCGACTACAGTGGGCGGCGGGCCGTGACTGGCGTTCGGGTGGATCACCACCGGGGAGCGGCCCGGCGTACGTCTCGTACGTCGACTGCCGCGCGCCTGGGCGAACCGCTACCGCGAACCGCAGCGACGTTCAGGAGACCCCGTGACGACTGCCCAGACCGCCACTGCCGAGCTGATGGACGGCACCGCCCTCGCCCGCCGCATCTCGGAGCAGACCGCCGCGTACGCCGCGAAGATCACCGAGCGCACCGGTACCGCCCCCTGCCTCGCGACCGTGCTGGTCGGCGAGGACCCCGCGTCCGTGACCTACGTACGCATGAAGCAGAACCGTTGCGCCAAGGCCGGGATCACCTCCCGCCACGTGGAGCTCCCGGCCGCGACCACCACCGAGGAGCTGGTGGCCACCCTCACCGCGCTCTCCGAGGACCCCGAGATCAGCGGCATCCTCCTCCAGCACCCCGTCCCGCACCACATCGACGAGCGCGCCGCTTTCGAGGCCATCGCCCCGGGCAAGGACGTCGACGGGGTCACCATGCACTCCTTCGCCGCCATGGGCTTCGGGCTGCCGGGCTTCGTCTCCTGCACCCCCGGCGGCATCATGCGCCTGCTCGCCGCCTACGACGTGGACCTCACGGGCAAGCACGCCGTCGTGGTCGGACGCAGCGCGATCCTCGGCAAGCCGGCCGGGATGCTGCTCCTGGAGCAGAACGCCACCGTCACCTACTGCCACTCGCGCACCGTCGACCTGCCGTCGATCGTGCGCCAGGCGGACGTGCTGGTCGCCGCCGTCGGCAAGGCCGAGTTCATCCGGGGCGAGGACATCAAGCCCGGCGCGGTCGTCCTGGACGCCGGCTACAACGAGGGCAACGTCGGCGACGTCCACTTCGAGTCGGCCGCCGCCCGCGCCTCGCTGATCACCCCGGTACCGGGCGGCGTCGGCCCGATGACCATCGCCGTACTGCTGGAGCAGACCGTCCAGGCGGCTGCCGCGCAGGCCGGGCTGGCGCTCGCGGACCTCTGAGCGCGGATCCCTGAGAGCTGACCTCTGAGGAGGGACGGACGCCCCGGGCCCAACGGTCCGGGGCGTTTCGTTTCCCCCGGTAGGGGCCGAAAGACCGATCCGTACCCGGACGCCCCGAGGGTGCACTGGTCAGGTGAACGCATCGATGGACATGCAGACAGGCGGCCCGGCCCGGAGCACGAAGCGGCGCCACCCGCGCGGCCTCGCCACCCTCGTCCTCGCCGAGCTGTGGGAGCGGTTCAGCCTCTACGGCATGGTCGCCATCCTCGTGCACTTCCTCGCGGCCTCCCGCGGCCACGGCGGCATGGGACTGCACCAGGGCACGGCCGAGGCCGTGGAGGGCGTCTACATGGCCATGATCTCGCTGCTGGCGCTGCCCGGCGGCTGGATCGCCGACCGCTTCCTCGGTGCCCGCCGCGCCGTCCTGTGGGGCGGCGTGGTGATCATGGCAGGCCACGTCCTGATGGCGGTCCCGAACCCCGCCTTCGTCTGGCCCGGCCTGGTGCTCATCGTCATCGGCACCGGCCTGCTCAAGCCGAACATCTCCGCCCTCGTCGGCCGCCTCTACGCCCCCGAGGACGACCAGCGCCGCGACGCCGGCTACTCGATCTTCTACATGGGCATCAACCTCGGCGCGGTCATCGCCCCGCTCGTCGTCGGCTTCCTCGGCGAGGAGGTCAACTGGCACCTCGGCTTCGGCGCCGCCGCCGTCGGCATGGCCCTCGGACTCGTCCAGTACGTCCTCGGAGGCCGCCGTCTCGCCCGGGAGCTGCGCGAGGAGCCCGTGGTCCGGCTGACCCCCGCCGAGCGGGCCAGGGTGCGCACGTCCTCCTCGTACGGGCTGGTCTTCACGGCCGTCCTGATCGGCCTGCTCGTCGCCGCGCACGCGCTGAGCATCGACAACATCACCTTCGTGCTCACGGTCGTCGCCGTGGTCGTACCGGCCGGCGTGCTCCTGTCGATGTACCGCAGCCCCAAGGTCACGGCCACCGAGAGGACCCGGCTGCGCGCCTACGTCTGGCTCTTCCTGGCGGCCACGCTGTTCTGGCTGGTCTACGACCAGATGGGCAACGAGCTGAACATGTTCGCCGCCCAGAAGACCGACCTGAGCCTGCTCGGCCTGCACATCCCGGCCAGCTGGACGCAGTCGCTGCCCTCGCTGTTCGTGATCGTCCTGGCCCCGCTGTTCGCGTCCTTCTGGGTGCGGCGCGGCCGGCACATGAGCACACCGTTCAAGTTCGGCCTGGCCCTGCTGCTGACCGGTGCCTCCTTCGTGGTCATGTCGGGAGCCGCGGCCATCGCGGCCAAGGGCGTCAAGGTCTCGCTGATGTGGCTGGTCGGCGTGTACGTCATCCAGGTCATGGGCGAGATGTGCCTGAGCCCGGTGGGCCTGTCGGTCACCACCAAGCTCGCGCCGCGCGCCTTCACCAACCAGATGATGGGCGTCTGGTTCCTCGCGGCCGCCACCGGCGACGCGATCGGCGCGCAGCTGCCCCGGCTGGACGCGGTGATCGGGCAGAGCCTGAACTTCCTGTGGCAGGGCGCCGTGGTCATCGCCGCGGGCGCGGTGATGGTGTTCTTCACCAAGCGGCTCAAGGTGCTCACGGGCGAGGCGGGTGCGCAGGCGGTGCGGCGCGAGGTGCCGATGGCCGCGTGAGCCCGTAAGGCCCCGTAAGGCCCCGTAAGGCCCCGTAAGGCCCCGTAAGGCCCCGTAAGGCCCCGTAAGGCCCCGTAAGGCCCCGTAAGGCCCCGTACGGGGCCTTACGGGGCCTCCTCCGGCCTCAGACGCCGGAGGCCTGCCGGCGGGCCGCGGCCACGATGGGGGAGGCGCGGAACTCCTGCGCCAGCTCGGCCAGCGGCTGGGCGTCCAGCCGGTAGGAGCCCAGCCTGTGAGGGGCCGATCCGTACGGGGCTGCTGCGTTCGGGTCCGTTCCGTACGGGTCCGGGCAGCCGGGCGCCGCCCCCGGCCCGTCGCAGTCGCCGCCCGCCCGGTCCGCGGCGGCCCGGTGCTGGCAGGCCGCGGCGAGCATGGCCGCGTCCGCGACCACGGAGGCCTCCCGCTCGGCCAGGCCCTGGGCGAGCGCCGCCTCGTGGGCGCGGCTGCGTACGGCGGGGTCGAACCAGCACGCGAGGGCCAGGATCCCGTCGTCGATCACCGACTCCCGGTGGATCAGCCGGATCCCGACGGGCGACCACCAGGTCAGCGGTACGGTCATCACGCTGGACGCGGCGAACCCGCGCAGCGCCGCCCACAGGGGCTGGAGCCGCCGGTACTCGCTGAAGTCCCGCCAGGCCGCCGAGTCCCCGACGAGCGGCACGATGAACCCCGTACCGACCAGCAGGGCCGCCGTGGCGGCGATGGGCGGAGCCCCGTACGTGGACAGCCCGTCCCAGTCGCGCCCGCTCCAGTGGGCGCCCATGGCCGCCCACTTCACGGTGACGAAGGCCATGTCCATGGCCCCGCCGAGCATGAGCAGGGCGAGCCCGGTGCGCAGCGGGCGCATCGGGCTCTTCGAGGTCGTGCGGCCCGTCGAGAGGCTGAGGCGGCGCAGCCACTTCCAGCACAGCAGGGTGAGCGCGGTGGCGCCCACGGTGTGGGCCACGAGGTAGCAGACGATCATCTCGCGGATCCAGGGCGTGTCCGCGTAGTACGTGTCCATGTCCCGCAGCCGCTCCACCGGCGCGTCGCCCTTGGCGAACAGGGCGACGATCAGCACGGTGACCGTGCCGTACGCGGCCACGGTCAGGCGGATGGTCCGGCGCACGCCCGGCGTCGGGGTGCCGCCCCAGTGCAGGATCAGCACGATGCACGCCCCCGAGAAGGCGGTGAGCAGGCTGTAGACCAGGGGGGCCGAGAAGTTGACGATGCCGGTCAGGTCGTTGACGAGGGTGATCGTCGGCGGCGCCGACAGGAACACGGCGAGGGAGCCGACCACCAGCAGGGTGCAGACGGCTCGCATGAGGGGCTGGTCCCAGCCCCGGCGTAACGTCGGTGCCTTGACGATCAGCGCCGCGGCGATCACCAGCCCCGGCACGTAGAGGATCAGGCCTTCCGTCATCGGGCCTGTCCGACGGGGTCGGCGTCGTCCACGGGCTCGGCCGCGTCCGCGGGCTCAGCGGGCTCAGCGGGCTCCACGGTGACGGGCGGGGCGATGGCGTCGGCGGCTCCCGCCGGCTTCCCGGGGCGCACCGGCTGCGCGGAGCCCGGCGCGGGGTCGAGGCCGCCCACGGCCCGCTCGGCGGTGGTGAGCGGCGCGGCCTTCAGGGCCCCCCGGTCGGAGGCCCGCAGCACCTCCCAGACCATGGCGGGGCGCAGCCAGTACGTGGGCGGCCGGTTCATGGTGATGACCTGGAGCAGGGCCGCGGCCAGGGACTCGTTCGTCAGGGCGCCCGTCATCAGCCGGTCGATGTACCCGTTCAGCAGCCCCGCCCCGGCGCGCGGCTTCATACCGGTGGCGCCCGGGTAGAGGATGTCCTGCGAGGTGGCGAGGTCCCAGGCGATGGCCACCTGGGGGGCGATGACGCGCTGCGCCTCGCGGCCGATGCCCGGGTGGCCCAGGCCCTTGGCGCGCAGCAGGGCGCGTACGGCGAGCAGGCCCTGCGCGGCGACCGTCATGCCCTGCCCGTAGAGCGGGTTGAAGGTGGCCACCGAGTCGCCGACGGCGAAGAAGCCGTCGGGCAGGGCGGCCTTCTCGAAGTAGACCCGGCGGTTGGCGGTGCCCTGGGTGACGGCCACGTCGGTGAGGGGTTTCTTGCCTTCGAGGAGCTCGCCGACGATCGGGTCGCGCACGCCCTTGGCGAACGGGATGAACTCGTCCGGGTCCGCCGTGGGCTGCCCGCCTCGGGTGCCGGACAGGGTGGCCTGCCAGCGGCCGCCCTCGATCGGCACGATCGTCGCGGTCTGGCCCGGTACGGGCACCCGGGGGTCGGACTGCACGTTGATGATGGGGAAGCCCGAGGCGTGGGCCCCGGCCGGCGCCTCGAAGATCCGGGTCGCGTAGACGAGGCCGGAGTCGACCTCGGCCTGGCGCAGGCCGATCGGGCCGAGGGCCTCCAGCCAGGAGCGGGCCCGGGAGCCGCGGCCGCTCGCGTCGACCACGATGTCGGCTGTGACCAGCCGGTTCTCCTCCTCCGGGGTGTCGACGCGGACCCCGGTGATCCGGGTGGCGGAGCCCTCCAGGGACCGGACGCGGCTCCGCTGGAGGGTGGTGACGCCGGCCAGCCCGATGACGCGGGAGCGGACCACCGAGTCGAGGAGGTCGCGGCTGCAGGAGATGTTGAACTGCATCTCCTCGTGGCGCCGCAGCCAGCCCTGGGCGGTCTTGGTCACCAGGTCGGTGGGCAGGCTCCGGCGGAAGGCGCCCGCGGCCGTCCAGTCGTCGGTGATGCCCGGCAGGATCTCCTCGATGGCACGGGCCCCGCCCGACCACAGCAGGTGCACGTGGCGGGCCTGGGGGAGTCCGCGCCGCGGCGCCGGGCCGTCCGGCAGCGAGTCCGCGTCGATGATCGTGACCGTCGCGTGTTCGGCGAGCACGGCGGCCGCGAGCAGACCGGCCAGGCTGCCGCCGATGACGACGGCGTGGCGGGGCGGGGAAGACTGGGTCATCGTGTGGTGCTCTCTGTCAGGGCCGTGCCCGAGGCATCGGCGGAGGAGGTGCGTCGGCGGGGAAGGCGGTGGTCGGCCACCGGTGTGCTCACGCCCCGGGTCCCAGGGCCTGCTTCTTTTCCGCGCTCAACGTCCCCAGCCGAACGAGGTCTTGATGCGCTCGATCGCTTCGGGGACCTGTTCTTCCCGGGGTGGTGGCAGGAACGCCTTCAGCAGCTTGCCGAGGTGCAGTCCGAAGGTCTCGGCCCGGATCTCCGCCGGGTCCTCCCGGTCCGCGCGGGCGGCGGCCTGCCGGACCACCGTGCCGAGCCCGGTGTCGGAGCGCAGCAGCTCGGCGAGGCTGCCGCGGCGGCCGGTCAGCCGGGCGGCCACCGCCATGCCCGGCCCGTGGCGGTCGCAGGTGCCCTCGTCCATGTGCCACAACTCGTGGCAGGCGATGACGAGCTGGTGCTCCGGCCGGGTGCGCTCCTCGATGACGAGCAGGTCGCGCTCGGCCAGCTCCAGCCACAGCCCGCTGGCGGTGTCCGGCGGGAAGACGGCGAAGCGGAACTCCACCGGTCGGCCGCCGCGCCCGCGCGCGTACGCCGCGCACACGCTCCCGATGATCTCGCCGACCTCGGCCGGTGGCGCCAGGCGCGCCTCCGCCAGCAGATCGCAGCCGAGCCTCCGCATGGCCCGTGTCGTCCTCATGGCGCTCCCCCCTCGGCAGTTCGGTCGTAGGGCGCGGCGGGAGGGGGGTTCAGCTGTCCCTCCCGCGCGAGCAGGTCGTCCAGGTGGTCGGCCAGCGACTTCCAGCCGCCCGGGGAGAGCCGCCCGGCCCGGGTGACGATGTTGCGTACGTCGTGCGCCCGCATCACGGCGAGCATCGGGTTCTCGGCCGGCCGTTCCGCGCAGTCCAGTCCGCGCTCCACGCAGGCGAGGGCGGCGGTGAGCGCCTCGGTGTCGTCGGCCAGCAGGAAGCCGCTCTCGACGCCGTAGAAGCGCTGGATCCCGGCGGCCGCCGCGAGGTTGGGCAGGCCTTCGCCGCGCGCCAGCCGCGTCAGCGACTGGCCGGAGGCGTCGAAGGATCCGGCGATGGCGGAGAGCGAGTGGGGCTGGCCGTCCTCCCGCCGGCGGGTGCGGCGCAGGTGCTCGAACCGCCGGCGCACCTGCTCCTTGAGAGGGAGCCGGGGCGGCTTCCCGTCGAGGGTGAGCCGGATGCCCTGCGGGGTGATGCCGGTGAGGTACGAGAGGTGCTCCAGGTCGTCCGTACCGGCCGGGCCCGCCGGGCCGAGGGCGGTGGTGGCCAGGGCCCGCTCGACCGCGCTCTTGCTGTCGGCGAGGAGGAAGCCCGCGTAGACCCCGAAGAACCGCTGCACGCCGGCCGCGTGGCCGAGGCGGGGCAGTCCGGTACCCGCGTTGAGGGGCCCGAGGGAGGCCCCGGGGGCGTCGAAGTCCTCGGCGATGGCGGCGAGCGACCACTCGCGGCCGGACCGGTCCCGGCGGGTGGCGCGCAGCCGCAGGAAGCGCTCGTGCACCCGTCGGCACAGCGGCAGTTCGGGCGCGGTGCCGGCCAGCACGCGCGGGATGAGGGCGGGTTCGACCCCGGACAGGTGGCTCAGCCGCTCGGCGGAGAGCACTTCGGCCGGGTCGCGTCCGCACCGCTCCGCCAACTCCACGACACGTCCCCAGGTCGTGGTGAGGTCGGGTCGGTCGGCTCGCACCGGGCGGTTCTCCAGAGTCGAGAGGCGTCAAGTAGAGAGGACGTTCGATTCGGTTGCTGTGCGTGAAGAGTAGCCCTCCGCTACGTGGCGAACCAGGCCGCCCCCCAACCTTTCTTTGCGTCTGTCTCAAAAAAGGTTGGTGCATAAATCGAGACGAGACGAACCGTCTTGTTATATGGTGAGGGCATGGCTTTCTTCTGCTTCCTCTGAGTCCGGGCACGGCCCGCGCCGTCTCTACCGCCCGTAGACCCTTCGTACCGTCAGGGAAAGCCCCATGCGCGAACGCGCCAGTACCGCACAGCTGTCCGTCAAGAACGTCACCAAGTCCTACGGCACCCGGACCGTCCTCGACCGGGTGTCCTTCACCGTCCGCCCGGGGGAGAAGGCCGCCGTCATCGGCGAGAACGGATCCGGCAAGTCCACCCTGCTACGGCTGCTCGCCGCGGCCGAGGCGCCGGACACCGGCGAGGTCACCGTCAGCTTTCCCGGGGGCACGGGCCACCTCGCCCAGACCCTCGGCCTCGACCCGGACCGCACCGTGCAGGACGCCGTCGACCTCGCCCTGGCCGAACTGCGCGACATGGAGCGCCGGCTGCGCAGCGCGGAGGAGGGCCTCGGCGGGGCGTCGCAGCAGGAGCTCGACGCGTACGGGGAGCTGCTGATCGCGTACGAGGAGCGCGGCGGGTACGAGGCGGACGCCCGCGTGGACGCCGCCCTGCACGGGCTCGGGCTCCCCGGGATCACCCGCGAGCGCGTACTCGGCTCGCTCTCCGGCGGAGAGCAGTCGCGCCTCGCGCTCGCCTGCGTGCTGGCCGCCGCCCCCGAGCTGCTGCTCCTCGACGAGCCGACGAACCACCTCGACGCGGCGGCCGTGCGCTGGCTCGGGGAACACCTGCGGGCGCACCGGGGCACCGTCGTCGCGGTCACCCACGACCGCGGGTTCCTGGAAACCATCGCCACCACGATCCTGGAGGTCGACCGGGACACCCGTACAGTGCACCGCTACGGCGACGGCTGGGCCGGTTACCGCGCCGCGAAGGCTTCCGCCCGGCGCCGCGCGGAACAGGAACACGCGGACTGGCTCCAGGAGGTGGCCCGTACCGAGGTGCTGGTCGAGGCGGCAGGCAAGCGGCTGGCCACCACCGGCAGGGACCCCGGGGAGGGCTTCGGCAAGCACCGCCGCTCGCACGAGGCGAAGCTCGGAGGGCAGGTACGGGCGGCCCGCGAGCGGCTGGCCCAGCTACGGCGCAACCCCGTGGCGCCGCCGCCGAAACCCCTGCGGTTCACGGCGGGGCCGGCGGCGGCGGACGCCGGGCGGCCCGCCGACCGCCCGCTCGTCGAACTCGACGGCGTCACGGTCGGCGAGCGGCTGCGTCTGGACGGGCTGCTGACGATCACCCCCGGGCAGCGGCTGCTGGTCACGGGCGAGAACGGGGCGGGCAAGACGACCCTGCTGCGCGTCCTGGCGGGCGACCTCGCCCCCGACGGGGGCACGGCGCGCCGCGCCGCCCGGACCGGGTACCTGGCACAGGAACTGCCCGTGCGCTCCCCGCGGATCCCGCTGCTCGCCGCCTTCGCGGCCGGGCGGCCCGGTCCGCCGCAGGAGCACGCCGAACAGCTGCTGGCGCTGGGCCTGTTCCGCGAGGAGGACCTGGACGTACCGGTCGCGGCGCTGTCCGCCGGGCAGCAGCGGCGGCTGCAGATCGCGCGCCTGGTGACCCGGCCCGCGGACCTGCTCGTACTCGACGAGCCCACGAACCACCTCGCGCTCGACCTGGTCGAGGACCTGGAGGCGGCGCTCGCGGCGTACCCGGGCGCGGTGGTCGTGGTCTCGCACGACAGCGGCTTCCGCGGGCGCTTCCTCGCGGAGCGGCTGGAACTGAGCGCCGGCCGCAGACGCTGACCGCGGCCGCTGCGGGCGCTCCTTACCCCGGAGGTAATCGACCCCGCGCCGCGGCGGCGGCAGGGTGGTGGCTACGGGTTCCGGGGCCGCGCACTCGGCTCCGGGACCCGGCCCACCAGCAGCGATTCCACCTCCAGGGAGCCGTCGTGTCCGCAATCCTGCTCGCCACCGTCGCCCGCACCACCGTCCCGCGGACCGCGCTCCGCCGGGTCCTCGCCCTCGACGCCGTGGTCACCACCGGCAACGGCCTCGCCTACGCCGCCTTCTCCGCCCCGCTCGGGCGGCTGCTCGGGGTCGGTGCGACGACCCTGTTCGAGCTGGGGCTCCTCCTCACCGCCTACGGCGCGGGGGTCAGCTGGCTCGCCTCGCGGAGCCGGCCCGCCGCATTCCCGGTGCGGTTGGTCATCGAGACGAACTGCGCCTGGACGGTGCTCAGTCTGGTCTCGCTCTTCGCCTGGTTCTCGCCGACCGCCGCCGGTGCGATGTGGATCCCGGCGCAGGCCCTGACCGTCGCCTCCTTCGCCCTGCTCCAGCACCTGGCGCTGCGCTCGGCCGGCTCGGGGGAAGGCCCGGGCTCAGGAGCCGAGTGAGTGCAGGTACTTCGCCGTCGCCGGGTCGGCCGGGAGCAGTGTCTCGATGGCCAGCTCGGCGACGGTCACGTCCATCGGCGTGTTGAAGGTGGAGATGGACGACACGAACGACAGCAGATGCCCGTCGTGCTCGATCCGCAGCGGCAGGGCGATGTACGGGACCGCCACCCCGTCCGCCCCGGTGTCCCCGTACCGCGGGGCGGGCGCCGGCGCCACCGGGTAGGCCGCCACCTCCTCGTACAGGGCGCGCAGCGGCTCCGAGCGGGCCAGTGCGATCTGCCGCTCCATCTGCTCCAGCAGATGCCCGCGCCACTCGGGCAGGTTGTGGATCCGCGGGGCGAGCCCCTCGGGGTGCAGGGTGATCCGCATCGCGTTCAGCGGCGGCTCCAGCAGGTGTTCCGGCATCCCCTCCAGCAGCATGGCGATGCCCCGGTTCGCCGCCACCACCGTGTACGTGGCGTCCACCACCAGCGCCGGGTACGGCTCGTAGCCGCTGAGCAGCCGCTCCAGGCCCTCGCGCAGCACCCTCAGTTCCGGGGCGTCCATCGGGGTGTGCGCGTACCGGGGTGCGTAACCGGCGGCCAGCAGCAGCGCGTTGCGGTCCCGCATGGGTACGTCGAGCCGGTCGGCGAGCCGCAGCACCATCTCCTCGCTGGGGCGGGAGCGGCCCGTCTCCACGAAGCTGATGTGCCGGGAGGAGGAGTCGGCGCGGCCGGCCAGTTCCAGCTGGCTGATGCCGCGCCGCTCCCGCCAGGTGCGCAGCAGGGCTCCCACACTCGTCGTCGTCATGCCCACGACGGTAGCCGAGCCGCGGTCACCCGAGGTCGAAGACGTTTCGCAGGCCGAGACGGTAGCGCCACAGGTCGTGCCGCTTCGCGGACTCCACCTCAGGGGCCCGGTACAGCGGCCGGACCGTGCACCGGGCGGCCTTCGAACCGTCCCGGTCCAGCAGGGAGTTGACGGCGGCCCTGGCCGAGGCGTTGGCGCCCTCCATCGTGGCCAGGTCGATGTCGACGGCCACGTAGTCCCCGCTGAGGAAGAAGTTCGGGATCCGGGTGCCCGCGCTCGGCCGGTTGTGGAAGGTGCCGGTCGGGTGGATGAGCAACTGGTCCTGGTTGGTGGGGTTCGGGGTGCCGAGCCCGTCCACGCCCGGGTCCAGGAACCAGGAGTGCAGCTTGGAGTCGGCCAGCAGCGTCCTGCCCGTGTCGTTGAGCGAGGCCTTCAGCTGCGCCCACACCTCTCGGGCGACCTCGTCGCGGGTGCACTCCTTGGCCGTCTTCCCGTACAGGATGCCGGGCTTGTCCCACTCCGAGATGTCCACCGACAGGCAGTCGACCGCCGCGCCGTCCCCGTAGTCGGCGGGGAAGTCCCTGGAGGGCCAGTGCTCGGCCTGCTGGATCGCCGTCAACGACCAGGGCGAGTCGATGCAGTTGAGGTGTCCGTGTACGAGGGGTGCCCGCTCGGTCAGGTAGAACTGGATGCCGGTCATCCAGTCGGTCTCCAGCTTGTCGCAGCGCCCCAGCATCGGGTCCGCGGCCCGCAGCGCCGGGCCCCAGGTGCGGCGGGCGTGCTCGACGGGCAGCGCGCTGACGTAGTGGTCGGCGGTGACCGTCTTCCGGACCCCGGCGGGGTCCTCGGTGACGACCCCGCTCACGCGGCCGCCGGCGTACTGCACCTCGCGCACCGTCCAGCCGATCCTGAACTCGACGCCGAGGGACCGCAGATGGGCCTCCCAGGGGTCGATCCAGGCCTCGTTGGTCGGCAGGTTGAGGATGCGGTCCGGCGGGCCGTCCGCGCCGCGGCCGAGCAGGTTGAAGACGAAGGCCTCGCCGAGCGTGCCCACCGTCCGGGTGGAGGCCTCCTCGGCCTTGGTCGCCACGATGTTGCGGGTGACGCCGATGGCGAGGATGCGCTGGTACTCGCTCGACATCCGCGCCGCGCGCACGAAGTCCCACCAAGGGGTGCGCTCCCAGACCTCGTTGCGCCGCTCGTCGCAGCTGGTGAGGAAGACGAGGGCGCGGTCGACGAAGTACGCCGTCTCGTGCGGCGGGAGCCTGACCAGCGACTGCATGATGCCGGCCAGCGCCCGGCGCAGCTCGTCGGGGGTCAGCTCGGCGGGGGAGTGCTCGGGCCAGGGGATGGGTGCGCGCAGGTCCTCGCGGCCGGCGGCGCGGGCGAACATCATCTCGCGCGGGGCGACGAGGTTGTCCCACACGCCGTTGGCGTTGCCGGGGAAGGGGATGCGCCGCATCGTGTCGGGCAGGTTGTGGTAGATGCCCGGGATGAAGCGGAAGCCGTGCTCGGCGGGCAGCGGCCTGCGGCCGCCGCGGGCGCTGCCGGGTACGTCCATGCTGCGGGCCTTGCCGCCGAGGGCGCGGCGCTCGTACACGGTGACGGCGTAGCCGCGCTCGGCGAGCTCGTGCGCGGCGGTCAGGCCGGCGACCCCGCCGCCGAGGACGGCGACGCTGCGGCCGGCCGGCGGTGCGGTGGCGGCCGCGCCTTCGGCCGCCACCGCGGACGCCGCGGCCGCCACCGGAGCGGCGGCCGCCGACAGGGCTCCGGCCGTGGCCGCCGCACCCGCTATGAAGGTGCGCCTGGAGCTGCCCGCGCCCGTGCCCGTACTGGTGCCTGTCATAGCCACGCCCCTTGGTTACCGGTGGTAACAGTGATGTCAGGCGCAGGAGCATAGGGCTGGCGTGGTGGGCATGGAAGCGGGCAGGAGTACCCGAGCGCACTATGGCGCGAAAGGCTCGCTCCGGCCTGCGCTGTGGGAACCTTGACGACACGTCACGGGGAAAAGGAGCCGGTGCATGCCGAGTGAGCCGCTGTCACAGAAGGAGATCGAGGACCGGTTGCGGGAACTTCCCGGCTGGGCCTTCGAGGACGACCGGATCTTCCGCACCTACCGCCTGGGCACGCACTTCGCGGCGAGCGCGCTCGTCGCCCACATCGCCGCCGTGCAGCAGGAGTTGAACCACCACTCCGACCTCACCCTCGGCTACAACACGGTCCGCCTGTCGGTGAACAGCCACGACGCGGGCGACGCGGTGACCGAGAAGGACTTCGAGCTGGCCCAGCGCGTCGAGGGCCTCGCCCCGGCACACGGCGCCGCCTGACGCCGCACACCGGGGCGATGATCCCCCGTACAGAAACCGGCCGCCCGGGGCCGGTCAGACCGGCTCCAGGCGCCACCACTGCGCGGGCGAGTCGGTGTCCTCGTACTGGCGGGCCCGGCCCTCCGCGTCCGCCTCCAGGGGCAGGCCGCTGATCGCCGCGATCAGCGAGACCACGCCGGGATCGTCGAGGTGCTCCTCGACGATCCACTCCTGGGCGCCGAAGGCATTGGCCCGCCACACCTGGATGCGCGTGCCGCTCTCGGTGGACGCGTTGGCGACATCCAGCCGCTTGCCGTTGTGGACGCTGACCAGGTGGAAGAGGCCGCCGCCGCTGTGCACCGGCGAGATCTCCCAGTGCAGGGCGGTCGGCGGCGCGTCGTCGGGGCCGACGCACACCCGGTTGCCGGCCTCCACCTGGAGCAGCAGGCCGCTGGCGACATTGCGCACCAGGTAGACGCCGTCAGGGACGTTCATCGGCCGCTCAGATGTCGAAGACGGCGGGGTCGGGCCCGATCCGGCGGCCCGCGGAGCCGGCGCCCAGCGCGTCCAGCGCGGCGATGTCGGCGGCGTCCAGCTCGAAGCCGAAGACGTCCAGGTTCTCCCGGATCCGGGAGGGGGTCACGGACTTGGGGATCACGACATTGCCGAGCTGGAGGTGCCAGCGGAGCACCACCTGGGCGGCCGAGCGGCCGTGCTTGGCCGCGATCGAGGCGACGGCGGGGAGCGTGAGCAGCTCCTTGCCCTGGCCCAGCGGCGACCAGGCCTCGGTGGCGATGCCCAGGCGCGCGTGCACCTCGCGCAGCTCGGCCTGCGGGAACAGCGGGTGCAGCTCGATCTGGTTCACGGCCGGCACCAGGGAGCTCTCGGCGCCGAGCCGCTCCAGGTCGGCCGGGCGGAAGTTCGACACGCCGACGGCCTTGGCGCGGCCGCTCTCGGCGATCTCCTCGAAGGTCTTCCAGATGGCGAGGAAGTCCTCGCGCATCGGGCGCGGCCAGTGGATCAGGTACAGGTCGACGTGGTCCAGGCCCAGCTTGCCGAGCGACGCGTCGAACTCGCGCAGTACGTTGTCCCGGCCCCAGGTCTCGGACGACCCGTTCCAGAGCTTGGTGGTGACGAACAGCTCCTCGCGCGGCACGCCGGCACCGGCGATGGCCTTGCCGGTGCCCGCCTCGTTGCCGTAGATGGACGCCGTGTCGATGCTGCGGTAGCCCGCCTCCAGCGCGGTCGTGACGGCCTGCTCCGCCTCGGCGTCCGGCACCTGCCAGACGCCGTAGCCGAGCTGGGGCATGAGCGTGCCGTTGTTGAGCTTGGTGCTGGGGACCTGGTTCACGTCTCGTCGTTCCTCGGGGTCGTCTGTGGAGCTCCTACGACCGGCGACAACCTGCCTCCCGTACCCGGTATTCCCAGCCACCCCGATGATCCGCACGGGAGTACGGTTCAGGCCCCCAGATAGGCCTCCCGCACGAGGGGGTCGGCCCGTACCTCGGCGGCCGTGCCCTCGGCCAGCACCGTACCGAGGTCCAGGACGACCACGCGGGTGCAGAGGTCCATCACGAAGGCGACGTTGTGCTCGACCAGCAGCACCGCGCAGCCCTCCTCCTCGGCCAGCCGCCGGACGACCGCCGCGAGCTGCTCCCGTTCGGGGGCCGACATGCCCGACGCGGGCTCGTCCAGCAGCAGCACCCGCGGCGGGTCGGCCACCGCGCGGGCCAGCTCCACCATCCGGGCCTGCCCCACGGGCAGCCCCCCGGCGTACGCGGCCCCGAGCGGGCCGATGCCGCACGCCTCCAGTACGCGCTCCCCTCGCTCCCGGCGCTCCCGCTCGCGGCGGCGCCGGGTCGGGGACGAGAGGAGATCGGCCGCGAAACCGCCCCCGCCGCCGCGCCACTCCTGCGCGACGAGCACGTTGTCGGCCACGCTGAGCTGCCCGAACAGCTGCTGGCGCTGGAACGTCCGGCGCATCCCGTGCCGGGCCCGCCACACGGGGGAGCGGCGGGTGATGTCCTGCCCGTCCAGCAGCATCCGCCCCCGGTCCGGCCGCCGGATCCCGGACAGGACGTCGAACAGGGTGGTCTTCCCGGCCCCGTTCGGACCGATCAGTCCGCACACCTCGCCGGCCCTGATCCCGAGATCGACCTCCGTCAGCGCCCTGACACCGCCGAACCGGACACTGATCCCGCTGCCCTGAAGCACGTACGGCGTCGTCATGTGGCAATCCCCAGGTAGGCCTCGGTGAGCCGGTCCGCCTCCACCTCGGCGCGCGGGCCGCACCAGGAGACCCGGCCCTGCGAGAGGTAGGCGACGGTGTCGGCGATCCCGAGGATCTCGGCGGCCTTCTCCTCCACCAGCAGCAGCGCGGTCCCGGCGGCGCGCAGCTCGGTGAGCAGCGCGTACACCTCCTCGACCACGCGGGGCGCGAGCCCGAGCGAGGGCTCGTCGGCGATCAGCACCTCGGGCGGCCGCTGGAGCAGCGGGGCGAGGGCCAGCAGTTGCTGCTCCCCGCCGGACAGGGCCCCGGCGGGGATCCGGCGCCGCTCCCGCAGGCGCGGGAACCGCTCGTAGACCGCGTCCCGTTCGGCGGCGTCGGCCAGGTACAGGGCCAGGTTCTCCTCGATGCTGAGTGCGGGGAAGATCCCCCGCCCCTCGGGGGCGAGCAGCACCCCGCCCCGGGCGCGCCGCACGGCTCCGTCGGCGGTCATGTCCCGGCCGCCGACGCGGACGCTGCCGCCCGCGACGGGCACCAGCCCGGCGGCCACCCGGCAGGCGGTGCTCTTCCCGGCGCCGTTGGGGCCGAGCACGGCGAGGATCTCCCCCTTGCGGACCACGAGGTCCACCCCGTGCAGTACGAGGCCCCCGTCGTACCCGGCGGTGACGCCCCGCAGCTCCAGGGCGGGCGCCGGCGCGCCGACGGGTGCGACGGGTGCGACGGGTGCGGTGGGCGCGGTGGGTGCGGTGGGCCCCGCGGGGCCCTTCGCCGCCCGGGCCCCGGGCTCCCGTACCTCGAACACCGGCGGGGCAGCCTCCCGGCCGACCACGCCTCCCGGCGGGCTCTGGGACGCGGCGGCGCGCTTGCGCGCCAGCCGCACCGGAACGGCCGCGCAGTAGCCGTCGGGGTCGTTGGCCAGGGCCAGGCCGGCCAGGCCGAACAGGATCACCGGCAGGTGCGCCGAGGAGGTCACGTAGTCGGACAGGACGCGCGGGGCGAGCGCGAACACCAGCCCCGCCACGATCGCGTACTGCGGCCGGCGCACGCCCGCCGCCACGACCACCGCGAGCCAGACCAGCCCCGTCATCGCCGTGAAGTCGGTGGCCGTGATCCGGGTGTTGTACGAGGCGTACATCACGCCCCCGAAACCGGCCAGCCCGGCCGACAGCGTGAACAGCAGCAGCTTCGTACGCAGTACCGACACCCCGGAGGCCATCGCCGCGGCCGGGGCGGAGCGGACGGCCAGCACCGCCCGCCCGGTCGGCGAGTTCCGCAGCGCGCTCAGCCCCGCAGCCACCACGGCGACCAGTACCACCAGCGCCACCCCGAGGGCCCGGTCGTCGGACAGGTCCACCGGCCCGAACACCGGCCGCGGCAGCGACCAGCCCGAGTCGCCGTTGCGCAGCCACCGCATCTGGAAGAGCACCTGGTCGGCCAGGAACGCCAGCGCCAGCGTGGCCAGCGCCAGCGAGCGCCCGCCCAGGCGCAGCGCGGGCAGCGCCACGAGCGCTCCGAGCACCGCCGCCACACAGGTGCCCACCGCGGCGGCCGCCACGAACGGCCAGCCCCGGCTCATCAGCAGCCCCGCCACCAGCGCGGCCCCGGTCACGAAGGTCCCCTGGGCCAGCGACACCATCGCCCCGAGCCCGGTGACGACCGTGAAGGACATGAACACCAGGGCCAGCGCGAGGCCTTGGGCGAGCAGCCCGCTCCAGAACGGCGTGGTCACGGTGTAGAACGCCGTGCCCAGGACGAGCGCCGCGCCCGCCCAGACCCCCCACCGCCGGAGCCACGGTGCCCCGGCGAGGTGGTCCACCGGCGGGGCGTCCACGGCGGCCGTCCCGGCGGTGCGTGCCCGCCGGGTCAGCACGAGCAGCCCCGCGAACAGGATGAGGAAGGGCACCGCCGTGCGGAATCCGGTGATGTCGTCGGCGAAGTGCGCGTACCCGACGGCCAGGTTCTGCAGTACGCCGAGCCCCAGCCCGCCCGCGAAGGCGAGCGGAACGGACGCGAACCGCCCGATGACCGCGGCCGTGGCCGACACGAACAGGAACAGCGTGAAGTCGTGCGCCGACAGACCCAGCAGCGGCGTCGCGAGCACCCCCGCCAGTCCCGCCAGCCCCGACGCGATCATCCACGCCACCGACGACAGCCGGTCGGCGCTGATCCCGCGCAGTTCGGTGAGCGAGCGGTTGTCCACGGCGGCCCGCAGCAGCAGCCCCAGCCGCGTGTGCCGCATCAGCACCCACAGGGCCACCGCCACCACCGCCGTCACCACCCAGGTGATCAGCTGGTCGGAGTCGACGCCGACGCCCTCCAGGGGCTGCCAGGCCTTCGCGGGGCTCGGCCCCACGCCCGGCAGGCCGAACTGGTTCTCGGCCGGCTTCATGGGGGCCCCCGCGTCCGCCAGCAGCTCCACCGCCCACAGCCCGGCCGCCGGCAGCGCCACCAGCAGCCCGATGGTGGCCACGATCTGCGCCGTCTCCCCGACGCGGGCGAGCCGCCGGAACATCAGCCGGTCCAGGGCCCACCCGAGCCCGGGTGCCAGGACGCACACCACCAGCAGTGCCGCCGGGACGGCCGGCCACCCCAGCCCGGAGTGCAGCTCGTAGAAGGTGAGCGCACACAGGTAGGCGGTGGCCCCGTGCGCGAAGTTGAACAGCCCGGACGCCGAGTACGACAGCACCAGCCCGGTGGCGAGCAGTGCGTACAGGGCGCCGGACACCAGACCGCTCAGAACGACGGCGAGCAGATCTCCCATGCCCGTGCCCCTACTTGAAGGGGATCGGCTCGTGGCACTTGAACGGTACGGAGACCTCGTACGCCCCGTTCTTCAGCTGGACGAGCGCCCCGCAGCCGAAGCTGTCCTTCTGCCCCTTGGGCTCCGCCCGGTCGCCGACGAGCGTGCCGGTGTCGGAGAAGCTCTGCGCGGCGGCCTGGAAGGACTCGACGGTCAGGGCCTTGCCCGCCTTCTGCGCGATGGACACGAAGAGGTCGGCCGACATGTACCCGGTCAACATGTGCATGTTGAGCGGTACGTCCTGCCCGCCCGCGGCGGCCTTGATGTCGGCCTTGAACTGCGCCATCTTCGGGTCGGTCGACTCGAACGGCTGGAACTGGAGCAGGACGTGGACCCCGTCCAGGGCCTGCTTGGTGGCGTCCTTGGCGAGCAGCCCGGGGTCGTAGTCGGTCGGGTCCGAGAGCAGGCCCTTGTAGCCGCTGCGCTTGAGCGCGGTGAACAGCCCGATGTTGTTGGGGGTCTGCATGACCGAGACGACGGCGTCCGGTGCCTTGCCGTCGTTGCTGTCGAGGATCTCCTTCACGTACGCCGACCAGTCGCTCGGCACCGCGGTGCCCGGCACGGCCGCCTTGGCGTAGGACACCTTGAACCCGGCGCTGGTGAAGCCCTGTTGGAAGGTGCGCACCCCGAACTTGCCGGCGTCGCTGTCGTTGGCGATGATCGCGACCGACTTGCCCTGGGCCCCGCCGAGGAGCTGGCCGATGCCCTCCGGCCAGGTCTGGTTGATGGTGCCGCCGGGGGTGGGGACGAGGCAGCCGTTGAAGCCGTAGATGTACTTGGGCCCGCAGAAGGAGGGCAGCGTGCCCCAGCCGAAGGTGGGGACCTTCTCCTGCTCCAGGAAGTCGGCTCCGGAGAAGGTGACCGAGCTCATGGGGGAGACCGCGAAGACCTTGTCCTGCTGGACCAGCTTGCGGGCGGCGGCGAGGTTCTTGGCGGGGTCCTGGCCGTCGTCCTCCGCGCCGATGTAGTCGATCTTCCGGCCGTTGACGCCGCCCTCGGCGTTGGCTCTCAGGTACCTGGCCTTGGCGCCGAGGTCGGTGTCCTTCTTGCTGTATCCGCTGGCGCTGGTCATCGACACGATGCCGCCGACCTTGATCGAGTCGGCGCTCACCCCGCGGGAGTTGCCGGTGGCGCCGGGCTTGCCGGGAGAGGTGCTGTTGGAGGCGGAGTTGCAGGCGGAGACGAGCGCGAGGGCCGCTGCCGCGGCGGCCAGGGTGCGGATCGGTCGCAACATGTGTGGATCCCCTCCGGTCGGAATCCCCGCATTCTGTGCGCGACCTGACGCATCGTCAATATCGTGGGGACAAGTGAAGTGACGATCCGTCAGATTCGTGGGTCAGGCGGGCCTGGGCGAGTACAGCTCCGCCACCTCCGTCGCGTAGGCCTTCTCGATCGCCCGGCGCTTCAGCTTCAACGAGGGGGTCAGCAGGCCGCGTTCCTCGGTGAACTGCTCGGCCAGCACCCTGAAGTTGCGGATCGCCTCCGCCTGGGAGACCAGCGTGTTGGCGGCCACCACCGCCCGGCGGACCTCCGCCGCGAGATCGGCGTCGTGCACCAGGTCCGCCGCCGGAAGCTGCGCCCGGCCGCGCATGGACAGCCAGTGGGCTATCCCCTCCATGTCGAGGGTGATCAGGGCCGCGATGTACGGCCGGTCGTTGCCCACCAGCACGCACTGGGACACCAGGGGGTGCGAACGCACCCGCTCCTCCAAGGCGGTCGGCGAGACGCTCTTGCCGTTGGAGGTCACCAGGATCTCCTTCTTGCGCCCGGTGATGGTCAGGTAGCCGTCCCCGTCGAGCCGCCCCAGGTCCCCCGTCGCCAGCCAGCCCTCCCGCAGCACCGCCTCCGTCGAGCGCGGGTCGTTGAGGTAGCCGGAGAAGATGTGCCCGCCGTGCAGCCACACCTCCCCGTCGTCGGCGATGTGCACCGTACTGCCGGGGATCGGCTGCCCCACCGTTCCGTACTTCGTGGCCCCGGGCGGGTTCGCCGTGGCCGCCGCGCACGACTCGGTAAGCCCGTATCCCTCGAAGACCGTCACCCCGGCGCCGTCGAAGAACAGCCCCATCCGGCGCGACATCGCCGACCCGCCCGACATGGCGTGCCGCACCCGGCCGCCCATGGCATCGCGGACCTTCCCGTACACCAGCTTCTCGAACAGCTGGTGCTCCATGCGCAGTTTGGCCGAGGGTCCGGCCCCGGTGCCGAAGGCCTTCTGCTCGCGCGCCTCCGCGTACCGTACGGCCGTCTCCACCGCCCGGTCGAAGGGGCCGGTCCGCCCCTCCGACTCGGCCTTGCGGCGCGCGGCCGCGAACACCTTCTCGAAGACGTACGGGACCCCGAGGATGAAGGTCGGCCGGAACGCCGCCAGGTCCGGCAGCAGTTCCGCCGCCGCCAGGACGGGCTGGTGACCGAGCTTCACGCGGGCCCGGACGGCGGCCACCTCCACCATGCGCCCGAAGACGTGGGCGAGGGGGAGGAAGAGCAGCGTGGAGGGCTGTTCCCCCGGCCCGGCCTGGAAGACGGACTCCCAGCGCGCGACCATCGTGTCGGCCTCGTACATGAAGTTGCCGTGCGTCAGCACGCAGCCCTTGGGCCGGCCGGTGGTGCCCGAGGTGTAGATGACGGTGGCGATCGCATCGGGGGTCACGGCTCCGCGATGGCGGTGCACGACGTCCTCGGACACCCCGCGCCCGTCCTCGACCAGGCCGT
Organism: Streptomyces sp. NPDC037242; assembly: GCF_055604165.1. Lineage (NCBI taxonomy): Bacteria > Bacillati > Actinomycetota > Actinomycetes > Kitasatosporales > Streptomycetaceae > Streptomyces > Streptomyces sp. NPDC037242. The sequence continues at coordinate 414,496 of NZ_JBVJUY010000001.1, forward strand.
CCACCGCGCCCGAGTCGAGCTGCCACAGCCTGCGCAGGAGCGGCAGCCCCTCGATGACCGATCCGACGGTCATGGCCTGGTCCTCGTTCTCGACCACGCAGGCCGTGCACTCGGAGTCGTACAGGATCCAGTGCACCTGCTCGGCGGAGGAGGTGGGGTAGACCGGCACCGGCTGGGCGCCGATGGCCCAGAGGGCGAAGTCGAACAGCGTCCACTCGTACCGGGTGCGGGACATGACCGCGACCCGGTCGCCGAAGCGGATGCCCTGGGCCAGCAGCCCCTTGGCCAAGGCCAGTACCTCGGCGGCCAGTTCCCCGGAGGTCACGTCCTGCCAGACGCCGTCCGCCTTCCGGCCGAGCACGACCCGGCCGGGGTCCTGCCGGGCATGCAGGAAGACGACGTCGGCCAAGCCGCCCACGGGCGAGCCCGTGACGACCGGTGGGACGGTGATCTCGCGCAAGGCCCCGCTCCTCTCGGCACAGCGCGGTGACGCTACCCCACCGGCCCGCCCGCCCGGCAGCGTTGCGGAAACCTCCACAAGATCCCCCCGCCCCACCCGGCGTGACCAGCGCGGCTGGGCCGCCCGGCGCCGCGTCGGCCAGCGTCCGCCCGCCGCGTCGGCCGCCACGCCGAGAGCGCACCGTGGCGCTCGCGGAGCCGGTCGCCCCCGCCGGGCACCCCGGCGCCCGGGGGCGCCTCGGCGGGCCTGCGTTGCCTGCCGCGCCAGCGGCGCTAGGGGGTGTCCGGCGGATCATGGCCGGGGCCACGGTTTGTGGCACGGCGCCTCGCCGCGTTTCCGAAACGCCCCAACGGCTCTCCGGCGCCTTGCGATGCACCGCGCCAGACACCGCGGCCTGTCCGACCCCGATCCGCCGGCCAGGCGCTAGGCCGGGCGGCTCAGGCGGTCGCCGCCTGCCAGGATGGCGGCCGCGAGCGCCTCGGAGGCCGGGGTCGGGCGCCGGCCGTGGAGGAGGGCGAACTCCACCGGCCCCAGTTCCGGCAGGCCGCCCACGCGCACCAGCCCCGGCGGGATCAGGCCCCGGGTGTGGGCCATGACTCCCAGGCCCGCGCGGGCCGCCGCGATCAGACCGCTCAGACTGCCGCTCGTACACGCGATCCGCCACGGCCGCCCGTGGCCCTGCAGCACGTCCAGCGCGCGGGCCCGGGTGATCCCGGGCGGCGGGAAGACGATGAGCGGCACCGGCCGGTCGGGGTCCACCCGCAGTCCCTCCGCCCCGATCCACACCATGCGGTCGCGCCACACCAGCCTGCCCCGCTCGTCGCCCGGGCCCCGGCGCTTGGCCAGCACCAGGTCGAGGCGGCCCGCGTCGAGCCGCTCGTGGAGCGTTCCCGACAGCTCCACCGACAGCTCCAGCTCGACCTCGGGGTGCTCGTGACGGAAGCCCTCCAGGACCTCGGGCAGCCGGGTCAGCACGAAGTCCTCCGACGCCCCGAAGCGCAGCCGCCCGCGGATCCGCTTACCGGTGAAGAAGGCCGTCGCCCTCTCGTGCGCCTCCAGGATCGAACGCGCGAAGCCCAGCAGCGCCTCGCCGTCCTCCGTCAGCTCCACGCTGTGCGTGTCGCGGGCGAACAGGGTCCGGCCCGTCGCCTCCTCCAGGCGGCGCACGTGCTGGCTGACCGTGGACTGGCGCACGCCGAGGCGCCCGGCGGCCTGCGTGAAGCTCAGCGTCTGGGCCACGGTGAGGAAGGTGCGCAACTGCACGGGATCGTACATACCGCCCATCCTAGGCGTGGTCATCGTGTTCCGTGATGACAGTCAGTGCGGTGTGCGGGTTTCCCGATCACCGCCTCACCGCCGACCATCGAAGGAGGACCCCCGACCACACCGCCCCCGACGCCGACAGAGCAAGTGAGCACCCTGCCCCATGCGCCGCCCGCAGATCCCCGCCTGGCTCCCCGCCGACCCGTTCATCCTCGGTCTGCTCGCCACCGTCGCCGTCGCCGCCCTGCTCCCCGCCCGCGGCGCGGCCGCCTCCGCCGCCGAAGCGGCCTCCACCGCGGCCGTGGCCCTGCTCTTCTTCCTCTACGGAGCCCGGCTCTCCACCCGCGAGGCCGTCGAGGGCCTGCGTCACTGGCGGCTCCACGTCACCGTGCTCGCCTGCACCTTCGTCCTCTTCCCCCTGCTCGGCCTGGCCGCCGGCGGCCTCGTACCGAGCCTGCTGTCACCCCCGCTCCACAGCGGCCTGCTCTTCCTCTGCCTGGTCCCCTCGACCATCCAGTCCTCCATCGCCTTCACCTCCATCGCCCGCGGCAACGTCCCCGCCGCGATCTGCGCCGGCTCCTTCTCCAGCCTCGCCGGCATCTTCGTCACCCCCCTCCTCGCGGCCGGCCTGCTCGGCAACAGCGCGGGCGGCTTCTCCCTCGACTCCCTCCTCAAGATCGTCCTCCAACTGCTGGCGCCCTTCCTCCTCGGCCAGGCACTGCGCCCGTGGGTCGGCGCCTTCCTGGTCCGCAGGAAGAAGGCGCTCGGATACGTGGACCGCGGCTCGATCCTGCTCGTCGTCTACACCGCCTTCAGCGCCGGCATGGTGGCGGGGATCTGGCACCAGGTGAGCGTCCCGCGCCTCGGCGTCCTGCTGGCCGTCGAGGCCGCCATCCTGGCCGTCATGCTCCTGGTGAGCTGGTACGGGGCGAAGCGCCTCGGGTTCAGCCGCGAGGACCGCATCGCCATCCAGTTCGCGGGTTCGAAGAAGAGCCTGGCGGCCGGACTGCCCATGGCCAGCGTGCTGTTCGGCGCCCAGGCGAGCCTCGCCGTGCTGCCGCTGATGCTGTTCCACCAGATGCAGCTGATGGTGTGTGCGGTGCTGGCCCGCCGCCGCGCGCAGGACCCGGCGGGGGAGTCCGGCGCCGAACTGCCCGCCGCCCGTGTGGCGGAGGTCTCGCCGAGCCGTCAACACCCCAGCTCGCAGGCCCGGTAACGTGCGGCGGTGACCTGGATACGCCCGCTCTCCGCCCACGCCGAACGCCCCTGCACCCTGGTGGTCTGCCGCGGCTGCTGCTGCGGCGACCCCCGCAAGAACCCCGGCTCCGACCACGCCGGCCAACTGGCCCGGCTGCGCGAGGCCGCCGCAGCCTCCGGCGGCCGCCTGGCAGTGCGTACGACGGACTGCCTCGGGCCCTGTGCGCAGGCCAACGTCATCGTGGTGCAGCCCACCACGGAGGCCCGCCGCCGGGGCGCTCGCGCGGCGTGGTTCGGGTGGGCCCTGGACGACACGGCGACCGACGAGATCATCGCCTGGGCCGAGTCCGGCGGCCCCGGAGCCACCCCGGTCCCGCCGACCCTGGACCTCCACCGCATCGAGCCACCGGTCCCGAACCCGGGCACGTCCGGGTCGGGGTCGCGGCGCGCCCGCCGCGGGCGCTGAGTCGCACCGGGGGCGTTAAGGTGAGGAAATGTCCGCTTCTTCTAGGTTCGGGGTGTCAGTCGAGCGCCAACGACAAGGAACCCCTCCCATGAAGCTCAGCAAGCGCATCGCCGCCGCCTCGGCCGCCGTCCTGATGGGCACCCTCGCCCTCGGCGGGGCCGCCCACGCCGCCGACGGAGGCTCCGGCTCCGGCTCCGGCGACCCGGCCCAGCACCGGCAGACCGTCGACGCCTCCCCGGGTACGGACCACGTCGACGGGCAGCAGGTCCGGCCCGCCTCCGAGGACAACCCGTACAGCCAGACCGTGGAAGCCGGGCCGGACACCCCGCACACCGGAGCCGGGGCGAAGGCGTCGCGGTAGCGATCCCCCGGGGGCGGGCCCGCCGCGGGACCCGCCCCCGCTACGCCGGGAGGTCGATCCGCTGCTCGCCCGCGTAGATGTTCATGTTCCGGCCCCGCAGGAAGCCGACCAGCGTGAGCCCCGTCTCCAGCGCCAGGTCCACGGCCAGGGAGGACGGCGCAGAGACGGCCGCCAGGATCGGGATGCCCGCCATCACGGCCTTCTGCGCGAGCTCGAAGGAGGCCCGGCCCGACACCAGCAGGACCGCGCCCGCCAGCGGGAGCCGGCCGGCCTGGAGGGCCCGGCCGATGATCTTGTCCACCGCGTTGTGCCGGCCCACGTCCTCCCGCACGTCCAGCAGCTCGCCCGCGGCCGAGAACAGCGCGGCCGCGTGCAGCCCGCCCGTCCGGTCGAAGACCTTCTGCGCCGCCCGCAGCCGGTCCGGCAGCTCCGCGAGGAGGTCCGCGGACACCCGTACCGGGTCGGCGGCGAGCCCCGGGAACCGGCTCGCCGTGCGCACCGCGTCCAGGCTGGCCTTCCCGCACAGCCCGCAGGACGAGGTCGTGTAGACGTTGCGCTCCAGCGTGATGTCCGGCAGCGGAACCCCGGCTCCGAGCTGCACGTTGACCACGTTGTAGGTGTTCGAGCCGTCCTCCGTCGCCCCCTCGCAGTAGGTGACGGCCCGTACGTCCGCCGCGGAGCCCAGCACGCCCTCGCTCACCAGGAATCCCACCGCCAGGGCGAAATCGTCGCCCGGGGTGCGCATCGTGATGGCCAGCGGCTTGCCGTTCAGGCGTATCTCCAGCGGCTCCTCGGCGACCAGCGTGTCGGGCCGGGCCCCGGCGACGCCGTTCCGGATCCGGACGACGCGACGGCGTTCGGTGACCCGTCCCATGTGATCAGTCCACCCGTTCTGTACTCGCCCGCACTTCGTCGTGCATCTGACGAGCCCATTCTCGCGGATCCGCTCCTGGCGACGTCCCCGGCAGCAAGATCCTCGGAATTCTCCAAATTCCGGTGCCGGAATCCTGTCGGGTCACACGCATTCGTACCCATCGGTAGCAGGCGAAGCTGGGAGGTCCTGACTGCCGTACGAGGGGGGACCCCGCCCATGACCGGTTCACGCGTGGTGGCGCTAGGGCACTACCAGCCCGCGAAAGTGCTCACCAACGAGGACCTCGCGGCCATGGTCGACACGAACGACGAGTGGATCCGCTCCCGGGTCGGCATCAAGACCCGGCACGTCGCGGGTCCCGAGGAGCCGGTGGACGAGCTGGCCTTCCAGGCCGCCGGCAAGGCCCTCGCGAGTGCCGGCCTGAGCCCGGACGACATCGACCTCGTGCTCGTCGCCACCTCCACCGCGATCGACCGCTCGCCCAACATGGCGGCCCGCGTCGCCGCCAAGCTGGGCATGGGCGGCGGCCCCGCCGTCATGGACATCAACGTCGTCTGCTCGGGCTTCACCCACGCCCTGGCCACCGCCGACCACGCGATCCGGGCCGGCTCCGCCACCCGCGCCCTGGTCATCGGCGCCGACAAGATGACCGAGATCACCGACTACAGCGACCGCACCACCTGCGTGCTCACCGGCGACGGCGCCGGCGCGGCCGTCGTCGAGGCCTGCGACGAGCCCGGCATCGGCCCCGTGCTGTGGGGTTCGGTGCCGGAGATGGGCCACGCCGTCCGGATCGAGGGCTCGCCCCCGGTCTTCGCGCAGGAGGGCCAGTCGGTCTACCGCTGGACCACCAGCCAGTTGCCTCCGCTGGCCCGCAAGGTGTGCGAGAAGGCCGGGGTCACCCCGGAGGAGCTGGCCGCCGTCGTCCTCCACCAGGCGAACCTGCGGATCATCGAGCCGCTCGCGGCGAAGATCGGCGCCGTCAACGCCGTCGTCGCCCGCGATGTCGTCGATTCCGGCAACACCTCGGCCGGCAGCATCCCGATGGCCCTGTCCAAGCTGGTCGAGCGCGGCGAGATCCCCTCCGGGGCCCCCGTCCTCCTCTTCGGCTTCGGAGGCAACCTCTCCTACGCGGGCCAGGTCATCCGCTGCCCCTAGGGGGTGTCTGGCCCCGGGGCTCAGGAGGGCGAGCCCTCCAGGCCCTCCAGGCTGTCCATGAACGAGCTGACGGAGAACACCGCCCGGCCGGGCCCGGCCGGGCCGTAGCCGGGGGGCGAGCTCAGCCCGTACTCCTCCAGCGTCGCGCGGTAGGTCTCCAGCAGGCGGATGTGGTACTCCAGCGGCGCGCCCAGCGGATTGGCCTTGCCGAGCGGTGTCGTCGGCTCCGGGCACCACGTGGTGAAGCGGGGCACGACGCCGTTCGACATGAAGAACCGCAGGCCCTCGGCGGTGGAGTCGATCGCCTCGCTCACCTTGGTGAAGCCGAAGGGCTCGGCCATCTCGATGCCCGCCACGAAGTTGGGGATCACGTTGCGCGGGCCGAACACCTCGGCGGAGTCCAGGATCCTGCGGTGCCATTCGTCGCGGCCGACGTAGCGCTCCTTGCCCGGGCAGTGCAGCTCGAACAGCCGGCGGTCCCACACCTCGAAGTTGGGGTGGTAGATCTTGACGCCGTAGTCGTGGAAGCGCTGCACGGCGTCGCGCGGCAGGGCCTGGGCGACGACCTTGCCGGTCCAGCGGCCGGGGAAGCGCTCCTCGATGGCCTTCGCGTAGTGCCCGTAGAAGTCGGCCTCGTCGCGGCCGGCGACGTGCGAGGTGATCGAGCCGCCCGTGAGGGTGTACGCCCGGGAGGTCCCCGCGGTGTCGTACCGGTCGATGATCTCCAGGGCCTCCAGCACCTCCTCGACCGGCTTCACCCCGGTGTAGGGGCGGCCCGCCGCCTTGTGCTGGCGCCAGTTGTGGTTGATGTCGCAGAACTGGCACTCCTCCTTGGCCCCGAAGTACTGGCACACCCGGAAGACCGTCAGGTAGATGAGGTAGCCCCACTGGATGGTCGGTGCGACCTCCATCACCGACTTGCCGTTCGACAGCTTGTGCTTGTAGTACTCCGGCATCGGCGGCAGGCCGACGTCCGCGATCCGCGAGCCGTCCAGGTACAGGCCGAGCGTGCCGTCCTCGCCGCCCCGCACGATGTACGGGGAGTCCGGGTTGACCCGTACGGAGACGACCGTGCGGCGCAGATCGTAGGGGCCGCCCGTGAGCACGATCTCCTCGGGCGGCCGGTTGAGCGCGGCGGCGCCGAGCTCCGGCAGGGTGCGGTGGTCGAAGGAGAAGATGAAGTAGGACTTCGGCTTGACCTCGCCGGAACCTCCGTCGGCGGTGCCGCTGAGCGCGGACTCGTCGAAGGCCATGCCGCCGCGCAGGAGGTCCTCCTTGATCACGGCTTCCCGGGGCACGTGCGGGAATCGCCCCATCAGCCCCTCGACCAGCGCGGTACGGCTCAGGCTCTCCATGTGCTGCTCCATCCCTGACGTGTTGAGGGTCGCTTCGAAGCCTAACCCCCTGGTCGCGGCCGTGATGGTCAGGGTCCTGCGGGCTCCCGCTGCAGGCCCAGGTAGCTCCAGCGCACGTCCGGCCTGCCGAGCGGATCCGCACGCTCGTTGAGGTGTACGCGGTTCAGGCCGTGGCTGCGGGCGAGTTCGACCGTCTCGTCCCCCGACACGTCGAACATGCGCCGGCCGGGCGGTACGGGGCCGTGCCGCAGGGAGAGGACCACGCGCCCCCCGGCGGCGAGCAGGTCGACGATGCCCTCCATCGAAGAAGCCCGCTGCGGCTCGTCCAGGTGCATCCACACGGCCGTCAGCAGGATCAGGTCGAACCGGCCGCCGCGGCCGCGCAGCACCTCCAGCCCGGGCAGCGAGTCGTCGACCCAGTCGATGTCCCGGTCGGCATGGATCCGCCGGCCGAGCGCCCGCAGCTCCGCGGTGGGTTCCACGGCGGTCACCCGGTGCCCCCGGCCGGCCAGCGCGGCGGCATCGCGGCCGCTGCCCGCGCCTATGTCGAGGATCGCGCTGGGTCGCGAGGGGAACAGGTGCAGTACGTCGCGGTGGACCTCGGCGAAGGACACGCTCTCGTACTGCTCGACGAGGGCGGCCGCGGATTCACCGTAACCGGCAGTGCTGGCAAGGCTCTTGGGATCGATCATCCGAACAGGCTATCGAACGGGTCCGGCAAGCCGTCAGGTGCGGGGCTTCGCGCGGACGTGCATCCGCTCGCCCTGCCTCCCGAAGAGGCTGAGGATCTCGACGGGCCGCCCGTCCGCGCTGCCGAACCAGTGGGGCAGCCGGGTGTCCCACTCGGCGGCCTCGCCGGAGCCGAGGACCAGATCGTGCTCGGCGAGCACCAGCCGCAGCCGGCCCTCCAGCACGTACAGCCACTCGTAGCCCTCGTGCGTACGCAGGTCCGGCTCGGCGCCCCGGTCGGGGATGATCATCTTGTACGCCTGGAGGGGCCCGGGCCCCCGGGTCAGGGCCACGGACGTACCTCCGCTCGGCAGGGCGCGGGGGGTCATCCGTACGCGCGGATCCCCCACCTCCGGGGCGCCGACGAGATCGTCCAGCGCCACCCCGTACGTGCCGGCGAGCGGCAGCAGCAGCTCCAGGCTGGGGCGGCGCTGCCCGGACTCCAGCCGGGACAGGGTGCTCTTGGAGATGCCGGTCGCCTCGGAGAGCGCGGCCAGGGTCAGGCCGCGCTTGGCGCGCAGCGCCCTGAGCCGGGGGGCGACCTCGTCGAGGACCTCTTGGTACGGCGCCGGATTGTCCATGCGGGCATTCCACCCCGCTGTCCCGGAATCGGCAACAATAATTGCCGCTGGGGTGCGGCGGGTGGACTCTCCTCGGCATGAAGAAGCCAATCGGCGCAGGGCGAGCCGGGTCCACTGCGGCCGCGACCGGGACCGCGCAACAGACCCGGTCGGTCCGGTGGGTACTCGCCGGCCTTTCCCTGTCGGTGCTGCTGTCCTCGCTCGGCACCAGCGTCGCCAACGTCGCCCTGCCGACCCTGGCGCAGGCGTTCACCGCGTCCTTCCAGGAGGTCCAGTGGATCGTCCTCGCCTATCTCCTCGCCATCACCACCGTGATCGTCAGCGTCGGACGGCTCGGTGACGTCATCGGCCGCCGACGGCTGCTGCTGGCCGGAATCCTGCTCTTCACGGCGGCCTCCGTGCTGTGCGGCCTCGCGCCCACGCTGTGGGCGCTGATCGCCGCCCGCGCGGCGCAGGGGCTCGGAGCGGCCGTCATGATGGCCCTCACCATGGCCTTCGTGGGCGGGACGGTCCCCAAGGAGCGGACCGGCAGCGCCATGGGGCTGCTCGGAACGATGTCCGCGGTCGGCACCGCCCTCGGCCCCTCGCTCGGCGGTGCCCTGATATCGGGCCTCGGCTGGCGGGCGGTCTTCCTCGTCAACGCACCGCTCGGCCTCCTCGCCTTCGCCCTCGCGCACCGCCACCTGCCCGTCGACCGCCGGGAGCCCCGGGCGGACCGGGCCGGCTTCGATCACGCGGGCACGCTGCTGCTCGCCCTGACGCTCGCGGCCTACGCCCTCGCCATGACCCTGGGGCGCGGCGGTTTCGGCCCGCTCAACGCGGTTCTGCTCGCGGCCGCCGCCTTCGGGGTCGTCCTCTTCGTACGCACCGAGGCGAGGGCGGCCGCACCCCTGATCCGCCCGGCGGCGTTCCGCGATCCGGCGCTGAGCGCCGGCCTCGCCACGAGCGCACTCGTCTCGACGGTCATGATGGCCACGCTGGTGGTGGGGCCGTTCTACCTCTCCCGCGCGCTCGGGCTCGAAGAGGCGCTGGTCGGACTGGTCCTGTCGGCCGGCCCGCTCGTCGCCGCGCTGACCGGGGTGCCGGCCGGCCGCGTCGTGGACCGCTTCGGCGCGCCGCGCACGGTGATCGCCGGACTCGCCGCCATCGCGGCCGGCGCCGTCGCACTGTCCGTGACGCCCGCACGGTTCGGCGTGCTCGGCTACGTCCTCCCCATCGTGGTCGTCACCGCCGGGTACGCGGTGTTCCAGACGGCCAACAACACCTCCGTCATGGCGGACGTCGCCCCGGACCGGCGGGGCGTCGTGTCCGGGATGCTCAACCTGTCGCGCAACCTCGGGCTGGTCACCGGCGCGTCCGTCATGGGCGCCGTGTTCGCGCTCGCCTCGGCGACGGCGGACGTGACGGCGGCCCGACCCGACGCCGTCGCCACCGGCATGCGGGTCACCTTCGCGGTCGCCGCGGCCCTCATCGCCATCGCCCTCGCCCTCGCGGCGGGAGCCCGCACCCTCTCCCGGCGGGCGGCGCCGGACGCGGCCGCCCCCGGCCGCCTCCCCTGATTCCCCGCGGCCATCAGCGAGACGGACCGTCTCCCTACTCCGCGCGGGACATGCCCGCAGGTCAGCGCGGCGCGTCGCGGGACCGCCGGACGAAATACCTGGTCGGAACCACCTCGAACCTTTGCTATTGTTGTCCATGTCGCCGCGGGAAACCGGGGCCGACCACCTGGTCCGGGTGGCGGAATGGCAGACGCGCTAGCTTGAGGTGCTAGTGCCCTTTATCGGGCGTGGGGGTTCAAGTCCCCCCTCGGACACCAGCAGGAACCCCACTTCGGTGGGGTTCTTTTGCGTTTACGGGGACATCAGGCGGTGGAGGCGCAGGGCGAGCTGGATCTCCAGGGAGCGGGCCGGGGTGTTCCAGGTGTCGCCGAGGAGGCGGGCGATGCGGTCCAGGCGCTGGACGACCGTGTTGACGTGTACGTGGAGTGCGTCCTTGGCCCGGTTCAGGGCGGCGCCGTGGGCGTAGTACGCCTCCAGGGTGCGGACCAGTTCGGTGCCGCGCTTGCGGTCGTAGTCGAGGACCGGGCCGAGCACGTGCTCGACGTACCCCGGCATGTCCGTCCGGTCCCCGAGGAGGACGCCCAGGAAGCCCAGGCCCGGGAGGTCGGCGCCGGTACCCGTGCGGTCCAGGGCGTGCAGGGCCTCCAGACAGCGCAGGGCCTCCGCGTACACGGCCGGGAGTTCGGCGGGGCCATCGGCCGGGCCCGCGGAGCCCACGGTGACGGGGCTGCCCAGGGCCTGGCCCAGGTCCGCCGCGAGGGACTCGGCGAGGACGCCGGGCCGGTCGGGGGTCGGGGCCAGCAGGACGGCCCGGCCCTCGTGGAGCCCGGCCAGCCCGTCGAGCGCGCGGGCCTGGCGGGCCGCCTCCGCCGCGAGCCGGGGCCGTAGCGCGGTGTCGCAGTGCAGGACCAGCACGGCGTGCGGGCGGGTCAGGTCGACGCCGAGTTTGCGCGCCCGCAGCACCCGCAGGGCCTGGCTGCCGGCATCGCGCGGACGGCCGTCGGGCTCGGCGGTGAGCAGGTCGCCCAGGAGTTCGCCGCGGACCCGGTCCTCGGCCTGCGCGATCGACCGGCGCAGCAGCAGGAGCAGCGCGGTGACCAGGCTGGCACGCTCGAACAGGCGCCGGTCCGAGTCCGCCAGCTCCGCGCGCCCGGTGAGGCTGATGCTGCCCAGCAGTTCGGGCCCCGCGAGCACCGCGCACACCCAGATGCCGTCCGCGGCGACGGCCCGGCCCCCGGAGCGGGAGGCCGCGGCGCCCCGTACCGGCGGCGGGATCGGCTCGCTGTCGACCCGGGCCAGTTCGCTGCCGTCGGCGTCGTGCACCACGAGACCGCCGCCCAGCAGCGCGGCGACCTCGTACGCGAGACCGGCGACGTCGCCGCCGCGCAGGACCAACTCGGTGAGGCGGTCGTGGGTTTCGGCGGCCAGCCGCATCGCCTCGCCGTGGGCGCGCACCGCCTCGGTGGCCGCGCCCAGCTCCACCAGCGAGGTGCGGGTCTCCTCCAGGAGCCGGGCGCTGTCGATGGCGACCGCGGCGTGGTCGGCGAGCGAGGCGAGCAGGGCGACGGCGTCGGGCGCGAACTCCCGAAGGCGGCGGTCGGCGGCGTACAGGACGCCGATGACCCGGTCGCCGACGCGCAGCGGCACGCCAAGGATCCCGCGAAGCCCCTCCTCGCGCACGCCGCTGTCGATGGCGGGAGTGTGCCGGAAGCGGGAGTCGGTCCGGTAGTCGGCGCTGGCGTAGGGGCGGGCGGTCTGGGCGACCAGGCCGCCGAGCCCTTCGCCCATGCCCAGGCGCAGTTGCTGGAAGGCGGGGGAGACGCAGCCGTCGGTGACGCGCATGAACGTGTCGCCGGCGGCCGGGTCGTTGAGGGTGAGGTAGGCGACGTCCGTGCCCAGCAGCATGCGGGCGCGGTGGACGATGGCGCGCAGCACCGCGTCGAGGTCGCGCAGGGCGGCGAGGTCGCCGGCCGTGTCGAAGAGGGCGGTGAGTTCGGCCTCGCGCCGCCGGTGCTGGTCCAGGGTGCGGCGGATGTCCAGGGCCACCCGGGTGGCCTCCTCGACGAGGGCCTGCTCGCCGGGTCCGACGCCGGCGTCGCGGGCGGCCGCCGCCGGCCGGGAGAAGTCTTCGAGGGGCGCCCCGCGGTCCAGCAGGTCCAGCAACTCCCGCAGCGCGGCGGCCGCCTTGTCGTGCGCGGGGTTCATGGGGCGGCCCTCCGGTACGGATACGGATACGGGTAGATACGGATGGTGGTGCGGTGGTCAGGCGGGGTCCGGGGTGGTCTCCGGAGCCGACTGCTGGGTTGCCCGCGCGCCGGGTTGCGTCGCCGGGCGGGCGCCGGCCGGGGTGGCGTACACCGTACTCGCCAGGTCCCGGCCGCGGGTCTCCGCGGCGAAGGCGACGGTGAGGGTGGTCACCACCGCGGCCGCGGAGAGGTAGAGCGATACGGGGACCGAGGAGCCGTAGTCCTTGAGGAGCTCGACGGCGATGACCGGAGCCAGAGCACCGGCGATGATCGAGGCCAGCTGGGAGCCCATCGAGGCGCCGGAGTAGCGGACTTCGGTGTCGAACATCTCGGAGATGAAGGCGGCCTGCGGCCCGTACATCGCGCCGTGCAGGAGCAGGCCGGTGGTGACGGCCGCAGTGATCACGGCGAACGACTCGGTGTCGACGAGCGCGAAGAAGGCGAACGCCCACACGACCATCCCGACCGAGCCGATCAGCGTGACCGGGCGCCGACCGATCCGGTCCGAGAGGGCACCCCAGGCGGGGATGGTGACGAAGTGGACGGCCGAGCCGATGAGGACGGCGTTGAGCGCGGTGGTCTTGGGCAGGCCGAGGTGGACGGTGACGTACACGAGGAGGAAGGAGGTGAGGACGTAGTACGAGATGTTCTCGCCGAAGCGGGTGCCGATGGCGGTCAGCACCCGGCGCCAGTCCTTGCGGAACACCTGGACGACGGGGGCCTGCTCCCGGACGCCACCGGCTCCGCGGGCGGCCTGTGCCTCGGCCGTGGCCCTCGCCCGGGCCTGCGCGGCAAGGAAGAGGGGGGACTCGGACACGGAGAGGCGTATCCACAGTCCGACGGCCACCAGGACGCCGGAGAGCAGGAAGGGGATGCGCCAGCCCCAGGCGAGGAACGCGGCGTCCGTCTGTACGGCGGCGAGCAGCGCGAGGACGCCGGTGGCCAGCAGATTGCCGCCCGGGGCGCCGGACTGCGGCCAGGAGGCCCAGAAGCCGCGGTGCTCGTCGCCCCCGTGCTCGGAGACGATCAGGACGGCGCCGCCCCACTCGCCGCCGAGCGCGAAGCCCTGGATCAGGCGCAGCGCGGTGAGCAGGATCGGGGCGCCGACGCCGATGCTCGCGTGGGTGGGGAGCAGGCCCATCGCGAAGGTCGACCCGCCCATCAGGAGCAGGCTCAGCACCAGCAGCTTCTTGCGGCCGAGCTTGTCGCCGAAGTGGCCGAACACCACGCCGCCGAGCGGCCGGGCCAGGAACCCGATGGCGTAGGTGAGGAACGCGATCAGCGTGCCCGTCAGCGGGTCGGCGGCGGGGAAGAACAGTTTGTTGAAGACCAGGGCGGCGGCGGTGCCGTAGAGGAAGAAGTCGTACCACTCGATGGTGGTCCCGATGAGGCTCGCGGCGACGATCCGTCTGATGCCTGACGGGGCTGAGGGGGCCGACGGGGCCGTTGCGGTGGAGGCCATGTGAACCACTTCCAGGGGGCTGCGGGGACGTCGTGTGTGGGCACAACGTAGGAGTCCGCAGGTCAGCGGCATATGTTGCTCGTCATCACAATCAGGCACCGTCTGGTGTGGCTGATCGCCATATCGCGGCCCGGGCGGGCGGCACGCACTGCCTCGAATGCGGGGCCGCCCCCTCTCCAGGAGGCGGTGCCGGTTTGATGCCATGCTCGAAGGGTGCAGACGGATCCGGCGGTCACCGGCGACGGTGCGTCGCCCGAGGTGCTCGCCCTGGCCAAGGTCGTGGCCAGGCTCCGCGCCGAGGTGGCGGACCTGGAAGGCCTTGCCGCCGCCTCGGCGATCGTGGAGCGGGCCAAGGGCGTACTGATGGCCCGGGAGGGCTTCACGGCCGACGAGGCGTACGAGGCGCTGGTCCGGGAGGCCGGGCTGCGGGCCCGGACCCTGATGGAGCAGTGCTGGATCACGCTCGGCGGGATCCGTCCGCGGCCCGCCGCGTCGCCCCGCCCACCCTCCGTGGCAGGTGGCGGTCCGGCCCCGGACGGCCTGGAGACCGACCCGGTCTTCCGCGCGGACCGCCACCTCACCGGGCGCCGTGGTCTCTCGGGCCCGCGCGCGGTCCTGGCGGACCTGGCCGCCGCGCTGGCCGGTGCCCGCAGCCCGGGCGACACCGCGGAAGCCCTGCGCGAGGCGCTGCGCGGCCCCCTCGGGGTGGACGGCGTGATGATCTACGTGGACGAGTCCGGGAGGCTGGGGCTCGTGGGCCACGCGGGGATCGACGAGTCACTGGCCGCACAGTGGCAGGGCATTCCGCCGCTCACCGGGGTCGCAGCACGCGAGGCGATCACTTGCGGGGAGCCGCGATGGCTGGAGGACATGGAGCGCGACGCCGAGCGGTACCAGCTCATCGGCCCGTCGGAGCGATGGCGCACGCGCGCCTGGATCCCCCTGCTCGGGGAGGGGCCCACCGTCGGTGCCGTCGGATTCCTCCGGACGCTCGCCACCCCCTTCGGTGACGCCGACAAGGTCCTGCTCCAGGAGGCGGTGCGGCTGTGCGGCGGGGCCCTGCGCACCCTGGAGCGCTCCCGGGCCGGGCCGGCGGACGAGGAGGTGGCCGCCGTACAGAGCATCCTCGACGCCCTGCCGGGGTCGGCGATCCTCCTGTCGCCCCTGCGCTCCCCGGACGGTGCGGTGGAGGACTTCCGGGTCGTCGCGGCCGCTCCGGGCTCGGTGGACGTGGCCGGCCGCCGCGGGAAGGAGCTCGTGGGCCGGCGGATCCTGGAGACCTATCCCACGGTGGCGGGGACACCCCTGTGGCAGGGCTACGTCGAGGCCCTGGCCACCGGGACCGTCTACGAGGGCGAACCGTTCGAGTACCAGGAGGTCACCGCGGGCGTCCCCGGGACGTCCGTCTACTCGGTACGCGCGACGCGGCTGGGAGACCGGCTGATCGTCTCGTGGACCCGCCACGACACCAGCGAGCGCGAGAACGTCCGGGTGGCCACCATGGGGCGCCTGGGCAACCTCGGCTGGGCCGAATGGAATCTGACCACGGACACGATCGACTGGTCCGAGCAGGTCTACGCGATGTTCGACCGGGCGCCCGAGCAGGGGCCCGTACTGCTGGAGGAGCTCCCGCGGTACGCCGTCCCGGACGACGTGCCGGTGCTCGCCGCGGCCGTCCAGCGGCTGCTGGGCGAAGGGGCCCCGGTGGACCAGTCGTTCCGCATCGCCACCGCGGCCGGAGTCCGGCACCTGCGGATCGTCGCCGAGGCCGAGACGGACGCCGACGGTACGCCCGTGGAGGTGCACGGGTTCTTCCAGGACCTCAGCCGGCTGCGCGCCGCCGAGCTCGCCCTGCTGGAGAGCGAGCGGTCCGTACTCGTCCAGCGCGGCATGCTCCAGGCCGAGCGGACGATCGCCGCAGGTCTGCGCCACGCGCTGCTGCCGGTACCCGAGCAGTCGATCGAGCTGGTCGGGCTGCGCGTCGACATCGCCTACGTGCCCTCCGACAGCGGGGTGAACGTCGGGGGCGACTGGTACAGCGCCATCGAACTCCCGGACGGGAACGCCCTCTTCGTCGTCGGGGACGTTGCCGGCCACGGGCTGCAAGCCGTCGGAACCATGGCTCAGCTGCGGTTCACCGCCAAGGGCATGATCGTCACGGGTTCCGCCCTGCCCGACGCCATGGGCCGCCTCAACGCGCTCCTCATGCACACGGCCGCCGAAGCGTCCGCCACCACCGCCACCATGATCATGATGCGCTACCGGCCGTCGGCGCGGCTCCTGTCCTGGGTACGGGCCGGGCACCTGCCGCCCCTGCTGGTCCGCGACGGCGAGGCGCTCTTCCTGCCCCTGCCCGAAGGAAATCTCCTCGGAGCGTCCTTCGACTCCGTGTACACGGAGGAGACGCTCCGGCTGGAGCCCGGTGACCACCTGCTCCTCTACACCGACGGACTCGTCGAGGTCCCGGGGGAGGACATCGGCGAGGGGCTCGTCCGCCTCGGCGAGGCAGCCGCGTCCGCCATGGGCGCTGGTGCGCCGGAGCCGCTGGCGGAGCTCCTGTCCGCCATGCACCCGGCCCAGCGGGACGACATGTGCGTCCTGGACATCCACCTTCCGCTTTCGACCGGCGAGTGAGCCGCCGTCACGGTGCCGGCGGTGCGTGCCCGGCCGGGACGGCCTCCTCGGGAGCGACCGGCCCGGGCGCGGTGCCGCGGCCGAAGGGCCGGCCGCCCAGCGACGCCCGGTCCACGGCCTCCAGCCAGCCCGACAGGTCCGGGCCGAGCGGCACGATCCCGGTCGGGTTGATGTCCTCGTGGACCAGGTAGTAGTGGCGCCTGATGTGGTCGAAGTCGACCGTGTCGCCGAAGCCCGGCGTCTGGAACAGGTCCCGCGCGTACGCCCACAGGGTCGGCATCTCGGACAGCTTCTGCCGGTTGCACTTGAAGTGGCCGTGATAGACGGCGTCGAAGCGTACGAGCGTCGTGAACAACCGCACGTCCGCCTCGGTGATGGCGTCACCGACCAGGTAGCGAGAGTGCGTGAGCCGCTCCGTGAGCTGGTCGAGGCGGGCGAACAAGGCCTCGTAGGCGGCGGCGTAGGACGCCTGGGACCCTGCGAAACCGGCACGGTAGACGCCGTTGTTCACGTCCCGGTAGACCACCTCGTTCACGGCGTCGATCTCCGGCCGCAGCGCCTGCGGGTAGAGCTCGGGAGCGCCTTCGCGGTGGTGGGCCGTCCATTGTGTCGACATGTCGATCGTCATCTGCGCGAAGTCGTTGGTCACCACCTTGCCGGTCGGCACGTCGACGATCGCCGGCACCGTGATGCCCCGGTCGTAGCCGGGGTCGCGGGCGAAGTAGGCCTCCTGGAGGCGTTTGATGCCGAGTACGGGGTCACGGCCGCCGGGATCCAGGTCGAAGGTCCAGCTGCGCTCGTCGTGGGTCGGCCCGGCCATGGCCATCGGCAGCGCGCTCTCCAGCCCGAGGAGCCGCCGTACGATGACCGCCCGGCCCGCCCAGGGGCAGGCCCGGCTGACGACCAGCCGGTAGCGGCCCGGTTCGACGGGGAATCCGTCGCGCCCGTCGGCGGTGATCCGGGTGGTGATGTAGCGGCTGTCGCGCGTGAACGCCGCGCCGGATTTCACGTAGCTCACGGGGAACCCCTTGTCCGGGCCACGGGCCACGGGCCGGTGGTCGGTGGCCGGTGGTCCTACATGTGGGGCTGGCCGTAGTACCGGGCGAACTGCTCCAGATAGCTGGGCTCGCCGCCGTACTTGGCTTCGTCGAACTCCGGGGCGCCCTTGATCTGGTCCTTGGTCCGGCCGACGTAGACCTTCTCCTCGACCGTGTCGACGCGCGAGATGGTGCCGGCCGGGAGCAGGACCCGCTTCCCGAAGATCCACGCACCGGTGTCGACGACGATGTGGGAGGCGTCGACGTCCTCCGAATGCTTGTCCACCTTTCCGATGCTGCCGTCCTCGGCCTCCACCTTGTAGCCGATGAGATCGATGCCCGTCCGGTATCCCGAGCTCGCGTGGTAACCCCAGATGCCTTCCTCGCTCATGGCTCAGCCTCTCTGTGCCTGGCGACGACCGTGTCACCGTTCACCGGGCGTCTTCCCGGAAAGGCCGAGGCCACGCATGTCCCGCCGGTCACGGGGCGGAGCCCAGGTGGTACACGGCGAAGGCCCGGTCGATGACCGGCATGGCGACGTTGCGCACCCGGACCCCGCCGGCCGTCATCCCGTGTTCGCTGCCCATGTGCGCGTGGCCGTGGACCGCGAGGTCGGCGCCGCCCTCGTCCATCGCCTCGGCCAGCAGGTAGCTCCCGAGGAAGGGGTAGATCTCCAGCGGTTCACCCGCCAGCGTGTCCGCCACCGGCGAGAAGTGCGTGAGCGCGATCAGGACGGTGCCGCCGCCTTCCCGGAGTTCACGGAGCGTGCGTCCGAGGTTGTCGGCACACCGCCGGGTGTAGCGGACGAAGGACTTCATCTCGGGCTCGCCGAACTCGCTGGCGCAGCGACCGGCGAAACCGCCGCCGAACCCCTTGGTCCCCGCCACGCCGACCCTGGACCCGTTCACGTCCAGCAGTACGCCGTCCCCCTCCAGTACGTGCACCCCGGCCAGGGCCAGCTCCAGGGTGACGGCCGCCTCCTGGTCGCTCTGGTAGTCGTGGTTCCCCAGCACCGCGACCACGGGAACCGGCAGCCCGGCCACCTCGCCGGCGACCACGCGGGCCTCCTCCGGTGTGCCGTGCCGGGTCAGGTCCCCCGCGAGCAGCAGCAGATCGGCGCATTCCCCCAGGGTCTCGAACGCGGGCCGCAGGCTGCCCTCGCTACCGGGGGAGAGGTGGATGTCGCCCACGGCCGCCACGCGGATCATGACAGCTCCTCGGGGTGATCGGGCGGGTTGTGGCAGTTCACCGTGAGGTCCGCGTGCCAGGGGACGTCCGCGAGCTCCTCCGCGGCGATCCGCAGGACCGCCGCCCGGCAGTCGGGGCTGGTGACACTGCCCCAGATGTGCACGGCGACCCCGCGGGTCTCGACGCGGACGCCGAGCTCGGCGATGTCCTCGCGCGCCAGCCGGTCCCGCAGGTGCTCGATGAGGTATTCGAGGTGCACCACCGCATTCATGGCTCCTCCTTCCGCTCCCGCGGCGGCTCCACGACGCGGAGCCGTTCCAGGAGGTAAAGGAACGCGTCGGACAGCGGAGCGTCCCGGTGGTCCAGGTAGATCCGCTCCCAGTCGATCTGCTCCCGCAGCATCCGGGCCATCGGCAGCAGATCACCGAAGTCGCAGTAGTGCTCGCACAGCGCGGCCAGCCGGCTGTCCAGCAGGTCGGTGGGCGACAGGACCGGCATCCACACCGAGTCCACGACCCGGACCTCGGCCCGGTCGAGCAGCTCCGTATCCACCGGACGCCGGGCGAACTCGAAGATCAGATCGATCTCCTCCCCGTCGGAATGCCCCTTGACCAGCCAGTCCTCGGGCGCCCGACGCATGGCGATGCCACCGTCCTCCAACGCCTGGATCACGGCGTCGGCGTCCTCGCGACGGACGCAGAAGTCCGTGTCGTGCTGGAAAGTGGCCGGCAGGCCGTGCGCGAAGGCGGCCACGCTCCCGGCGAGCGCGAACCGCTGCCCGGAGGCCTTCAACAGCACCGCGACGTGCTTCGTGGTCTCGAGGATGGCCTGCGTGTGATCGTGCGGCAGCGGGCCGTCCCGGTCCGGCGGCGCGCCGAGGGCGGTGGGCGGCGCGGGTCCGCTACGTCCGTTCCTCTCGGCGATCACGGGCGGCACCTCCTGTGCCCCGAGGTTTGCGTGCGCCCCCCCATGCGGCCGGTACCCACCGGGGCGGCCGCCCATGCTTCGCCGCTCCGAGCGGGCCGCCGACCGCGAGGAATGAGGGGCGGCCGCAGGGGTAGGCGCCGCACATGTCGTACCCCTTCACCGACAGCACCCTGTCCCTGCTGACCCGTGGCTACGCATGGCTGCCGGACCTGCGCCGCCGGCACCGGCAGGGCGGCGGCCCGGTCCGGACCCGCCTCATGGGCAGACCGACGCTGGTGCTCCACGGGCCCGAGGCCGTGGAGTTCTTCTACGACGAGCGTCACCTGCGGCGCGGGGGCGCGCTGCCCGGGCCCGTCCTCGACACGCTGTTCGGCCGTGGCGCGGTGCACACCCTCGACGGCGACCGGCACCGGGTCCGCAAGGACATGTTCGTATCCCTCCTCATGTCCGAGGGCGGCGTGGCCGCGCTGACGGACCGGGTGTCGACCCACTGGCTGCTCGCCGTAGAGGACTGGCGGGGCCGCGAGGTCGTGCTCTTCGACGAGATCGCCGCCGTGCTGGCCACCGCCGTCTGCGACTGGGCGGGAATGCCGCTCGATTCCGACGCTGCCCGTGCGACCGCCGAGGACTGCGTGTCCATGGTCGACGGCTTCGCCACCGTGGGCCCCCGCCACCTCAGGGCCCGCCGGGCCCGGCGCCGGCAGGAGCGTGAGCTGGCCCGCACTGTGGAGGCGGTCCGCGGGGGGACCGGCCCCACGGGCGGCGTCTTCGCCGTCACGCGGGTCAACGACCGGCCGCGCTCCGTGCTGGAGACCGTTGCGGTGCACCGGGACTCCGACGGCCGGCTGCTCGACCCCCGCACCGCCGCCGTGGAGATGCTCAACATCATCCGCCCCACCGTCGCCCTCGCCTGGTTCGGCGTCTTCGCCGCGCACGCGCTGCACCGCGAACCGGTCCACCGCGAGCGGCTGCTCGCGGACAACGGCACGTACGCCCGGGCATTCGCCCACGAGGTGCGCCGCTTCTACCCCTTCGCGCCGTTCCTCGGAGCTCTGGCCGCCCATGACCTGGAATGGCGGGGGACGGTCCTCCCCGAAGGCGGTCTCGTCCTGCTCGACCTGTACGGGCACGACCACGACCCCGAACTGTGGCCGCGGCCCTACCACTTCGACCCGCTCCGCTTCCTCGGCCGCGAGCCCTCCGCCGACGCCATGATCCCGCAGGGCGGCGGCGACGCCCGTACCGGTCACCGGTGTCCCGGGGAGGACATCACCGTGAGCCTCCTGACGGCTCTGACCACCGCCCTGGCGCGGCTGGAGTACGAGGCCCCGGACCAGGACCTGACGATTCCGCTGCGCCGCATGCCCACCCGGCCGCGCAGCGGCTTCGTCGTGGCGAAGGCACGGATGGCGTCGGCACCCGCCACGGGCCGCCACTGAGGCCGGTCAGCCCGGCGTTAGCGGGGCGGTATCCCGGGTAACCGCGGGGCGACCGGCACCCCCGCCGGTCGCGCAACCCGAACGGGACGGAGACGACCCCATGGGACACGGCGGAGACGTCATCGCGGAACTGACCGTCGACCACCGGGAGGTGGACGAGATGTTCGGCGTGATAGAGCAGACCACCCCCGCACACGAGCGGCGCACCTGGGCCGAGAGGCTGACGATCGAGCTCGTCCGGCACTCGGTCGCCGAGGAGGAACACCTCTATCCGGCGATCCGGGAGCAGTTCCCCGACGGAGATCTGATCGCCGACAAGGAGATCGCCGACCACGCCCGGGTCGAGAAGCTGCTCAAGGACCTCGAAGGGCTGGACGCGGCGGGACCCGAGTTCGACCGGCTGATCGCCGTTCTCCGGGCCGAAGTGAGCGCCCACGTCCGGGACGAGGAGCAGAACCTGTTCCCCCGGCTCCGACAGGCGTGTTCCGCGGAGGACCTGTACGAACTGGGCGACAAGGTCCGGCGCGCCAAGAAGTTCGCCCCGACCCGGCCCCACCCGGGAGCGCCGGACAGGCCTCCGGCCAACCTGCTGCTGGCTCCCGGAACCGGCCTCGTGGACCGCGTCCGCGACTTCGTGACCGGCCGGGGCAAGTAGCGGCCCCGCCGCCAGGGCCTGAACAGGTGACCGTCCCGCTGCCCGCGGCGTGGGCGGGGCCGGGGCGGCACGAGCCGTGCAAGGGTGCTCGAGTCTCTGCCAGCCCTTCCGTGGGAGTTCGCCGGTGCTCGAACGCAAGAAGCTCAAGGGTCGTACGCAGGTCACCTTCGTCCTCCCGGAAGGCGCACCGGACGGGCCGGTCAGCGTGGTGGGGGACTTCAACCACTGGAACCCCACCGCGCACCCCCTCGCCCCCCGCGGCGACGGCACCCGCGCGGCCACGGTCGTCCTGCCCACTCACAGCGGCCATTCGTTCCGCTATCTGGCGGCCGGCGACTACTGGTTCGACGACGACCAGGCCGACGGCCACGACGGCGCCAACAGCCGCGTCCACACCTGAGGAGGGGCGCGCTCGTGGACGCGATCGTGCTGTTGCGCGAGGACCACAAGACGGTCGAGAAGCTGTTCAAGAAGTTCGAGAAGACCTCCGACGACGACACGGCGGAACGCCGCCGGATCGCCGACGAGGTGATCGAGGAGCTCACGGTCCACGCGTGGATCGAGGAGAAGTTCTTCTACCCGGCCGCCCGGCAGTCCGCGCCGGAGACGACCGACCACATCCTGGAGAGCATCGAGGAACACCACGCGGTCGTGTGGATGCTGTCGGAGATCAAGGACATGGATCCGGGCGACGAACGCTTCAAGGCCAAGATGACCGTGGTCATGGAGCAGGTCCGCCACCACGTCGAGGAAGAGGAACAGGACTGGTTCCCCGACGTCCGCAAGGCGATGGGCCGCAACCGGCTCGTGGAACTCGGCGAGGAGATGGAGGCCGGGAAGAAGCGGGCGCCGCGTGATCCGCTGGCCGTTCCCAGCGCCGCCTCGAAGTGAAGCGGGCACGGTCCCGGGGGATCGGCCGTCAGGGGTACGCGCTGATCCTGGCGTCCGCGGCGACCGCGGTGGCCCTCGGATCGAGCGGGTGCGGGGCGCCGGCCGCGCGGCAGGACGCCGCGGCCGCGGCGGGAGCCGCCTTCGCGGCCGCTGTCTCCTCGGCGCGGTCATGGGCGGACTGTTCGTACTGTCCTGGCTGGCGCAGTCCATCACCGGCACCGCCGCCTACAACGACCTGCGGCTCCGCCAGCTCGAGGACCCGTCACGTGGGCCGGCTACGTCGTCACGCCCGACTTCTGGAACCGGTCCCTGCAGAACTGCCAGTCCGAGCTCCTCGCGGTGGCGGCCATGGTCGTGCTGTCCATCTACCTGCGCCAGCGGGGCTCCCCGGAATCCAAACCGGTCGGCGCCGCCCACACCGCCACCGGCGTCGAAGGCTGACCGGACGGCATGCGTATGCGCATGCCGTCCGCACACGGCCGAAGGTCCTGAAGCATCGCAAAAACGAGCATATTGCCCATTCTGTATCTTCTTCCCGCATATGCCTCTTGAGGGTGTGTCAGTCACAAACGCGCGAGGCATAATCGGCGCGGTCGTCTCCGGAAGCAGTGGAGCCATCGGGGCACCGACTGACCTCCCAGGCGGATTTCCGTACCGGTTTCCGCACCGGACCGACCCTCAAGGCGTTCTCGATGTCCCTGGCCAGCCGCACCCGCCTCGCGGCCCTGCTCGCCGCGTTCTCCGTCGGTGCCGCGGGCGTGACGACCTGGGCGTACGGATACGGGACCGAGCGGCAGCAGCCCGCCGCCCCCGAGGCGGTCGTCCGACCGAGCGTGACCGAGGGCTCCGCCCTCCAGGTCGTCGCCCATCCCGACGACGACCTCTTCTTCATGAACCCCGACCTGAGCCGTTCCATATCCACCGGCATCAAGGTCACCACCGTCTACCTGACCTCCGGCGAGTCCGACGGCCGCAACGAGGCCCACGGCCCGCACGTGCAGGACGCCGCGGGACCCGCCGACCGCGCCGCCTACGCCGAGGCCCGCCAGAACGGCATACGGGGCGCCTACGCGCAGATGGCCACCGGTGACCGCACCAGCGCCTGGCAGCGCAAGTCCGTACCCACCGCCGGCGGGGGCAGCGCGGAAGTCGACGTCCTCGTCGCCCGGCCCGAGGTCAACCTGGTGTGGATGCAGCTGCGCGAGGCCCGCAGCATCTCCGACGACAACCCGGACAGCCTCCGCGGCCTGTGGGACGGCAAGGTCGCCGCCCTGGGCGCCCAGCTGACCTCGGGGACGCCGGTCAAGGACCCCTTCACGTACACCAAGGAGCAGGCCATAGCGGCCATC
The DNA here is from genome assembly GCF_055604165.1 of Streptomyces sp. NPDC037242. Taxonomy (NCBI): domain Bacteria; kingdom Bacillati; phylum Actinomycetota; class Actinomycetes; order Kitasatosporales; family Streptomycetaceae; genus Streptomyces; species Streptomyces sp. NPDC037242. Next base: position 438,327 of record NZ_JBVJUY010000001.1, read on the forward strand.
GCCGACGTGTTCGCGATGTACGAGCCGACGACGATACGGACCCAGGACCCGACGCCCGGCAGGGCGGCGGGCGGCGGCGCCTTCCTCGACCACCAGGACCACATGTACGGGGCCCGCTTCGTGCAGGCCGCCGCCGACAGCTACGCGAGGACCCCGGACCGGCCGCACTTCTCGGTCCAGAACTACGTCAGCTACCCCAACAGCTCGCTGCCCCCGACGCTCGACCCGCGGACGGCCGAGGAGAAGCTCGGCTACCTCAAGACCTACGCGTGGATGGACCGCCAGGACTGGTGCGGCAGCCCCGCCGGGTGCGGCGACCGCAAGACCGCGACCCGGCCCGCCGGCGCCGGCTGGAGCCAGGCCATCCGCTACAGCCGCGGCGACGGCACCTCCTGGATGGCCGAGGGCGTCTCCGGCCGGCTGTGGGCCTTCGCCGCCCTGGACGGCCGTATGGCGTACTGGACGCGCAGCGGGCCCAAGGCCCCCTGGCAGGGACCCCGCTTCCTCCCCGGCACGGGCATCGACACGGGGGCGACCGCGGCCCGGCTCCCCGACGGCAGGATCGCGGTGCTCGCCACCCGCACCACCCTGGGCACGGCGCCGCAGGACTACGGCCGGGACGTCGTGTACGCGGTCCAGAGCGGGCCCGACGGAACGTTCGGCCCGTGGCAGTCGCTCGGCACGCCGGACACCGCGGACCGGTCCGGCACCTCGGCGATCGGTGAACCGTCCGTCGCCGTGGACCCCGCGGGCCGCATGAGCGTGTACGTACGGGATTCCGGGCGCACGCTGCGTGCCCGGGCCCAGGCGGCCCCGGACGCGCCCTTCGGCGCGTGGCAGACCCTGGGCGGCGCCGGTCTCCAGGGCGATCCGGTCGCCGCGACCGACGCGTCGGGGCGGCGCCACGTGTACGCGGCCACGGCCGGGTCCGTGCTGGCCTGGATCCAGCCGGCACCGGGCGCCCCGCTCGCGGGCCCGTACCCGACCGGGCTGCCGCAGACCACGGGCGCTCTCTCGGCGAGCCCGGAGGGTGACGGCGTCCGCCTGTACTTCCGCCGGCCCGGTACGGGCACCGTCGGTACGACCCTGGCCACGGCCGCCGCGGGCGGGGGCGCGCCCCTGTTCTCACCGGTGGCCGACGCGGGCGGCCAGGCCGGGTACGGCGCGGTGGGCATCGCGGGCCGCCTGCTCGCGGGCCGCGCGGGCGCCGGAACGGTCAGCACGGCGGGCCCGGAGGGTCCGGATCCGCAGTACTGGCAGGAGTCCCGGATGCTGTACACCGGCGCCCCGGCCGGGGTGGCCGAGTCGGCCGGTACGGCCTTCGCGGCAGTCCTCGGCCTGGACGCCGAACTGCACGTCACGCCGCCCGCTCCGGCCCGCTCCGCGCAGCTCGGCAGCCAGCCCCCGGGCCCGTGGCGCCGGGCCGTTCCCCCGGCCGTTGGTCAGCCGCAGCGGTAGTACCTCCCGTACGGCGTGCGCCACCTGGAGCCGCCGGGTGGCGGCGCGGATCGGGGCGGGCGACGATGCGGGCACACCGACCGGCGATCGAGGCTGCCATGATCCCTTCCTTCATCTCGCGGCGACGGGTGGGTGTGAGATCGGGCACGATCCGCGCCGTGGCCGCCTCCGCCGCCGTCGCGATCCTCGCGCCGTTCGCGACCGGGTGCAGGAACGATTCCGTACCGCCTTGGGGATACCCGGAGCTCCGGACGACCTTGCAGTCGTTCTCCGACGCCCTCGACCGGCGCTGCGACGAGACGACCCCGGCGACCTGTGTGGACGAACTCGACCGGCTCGGCGCACTGGCGGAGCGCGCCTTCGGCGAGGTCCTGGAGCACGAGCTCCTCGACGACGGATACCTCGGGGCGCGGACCGATCTGGCCCGGGCGCGGGAACGCCGCGCAGCCGCCGTGCGCCAGGCCCGGTTCCGGAACGATCCGCACTACCTGCCCCTGCGGCGCGCGGTCGTGGCGGAGCGGCTCGCCCTGCGGCGTCTGCTCGCCGAGTTGGAGAGCGTCCGCACCGCTCCGCCGCCGGGCGACGGGGCCGAGCCCGTCTGACGTGCCGCCGGGACGCTAGGGGGTGTCTGGCGGACATCCGCCAGACACCCCCTACGGCCGTAGCGGCGGGGTGGGGAGCACCTTGCCGTCGAGCGCCACCAGGGACAGCACGGCTATCGCGCACGTCCATGCCAGCGGGGCTACCGATGCGGGCCTGCCCGACCTGTCCACCTTCTCGGGCAGTTCGCCGCGCCAGTCCCGCTTGGAGAGGACCCAGTCCAGGACCCGTCCGGCCTTCGCCGTCTGGCCCGTAGCGGCCCATGCGAGGGCGAAGAAGGAGGTGCTGGGCGTCCAGGCGGTCGCTCCCCAGGGTGCCCCGGGATCGTTCCCCGGCGTGAGGCCCCCGTTGGGCAGGAGCAGGGCCTCGTACGTGGCATCGAGCGCCCGGGGCAGGTCGGCCGGGGCCGAGTTGAAGGGCGGCGCCATGAACGCCACCGCGCTGTCGTGCCCGTGGCGTCCGTCGACGGTGCGCTGGTATCCCAAGGGGGCGAACTTCGCCGATATCCCGGCGGACAGCCGCCCGGCGGCACCGGCCCAGCGTGTCGCGTCGGCCGGCCGGCCCGCCGCCGCGGCGAGGTCAGCGGCGGCATTGAGCCCGGCCAGCAGCGGGGCGGCCGTGCCTATGTTCGCCGTGGTCGTCATCAGCTCCCAGTAGTCGGGCGAGACCGGGGGCAGGCCGTCGGCCCGCAGGGAGGCCGCCGCATGGTCGGCCGCCTTGCGGACCATCGGGTAGAGGCCGGCCAGCCGGGCGCCGCGGCCGGCCCGGGGCGCCGCCTGGTACCACTGCCAGGTGGCCCAGGGGACCCAGCCGTTGGCGTCGAGCTGCCACCGTCTGCCGTCCGGCGGCCCGGATCCGTCGAGTTTCGTCCGCGCGTCCCAGGTGCCGTCCTTCCGCTGGGTCGCGGCGCTGTAGCGCAGTATTCGATGGGCCTCGGCGTCATGGCCGGTGTGCGCGAAGGCGGCCGCGGCGAAGCTGGAGTCGCGGGGCCAGGAGTAGTTCCAGCCGTGCGCCCACCCCGCCGCGAGGGCGCCGTTCGGCTGGAGGAGGGCGCGCATGGCCAGGAGGGCGCGCTCGGCCGCCGCACGCTGAGCCGGTGTCCGGCCCGGGACCGCGCCGGCGGCCAGCCAGTCGCGGTTCTCGGCGTGCGACCAGCCGGACGGCAGCCTCAGGACGTTGCTCAGCCCGTCCCGGGCCCCGGTATCGCCGCTGCCGCGGTGTCCCGGGCCGGACGCCGGAAGGACGAGGCTCGCGAAGGACGCCGTGACGGCCGCCCAGCGAACCAGCGAGGCAGCGGGCATCACCACTCCTTCCATCGGGCTCCCGTGCGCACGCGAGCCGGAATTCCATCGTGGGAGAGGGGTTCGGGGCTCGCCACGAATTGCCGCCACCCGGGTGAAGGCGAAACCTCGCGGCCCAGCAGCCCCGCCCCTCGGATGCCGGTGGTGAACAACCGTGCACATCATTGTTCCGGCCGAGCCTCGCTGCGAAGGGCTGGTAAATGAGAACTCCTTCGACCGAGCACGACGCGAGCCGGGGAATGGGCCGAGGAATGGGCCGAGGAATGGGCCGAGGAATGGGCCGGGGAATGGGCCGACACCCCTTCGCCCGCGGATTTCCGCCCGTCATGGGCGGGATCCTCGTCGCGGCGGCCGGAGCCCTGATCGCCGTCGGGTGCTTCCTCGGCCTCTACGTGCGGCCCACGTCGGACGACTGGTGCGCCGGCTGGAAGGCCCGCGACCTGGGAGTCTTCGGCATCACCTCGGACTTCTACCGGACCCAGAACGGCCGGATCACCAATTCCTTCCTGAGCGGCGTCATCTACGGTGACGGACTGGCCGGAATCAAGGTCCTGCCGACGGTGATCGTCGTCACCTTCACGGTCGGCCTCGTCCTGCTGGGGTACGAGTTCATCCGCATCCTCGGCGGAAAACCCCGGGTATTGGTCCTGGCCGCCTGCGCCCTGGTCATCCAGGCACTGCTCTACTTCGCGGGAACGCGCAGTTATCAGGTGCTGCTGTGGGCACCCGCCACGATTTCCCACACCGTTCCCAGCGTCATCGGGGTGTGGGCGCTCCTGCTGGCCGTCCTGACCGTCCGCCACCCCCGCGCCGCCGTACGCACCGGCGGCTTCGTCGCGGCGTTCCTCATCGGCTTCGCGATCGGCACCCTCAGCGAGCCGTTCGCGCTCGTCAGCGGCCTGCTCGCCGTCGGCGTAGGGCTGTTGGCACTGCCCCGCCTCGGAGCGGCCCGGACCTGGCGCCCGTTCACCTGGTGCCTGACCTGGTGCGCCGGACTCCTGTGCGGTCTGATCGTGCTCTACACGTCCCCGGGCGCCCGGTGGCGCCGCGCCCAGCAGCCGGAGAGGGACTCCCTGCTCTCCGCGCGCGAACTCAGGGGCACCGTCCGGGACTGGCTGCACATGTGGGACACCGTCACCGGGCAGTGGGCCTACCTCGGAGCCGCCGCCGTCGGCATCCTGCTGGGCCTGCTCGCGAGGCCCGAGCTGCGCCGCATCGCCGTGCCGCGCAGGATGCTGGTCGCCCTGGTGCTGCTTCCCGTGCCCGTGGTGGTGCTCGGGTCCCTCGCGGTGGTGGTCGGCCTGCGCAGCGGCTACGGCCCGAGCGGGTGGACGTACGCCCGTACCTGGACGAGCTACCTCGTCCCCCTGGAACTGGCGCTGTGCCTCTACGGCGCCCTGCTCGGCGGCTGGGCCCGCCGGTCGCTGGCAGCCCGCCCGAACGCCGCCCTGGCCCTGCCGGCCGCTGCCCTGGCGGCCGGCGGGCTGGCCCTGGCGTCGGTGGCCGTGCTCGTCCCCGATGTCCAGCAGCTCACCACCGCCACGGTGACGCGCGCCGTGGCCTGGGACGCCCAGAACTCCCGCATCCGGGCCGAGGCGGCCAAGGGCGCGACGGACATCGGCTATCGGCCGATGTACATCGGAAATCTGGCCGAGCCCTTCTACACGTCCAATTACCAGCGGGACTGGGTCGCCGCCTGCCTGTCGAAGTGGTACGGAATCGACCGGATCCACCGCCTCTGAAGCGCCCGAGGAGACCTTCCTCACCCCTACCGGCGACCACCGGATGTGTAACGTTCGGTGTACTTGAACACCGCTGACCTGGGAGGGGATCGTGGGGGCGGAACTGCCACCGCGCGGCTACCGCGTCGGCGGCTGGGAGGTCACCGAGCCGATCGGGGCCGGTGGTTGGGGAACGGTCCATGCGGCACGGCCGGTCGGTGACGCTGACGCCAGCGACCCGGCGGCGGGCCGGGAGGGCGTGGCCCTGAAGTTCCTGCCGACCGCCGGGCTCGCACCGCGCCAGGCCCGCAAGGTCGCGGAGACCGCCCGGCGCGAGGTCGAACTCGGCCGCAGGGCCGGCCATCCCAGGCTGATCCGCTTATGGGACTCCGTCGTGCTCAGCGAACCGGAACACCCGCTGCTGGACGGCGCGATCGTACTGGTCATGGAGCGGGCGGAACGCAGCCTGCGGAACCTCCTCGACGCCGGGGCGACGGCCGAGGACGAAGGTGCCCGGCTGATCACCGAGATCTGCGAGGGCCTGGTGCACCTGCACCGCAGCGGCTGGGTGCACGGCGACCTCAAACCGGACAACATCCTGCTCATGGCGGACGGTTCGGTGAAGCTCTCGGACTTCGGGCTCGCCACGGAACTGACCGGCACCCACGGCACCCACGGGTACGCGCCCCCGATGGGCACCCTGGACTACCTCCCGCCCGAGCGGTGGAACGCCCCGCTCGGCGAGCGCGGGGTGCAGGTCCGGCCCAGCGCCGACATCTGGGCCCTCGGCATCGTGATCCACGAGGTGTTCGCCTCCGGCGCCCTGCCGTTCCCCGGCGCCACGCCCGGCTCGCGCGGCGCCGCGACCCAGGAGTACGCCCACGGCCTGGCACCGCTGCGCCTGGACGACGCGGTACCGCCGTTCTGGCGCGCGCTGGCCGCGGACTGCCTGGCCCCGACGCACGGAGCGCGCGCCGCGCACACCGCCGAGAGCCTGCTGGCGCGCATCTGCGCACGCGAGGCGGAGGCCGAGGCCCAGGCGCCCGACGCGGACCCGGCCCCGCGTCCGACGGCCCGTAGGCGGAGCGGCACCCGCACCGCCGCGGTGGCCGCGGTGGCCGTCGCCGGGTGCGCGGCGGCCGCTGCGGTGTGGTCTTCGTACGCCGCACGCGACGGCGCGCCCGGCCCCGGTCCCGAAGCCGTGGGCCCGATACGGGTGTTCAACGCCGAGCAGAGCTGCCGGGACCGTACGGACCGCCACCCGCAGTGCAGTCTGGGTCTGGCGGTCGACCCGTTGAAGGCGTACACCGCCGACAACGTCGTCGCGACCCGGGTCTGGCACGGAGACGTCCTCCAGGCCGACTGCCGGATCACCCAAGGGGTGCCCATCATCGACGAGTCGGACGCCGTGTCCACCGAATGGTTCCGCGTCCGCCTCCCGCTCGGCTCCACACCGCCCACCGCCTGGCTGCCCGCCGTGCGCACGAAGGACCACCCCGAACTGGCCCATTGCCCCCGCCCCGCCGACGGCGCCTCCTAACCCGAATTCCTAACCACGAATTCCTAACAGGGAAGTTCGTGCGCCGTCACTCCGGATCGTTCCGGATGCCTTGCCGGTAGCCCCCGCGACTACCTTCCGCCGCAAGGTGATTCCGAGGCGAAGGAGCAGGCCGTGCCTGGCTTGGCTGCTGCACGACGCGCGAGATTCAGGATGTCGATCCTGCTGGTCATGACGGCCGTGTCCACCCTTGCCGGACCGGCACGGGCGGCGCAGGTCGCGAACGAGGTGCCCGGCCCCCTCGGGCACACCGCGACGGCCGAGGTGTACTGCGGCATTCCCGCGGAGCGGGACATCGCCGTGACCCGCAAGGTCTACGAGGTCGGCCAGCGCCGCGGCGTGTCCGACAAGGTGATGCTCGCCGGCTTCGAGACGGGCTGGGTCGAGTCCCGTATGAACAACCTCGACTGCGGGGACCGGGATTCGCTGGGCGTCTTCCAGCAGCGCCCCTCGCAGGGCTGGGGCACGCGGGAGCAGATCCTCGACGTCGACTACGCGGCGAACAAGTTCTTCGAGGTGGCCCAGCAGATGGAACCGGGCATGGAGGGCAGCACCGCCGGGCAACTCGCCCAGGCCGTCCAGCGCTCCGCCTACCCGGAGCGGTACGACCAGGTGGAGGGCATCGCACGGGCGCAGCGGGACGAGGCGTTCCAGCCGTACGGCACGATCGGCGCGAAGTACGACGCGCTGCGCGGCCGCGACGGCGCGCTCGGCTGGCCGGTCCGCGCCGAGGAGGACTCCTCGCTGGGCGGGCGCTTCCAGTTGTTCCAGAACGGGATCGTGATCTGGCACCCGGACGTGGCGTACGCCGTGTACGGGGACATCCTGCAGAAGTTCTGGGCGACGGATGCGGAGCGTCGTTGGGGTTTCCCGACGATGGACGAGGCGGATGCGGCGCAGGCGCCCGATGGGACGCGGGGTCGGTACCAGTTCTTCGAGCAGGGTCTGTTCCTGTGGTCGCCGCAGACGGGGACGCATGTGGTGCACGGGGCGATCTACGAGGCGTTCCATGCGGCGGGGCACGAGAAGGCGCTGGGTTACGCGTTGACCGACGAGATGGACGAGGCGGGTGGCAAGGCCCAGAAGTTCCAGAAGGTCACGATCCACTGGAACCCCGCCAAGGGCACCTGGATCACCAACAACTGACGGGGAGACAGTCATGCGATCGCTGATCCTTCGGCGTGCGCTCGCGGGGGTGGCGCTGACACTGGCGGCCGTCGCCGCCACGCTCGGCGCGGCGCCCGCCGCGAGCGCCTCGGAACCCGGCGGGATGATCGGGCGGGGCGAGGCGATGGACCGCGCCTGGTCGTGGATCGCCGAGCGGGTGCCGTACAGCCAGAGCGGGTGCCACAACAACCAGTTCGGCTGCTATCGCCCGGACTGCTCGGGCTTCGTGTCGATGGCCTGGCACCTGAACTCGTCCCTGACCACCTGGGACCTGTGGAACGTCACGGACGAGATCCCCGCGAGCGACCTGCAGCCCGGCGACGCCCTGCTGCGCGACTCCGGCGGCACGGACCACGTGGCGCTGTTCCTGCGGTGGGCCGACGACGCCCACACCAAGCCCGTGGTGCGCGAGACGTACGACTTCGGCCAAGTGGCGGAGGAGCGGGCGTGGAACGACGGACTGCGCGGGTTCTCGCCCCGCCGGTACCACCGGCTGGACGACCTGATGCCGTACGGCACGATCGGCGCCAAGTACGACGCCATGGGCGGCCCGGGCAGCCCGCTGGGCGCCCCGACCAGGGGTGAGCGCGATGCCTCGCTGGGCGGTCGGTTCCAGCAGTTCCAGAACGGGATCCTGATCTGGCACCCGGACGTGGCCCACGCGGTCTACGGGGACATCCTGCAGAAGTTCTGGGCGACGGATGCGGAGCGTCGTTGGGGTTTCCCGACGATGGACGAGGCGGATGCGGCGCAGGCGCCCGATGGGACGCGGGGTCGGTACCAGTTCTTCGAGCAGGGTCTGTTCCTGTGGTCGCCGCAGACGGGGACGCATGTGGTGCACGGGGCGATCTACGAGGCGTTCCATGCGGCGGGGCACGAGAAGGCGCTGGGTTACGCGTTGACCGACGAGATGGACGAGGCGGGTGGCAAGGCCCAGAAGTTCCAGAAGGTCACGATCCACTGGAACCCCGCCAAGGGCACCTGGATCACCAACAACTGACGACCGGGAGGCCGTAAGGCCGCCAGGTCATGAGGTCGCGAGGCCCTGGATGTCGTCCAGGGCCTCCCGCACCGCCCGCCGGCCGATGCCCGCCAGGACCGGGTTGACCGGGTTCACGACGCGGTAGTAGTGATCCGCCGTGAGCCCGAAGGCCAGGGCCCAGCCCCGCCCCCTGGCCCACGTGTCGTCGTCCACCTCGGCGGCCTCCCGGAACAGGCCGCGGGTCTCGGCCGTGAACAGCGTCCAGGCGGCCATCACGTCGACGGCGGGGTCGCCGACACCGAGGGCGCCGAAGTCGATCACGGCGCTCAGCCGGCCCCGGTCGGCCAGTATGTTGCCCGGCAGCAGATCGCTGTGGACCCAGACCGGATCCCCCTGCCACTGCGGCAGCCGCAGGACCGACTCCCACGCCGCGGTGGCCGCGTCCGCGTCCACCGTGCCGTCGGCGCCCAGATCGCGGATCGCCGCGCGGACATCGGCGTCGCGGGTGGCGACAGGGCCGCCCCGGTAGGACGCGGGCCCACCGGTGGCGTCGACCTTGCGCAGGGCGGCGACGAAGCCGCCGAGCCGGGCCGCCGCGCCGGCGAGGTCGGTGAGCGGCTCGTCGTACAGATTGGCCCCGTCGAGCCACCCGTACACCGACCACGGAAGCCCGAACTCCGCCCCCGGGGCGCCCAGGCCGAGCGGCACGGGTACGGCCATCGGCAGGTGCGGGCCCAGACGGGGCAGCCAGCGCTGCTCCTTGTCGACCTGCCGGGCGGAGCCCGGAACGCGCGGCAGCCGCACCGCCATGTTCTCGCCCAGCCGGTACATGGCGTTGTCCGTGCCCGCCGAGGCCACCGCGGAGACGGGCAGACCGGCCCACTGCGGGAACTGCGAAGCGATCAGGCGCCGTACGAGCGGCTCGTCGATGTCGAGCTCGTCGGCATGCATCTTCGCGGTGGTCATGGTGATCCCCTCGGGCGGAGCGAAAGGCCGGGCGGCAAGATCAGTTTGCCCCCCAGCCGCCGTCGAGCGGCAGCGATATTCCGGTGAGGTGGCCGGTGTGGGGCCCGCACAGCCACAGCGCGGCCGCCGCGACCTCCTCGGGCTCGATCAGCCGCTTGATCGCGGACCGGGCCAGCAGCACCTCGGACAGCACGGCGTCCGGGCTGATCCCGTGCGCGGCGGCCTGGGCCTCGATCTGCGCCTCGACCAGGGGCGTGCGTACGTAGCCGGGGCTGATGCAGTTGCTGGTCACGCCGTACGGGGCGGCCTCCAGCGCGGTGACCTTGCTGAGCCCCTCCAGCCCGTGCTTGGCCGCGACGTAGGCGGACTTGAAGGCGCTGGCCCGCAGGCCGTGGACGCTGGAGATGTTGACCACGCGCCCCCAGCGGGCGCCGTACATGTGCGGCAGCACGCGGCGCAGCAGGAGGAACGGCGCGGTGACCATCACCTGCTGGATCAGGGTGAAGCGCTCGGGCGGGAACTCGGTGAGCGGGGCGACGTGTTGCAGCCCGGCGCTGTTGACCAGGACGTCCACGGCGGTCGGCAGGTTCGCGATGGCGGCCGGGTCGGACAGGTCGGCGGTGTGGGCCTGCCCACCCACCGCCCGCGCCGCGGACGCGGCCGACTCCCCGTCGCGGTCCACGATGTGCACGCGGGCCCCGGCGGCGGCCAGGGCCACCGCGCAGGCCCGGCCGATGCCGCTGCCGCCGCCCGTGACGAGGGCGACCCGCCCCCGAAGGAATTCGCTGGTCATGGCGGGCAACAGTAGGCACCGGCGGGTACGCCGCCCATGGTGCGGGGCGCCATACTCGCGGCCGGTGCCATGGTGCCCCCGCACACGGGGCTCTCAGGTGCGCAGCACCACCAGCCCGTTCGCGGTGGGCAGACTGCCCGGGCTGAGCGGGGCGAAGGTGCGCGGCAGCGCCAGCCGCGGCGGTCCGGCGTCCGCCGGGGCGTCGAAGAGGTACGCTGCCGCCGCGGTGGTGTCGCTGACCAGGTGCGGGCCGTCGGCCGCGGCGGCGCTACGGGCGAGCGGCGCGAGGGCGGTGCGGAAGAGGCTCCGCAGGTGCCGCACGGTCTCCGGGGTGACGGCTCCGCGCAGCGGCTGCTCCGGGAGGCCCAGTGCGGCGTCGGCCTCCAGGGCTTCGAGCGCGGCGGCGCCCCCGGCCCCGTCGTCACCGGCGTCCGGGGCGTCGGGGCCGGTGACACCTTCCGCCACCGCGTCCGGGGCGTCCGGCGGGATCGCACCCGACAGGAGCAGGGCCAGCAGCACCGGTACGGCCTTGCGGCGCAGTGCCTCGGTGGCCGCGCTCAGCCGGTGGGCGTGCGTGGCGGGCAGGGAGAGCGCGAGGCTGCCCGCGGCGTCGCCGGTCGCGATGGGCACCGCGGAGCAGACGACGCCGGGGGAGTACTCGCGCAGGTCGAAGACGGGCGCGCCCGGTGCGAGTGCGTCCAGCGCGGTGAACAGGGCCCGGCTGTCGGTGATCGTGTGCGGGGTGAGCCGGGCCGGCCGGTGCCGGGCCACGTGGTCCGCGCGCCGGTCGTGGTCGAGCTGGGTCAGCAGGCACTTGCCGACCGCGCTGGCGTGCGCGGCGTCCCGGAAGTCCACCCACTCCCGCACCGGCGGGGCTCCGGGTCCGTCCGCCATCTGGGTGATCCGGACTTCGCCGTCGGTGTACCGGCTCAGGTACACGGCCGCGCCCGCGCTGTCCCGGGCCAGGGCCAGCGTGCGCTGGAGCTGCCGGGCGAGGCCCCGGCCGCCGGGGGCCGCGAGCCGGTCGAGGGCGGGCCCGCGGCCGTACACCCCGACGCCCGGGCGGTACGCGTAGCCCTCCTCGCACAGCATCGCCAGCAGCGGGCCGAGCTCCGCCTCGGCCAGGCCCGCCTCCCGCCGCAGCTGTGCGGCCCGTACTCCGAGCGGATGCCGTTCGAGGACCCGTACGACGGCCAGGGCGCGGCGCGCCTCGGCCAGGGCCTCGCCCGGGTCGGCCCGTACGACGGTTCCGCGGGCGGCGGCCGTCAGCGCGGGGTGGCGCAGCGGGCCCGGACTCAGGCGGGGCGGTTCGGCCGGGACCGCGGCCGCGGGCGGCGGCGACCGGAACGCGGCCAGGACAGCGGTCAGCCCGGGCCGCGGCAGCGGTACCGGGCCCAGGTCGGGGTCGTCGAGCTGGTCGACGTAGCGCAGGACGGCGGCCTGCGCGCACAGCCGCACCTCCCGCAGGTCCCGGCGGCCGCTCGGCCGGAACGAGCGCCGGCCCAGCTCGCGCGCCCAGACGCGGGCGTCGTGGTGCTCGCCGCGCCGGGAGTGGTCGAGGAAGAGGCAGTAGGCGGCGGGAGCGGTCCGCGCGCGCCCGGACCCGGCGGCGAACTGCCACCAGAAGCGGGCCCCCTCGCGCAGCCCGGCCAGGTGCAGGAGGCAGCCGAAGACGAGGGCCCCGGGCAGGTGGACGTGGCCGCCGGTCACGAAGGTGTCGAGGTCGGCTCCGGCGCGGGGCCCGCACACGGCGGCGAGGCAGACTGCCTTGAGGTCGCGCCGGGCCCGCTCGGAGTCGAGCGGGCAGTCCCGCACGGGATCGCTCCAGCCGTACGAACGGCGCCGGGCGGGGGCCGCCGACGGCGAGCGCCGGGTGCCGCGCAGCAGCCGGGCCTCGGCGGCGCCCATGTCGTAGTGCGGGTAGCGGTCGCGGACGCCGGCCCGGGCCAGGAACTCGGCCAGGGAGCGGGGGAGTCCGCCGTCGTCGTGCCTCATGCTCGGGCTCATGTTGCGGCTCATGATTCGGCGGGCGTGTCGAGCAGGCGGGCGAGCCGCCGGTGCGCCTGGCCCAGCTGCGAGCGGACCGTGGCCTCGTCCACGCCCATCACGGCCGCGGCCTCGCCGGGGGTGCACTGGAGTCCGTACCGCAGCAGCACGGCGTCGCGCTGCCGTTCGGCGAGCCGGGACACGGCGGAGTAGAAGCGGATGGTGTCGGTGAGCACCTCGTACTGGTCGGTCTCCGCGTGGGCCTCCTTGAGCGCGGCCTCGAACGCACTGATGTCCATGGGCTCCGGCCAGGGGTTCCGGCGGCGCTGCCGGTCGACGATGCGCTGTTTGAGGACGGTCCAGGCGTAGGCGTCGAGGCGGTCCATGTGAAGCATCAGCAGCCACTCGTTCATGATCGAATCGAAGGCGGCGTCCACCGCCTGCTCGGCCGCCGCGTCGGAGCCCAGCTGCAAGTACGCGAAACGCATGTACGCCGGGCGCCGGTTGGTGTGAAAGGCCCAGTACGACAGGCGCGCCGTCGGATCCCACTGACTCATGGGCGTCGGCCGCCGTCGCCGGCTCGGTAGTCCCACAGCCCCACCGGACTCCTCCGGTCCGCCATCGTTCACCGCTCCACCCCATCCCGTGTGCCGGGCCAGGAAATCAGCGCGGGCGCACCGGGAGGGCGCATAGATGAAACCTGGGAGCATTACGTTCGGTGATGACCGACCTGTGATCGGTATCGATCACGACCCCGCCCAACCAGCGCAAACGCATATGCCGTCCTCATTCGCGCGCTGCCGTGGGCGTACGAGGGGTGATGATCCGGCCCGCACCGGGGCGCGGTCCCGGCTGCCGTTCGGGGCGCCGGTTCCCCCGCTGTAGCATGTCCCCAGCGCGAGGGCCGTGACGCAGTGGTCACTGTCCTCGCTTCTGCGTTACGCCCACCCCGAAGAAATGCCGCACGTGGCGTTTCGGCGGTTCGATACGATGAACCGGATCAATCCGCCACGCACCGTCACGTTGTACCGGCATATATGAAATGGAGCATCCGAGGATGGCTCGACACCTGATCACCAGCGCGCTTCCCTACATCAACGGGATCAAGCACCTGGGCAACATGGTCGGGTCGATGCTTCCGGCGGATGTGTACTCCCGGTACCTCCGCCAGCGCGGCCACGACGTCCTCTACATCTGCGCCACCGACGAGCACGGCACGCCCGCCGAGCTCGCCGCCAAGGAGGCCGGCCTCTCGGTCTCCGCCTTCTGCGCGCAGGCCCACGACGCCCAGAAGGCGGTCTACGACGGCTTCGAGCTGTCCTTCGACTACTTCGGCCGCAGCTCCTCGGCGCAGAACCGCGAGATCACCCAGCACTTCGCGCGGCAGCTCCAGGCGAACGGCTTCATCGAGGAGCGCGCGATCCGGCAGGTCTACTCGCCGGTCGACGAGCGCTTCCTGCCGGACCGCTACGTCGAGGGCACCTGCCCGCACTGCGGCTACGACAAGGCCCGCGGCGACCAGTGCGAGAACTGCACCCGCGTCCTGGACCCCACGGACCTGATCGAGCCCCGCTCGGCCATCTCCGGCTCCACCGACCTGGAGGTGCGCGAGACCAAGCACCTCTTCCTCCTCCAGTCCAAGCTCCAGCACGAGGTCGAGGCCTGGGTCGCGCAGCACGAGGAGGAGTGGCCGCAGCTCGCGTCCTCCATCGCCCGCAAGTGGCTGACCGAGGGCCTGCACGACCGCGCCATCACGCGTGACCTCGACTGGGGCGTCCCGGTCCCGGCCGACACCTGGCCCGAGCTGGCCGCCGAGGGCAAGGTCTTCTACGTCTGGTTCGACGCCCCGATCGAGTACATCGCCTCCACCAAGGAGTGGGCGGACGCCGATCCGGAGAACCGCGACTACAAGTCGTGGTGGTACGAGGCCGAGGACGTCCGCTACACCCAGTTCATGGCCAAGGACAACGTCCCGTTCCACACGGTGATGTTCCCCGCCACCGAGCTCGGCGTCCGCGAGCCGTGGAAGATGGTCGACTACGTCAAGGCCTTCAACTGGCTGACGTACTACGGCGGCAAGTTCTCCACCTCGCAGAAGCGCGGCGTCTTCACCGACCAGGCGCTGGAGCTCCTCCCGGCCGACTTCTGGCGCTACTTCCTCATCGCCAACGCCCCCGAGTCCGACGACTCGTCCTTCACGTGGGAGCACTTCGCCGCCACGGTCAACAAGGACCTCGGCGGCACCCTCGGCAACTTCGTCAACCGCGTACTGACCTTCTCCCGCAAGAAGTTCGGCGACGAGGTCCCCGCGGGCAGCGCCGCCGGCGAGGCCGAGGCCAAGCTGGGCGAGCAGATCGCCGAGCTGCTGGCCGAGTACGAGGGCCACATGGAGTCCCTCCAGTACCGCAAGGCCGCGGCCGCGCTGCGTGCCCTGTGGTCGGCCGGCAACGCGTACCTCGACGAGAAGGCCCCCTGGCTGGAGGTCAAGACCGACCTGGAGGGTGCGGCGCTGACCCTGCGCACCGCGATGAACCTCATCCACCTCTACTCGGTGGTCTCCGAGCCGTTCATCCCGGCCTCGGCGCGCGCCATGCGCTCCGCGTTCGACCTCGCCGACGACACGGCGGCGTGGGTGACCCCGGAGCAGGCCAAGTCCCTGGACACGGTCCCGGCGGGGACGCCGTTCACCGTGCCGCCGGTGCTCTTCGCGAAGATCACCGAGGAGGACCTGGAGTCGTACCGGGAGCGCTTCGGCGGCAACCCGGACGCCTGACCCCAGAACTGACGCAGGGGCGCGACCCACCGGGTCGCGCCCCTGCGGCGTACAAGGTCACAGCCTCATTACAGGGCCGCGCCCAGGGCTACGAAGCCGCAGATCAGCACGAAGAGGATGGCGAGCAGCGGCCATACGAAGCGCAGGTACTTGTCGTAGCCGACCTTGGCCAGGGCGACGCCGCCGATGGTCACCGCAGTGGTGGGGACCCAGAGGTTCATCCAGCCGCTGGCCGACTGCCAGGCCGTGACGACCACCGCGCGCGAGACGCCGGCGAAGTCGGCCAGCGGGGCCAGGATCGGCATGGCGAGGGTGGCGTGCCCGGAGGTGGAGGGGATCAGGAAGGCGAGCGGGAGGTTCACCAGGAAGATGATCACCGCGAAGACCCCGGACGAAGTCCCCTTGACCACGCCCTCGATGGAGTGCAGGACCGTGTCGGTGATCTTCGAGTTGTTCATGATGACGGTGACCCCGCGCGCCAGCATGATGACCAGGGCCGGCGAGATGAAGTCCGCCGCACCCTGGATGATCGTGGCGCTGAGCTTCGCCTCGCCCATCCGGGCCACCAGGCCCACCAGCACCGCCGCGCACATGAACAGCGCGGAGAGCTGCGGGAAGGTCCAGTCCAGCTCCCAGGCGTACGGGGTCGCGTCTGCCTTGCCGGTGAGCGCGCTGGACCAGGGCACCACCGAGAAGATCATGAAGGCGAAGACCAGGGTCAGCAGGACCAGAACCGTCTTGTGCAGGCCGGTCAGTTCGGGTTCCACCTCGCCGGCGCCGGTCGCCTTCTGCTCCCGGTCGCCCGGCAGGAAGCCGCACAGGGACTTGGCGGGGTCCCTCTGGACGCGCCGCGCGTACCGGATGACGTAGAGCACCGTCACGGCGGTCAGTACCAGCCACATCGCGAAGCGCAGGAAGATGCCGTCGCCCAGTGAGATGTCGGCGGCGGACGAGGCCACGCCCGTCGCGAAGGGGTTCACGGTGGAGCACAGCACGCCCACGCCCGCGCCCAGGATCGAGGCGCCGACCGCGACGAGCCGGTCGTAGCCGAGGGCCAGCATCATCGGGACCAGCAGGCCGTAGAAGCCGAGGGTCTCCTCGGCGAAGCCCTCCACGGTGCCCAGGATCGAGAAGACCACCATCACGGCCGCGATCAGCAGCGCCCCGCGGTCGCGCAGCCGGTGGGCCAGCCGGGCGATGCCGCGGTCGAGGGCGCCGGTGGCGAAGACGACGGTGATGAACGCGCCGATGGCGAGCACGAAGAGGAAGACGCCCGCGCTGCCGTAGAGGTCGCCGGAGAAGCTCGGCCCGACCTGCTGGGTCTTCTCGTCCTGGATGCCGTAGAGGCCGTTGACGGGGGAGAGGAACAGGTCGTTCAGCCGGCCGGCGAAACTCTGCGTGTTGTCGACGCGGTGGTAGGTGCCCGAGACGGGTGCGCCGCTGTCGTTGCGGTCGTACTGGCCGGACGGGATCAGGAAGGCCAGGATCCAGATCCCGACCGTGACGAGGGCCAGGATCGTCAGCGCGCTCGGGAAGGAGAACTTCCTCGCGGGGGCCGGATCCGGATCGAGCCCCGGGATCGGCTCCTGCGGGGGAGCGGGCGGCGCCGGGGGCTCGGGCGGCGGGGCGGTCGTCATCGGGTGCCTCCGGCGTCGCGGGGGCCTGCCGCGTCGCGGTGGTCGGCCGCGTACTCCCGTACGAACGCGGCCATCGCCACCACCGTGTTGCGCAGCTCCGACAGCAGCACCCGCTCGTTGGGCGCGTGCAGATTGCACATGCTGTCCTGTGCGCCGAACAGCAGCACCTCGGCAGCGGGAGCCGCCTTGGCCAGGCCGTTCACCAGCGGGATCGAGCCGCCTGTGGCCACGTACGAGGCCTCCGTGCCCCAGGCCTCCTTGAGCGCGGTGAGCGCCGCCCGGTACGCCGGCCCGCCCGTACGGGCCTCGAAGCCCGGCCCCGTATCGCCCGGGGTGACGGTCAGCGGGATGCCGAAGGGGCGCTGTGCGCGCAGGTGCCGCACCAGCGCGGCCCTGGCCTCGACCGGGTCCTGGTGCGGATGGAAGCGGAGGTTCAGCTTGGCCCGGGCGTACGGGACCACCGCGGAGGCGGCGCCCGCCACGTCCGGTGCGTCGAGCCCGATGACCGTGATGGCGGGGCCGCTCCACAGGCGTTCGCCGAGCGAGCCGGTACCGATCAGCGGTACGCCGCTGCGCACCGAGGCGAGGTCGCGGAACTCCTCCACCGTGTAGGTCGTGCCGTCCCACGGGTCGCGCCGCAGGCCCGCCACCGCCACGTCGCCCCTCGCGTCGTGCAGGGTGGCCAGCGCCCGGAGCAGGACCAGCAGGGCATCGGGGGCGGCGCCGCCGAACTCCCCGCTGTGCCGGGGCTCGGCGAGGGTGCGGACCTCCACCATCACCTCGCAGGCGCCGCGCAGTCCGGTGGTCAGGGTGGGGGTGCCGGGGCGCAGGTTGCCGAGGTCGGCGATGACCATGGCGTCACAGGCGAAGCGCCCCGGGTCGGAGGGCGGGTACTCGTCGAAGGGGCTGCCGTACTCCTCCTGCCCCTCGATCACCAGCTTGATCCCGACCGGCGGGCGGCCTCCGTACAGCCGCAGCATGCCGAGGTGCGCGATCACGTTCGACTTGTCGTCGGCGATGCCGCGGGCCCGCAGGCCGCCGGGAACGGGCGTCGGCTCGAAGGGCGGGGAGAGCCACAGGGAGGCGGCGCCGGCGGGCTGGACGTCGTAGTGCGCGTACAGCAGGACGGTCGGGGCGTCCGGATGGGGCGGCGGGATCTCGCCGTAGATCACCGGTGGCGTGTCCGGCAGGTCGATGCGCTCGATCCTGGGGACCCCGGCGTCCCGCAGCAGCGAGACGATGAGGTCGTGCGCCTCCTGGACGGGTTCCGGCGGGTACCCGGGGAAGGCGATGGACGGGATCGCCGCGAGGCGTTCGAGGTCGGCCCGCAGGCCGTCCATCAGGGCGTCGACCTGCGCTTCGAGGGTCCCGCGGCGGGTGGCGCCGCCGCTGGTGTGGCTGTCGTCCGATTCCACCCGGCACCGTCCCTCTGCTCCCCTGGTGACCCCGCTGAGCTGCGGAACCGCTCCTCCGATCATGCGGTGGGGCCGGGCCGGGGGCGTGGCGGACTGCGCCGGACGGGTGAACCGTTCCCGGCGAGGCGAAGTACTGCGGGCCTACGGGCTCGCGCGCAGCGACAGCCGGGCGTACGCGGGGATCAGCACGCCCCGGGCCGGGCGGCGGTCGACGACGCGCAGTTCCGGGAAGCCCCGCAGGGCGTCGGCCACCGCGCGTATTTCGGCCATCGCCAAGGGCATCCCCAGGCAGAAGTGCGGACCGGCCCCGAACCAGAGCCGCCGCAGCTCCGCCGAGTGCCCCGGACCGCCCGGCCGCTCCGGCGCGAAGGGCCCGTACGCCCGGGTGCACAGCAGCGTGGCGATCACCACCCGCTCTCCGGCCCCGACCCGGACACCCCCCAGGCGCCCCGGCCGGGCGGCGCTGCGCAGCATCACCGGGGTCGGCGAGGTCACCCGCAGCGCGTCCTCGACCAGCGCGTCGGTGATCCGGTCCGGC
This sequence comes from Streptomyces sp. NPDC037242, assembly GCF_055604165.1. Classification (NCBI taxonomy): domain Bacteria; kingdom Bacillati; phylum Actinomycetota; class Actinomycetes; order Kitasatosporales; family Streptomycetaceae; genus Streptomyces; species Streptomyces sp. NPDC037242. The sequence continues at coordinate 457,222 of NZ_JBVJUY010000001.1, forward strand.
CCGCGGCCGCTGTCGTGGACCAGGGCGATCAGCCGGGGCACGAAGGAGACCAGAGTCTCGGTGCCGGTCAGCAGCAACACCCCGACGGCGCCCCGCGCCTCGCCCTCGTCCAGCCCCAGCGCCCGCAGCCGCCCCGGCACCGTGGACTCGTCGCCCGCCCGGTACGCGGCGACCGCCGCCCCGCTCAGCCGGGCCAACGCGGCCCGGGCGCGGTCCGCCTGGCGGCCGGTCAGCGAGGTGCGCCACAGCCGCACCGCCGACAGCACCGCGGAGGCCTCGGCGAAGTCCGCCCCGGCGTCCGGGAGTCCGACCAGCTCCCGGATCACATCGGTGGCGCCGTCCCGGACGACCCGGACCAGGTCCACCTCCTCGCCCGCCGCCAGCCGCCGCTCCAGGCCGCCGAGCGGGGCGCGGAGCACCCGTTCGCACACGGCCGCCACCCGGCCCGGCGTGAACAGCCCGGCCAGCCGTCCGCGCAGTGCCGCGTGCTCGGCGCCGTCCATGTTGATCAGCACCCGCGGGCCGAGCACCGGGGTCCACAGGCCGGCCGCCGCGCCCGGCCCGGTCTTCGTGTAGCCCTCGGTGTCCAGGAGCACCTCCCGGGCGAGGGCGGCGTCGCTGACCACCACCCCGACGCGGGGCACCCGCACGGCGGGGCCCCGGGCGGCGACCGCGCTCAGCAGCCGGTAGGCGACGGGGTGCGCGGCCGCCTGTACGCGCCGCTCCCAGCGTTCCCATTCCTCCATCCGGGCAGGCTAGTGCCGCCGATGGCTTGAAGTGACCCCTCGTACAGGGATCTTGACTTGTCTGCCGCGTATCGAAGCCCTGCCGTGATCGTTTCTGCAGGAGGGGTCCCTTGACAGCGGAATGCGGGAGGACGCGCGGTGACCGCTTGGCAGTACTTCGCCGGAGCCGGTCTGGTGGCGGCGCTCTGCCCGCTGCACGGCCACGTGGAGGTCGCGGGCGACGGCCACGGGCGCGGGGCCCGCGTCGACCTGTGCGTGCCGGCGGGGACGAAGCCGGTCCGGCCCCCGTCCGCGCTGCCGCCGCACGGGCGGCCTTCCGTACGGGCGATCGTGCCCGGGCCGGTGCTGCCGACCGTGCGGCACCCCGGGGCCGGGCCGCTGCCGGCCGCGCCCGCGCCCGGGGCCGCGCTGCCGGGGCTCGCCGGGCCGACGGCGAAGGCGGGGGAGGCGCCGTCGAAGCCGCCGCCACCCGGGGCGGATGCCGAGCCGGTTGCGGCGCCGGCCGAGCCCGAAGCCGTGGTTCCGGCCGCGGTCGGAGCGCCGGCCGCGCCCGTACGCCGCTTCCACGTGCGCCCGTACCACTCATCGGCCCTGGCGCGGCGCGGCCCGGACGGTCTGTCCACCGTGATGCTCATGGCCGTCGTCACCACCCCGGCGGTCCTCGCGGCCGCCGCGCTGCGGCCCCGGGGCAAGAGCCGCAGCTGACGCCTCATCCGCTCGATCCGTCCGATCGATTCACCAACGGGAGAACCCTCGTGTCCGAATGGCTGGTCCTGGCCATCGCCATGGCGCTCGTGTGCGCCGTCGTCCTCGCCATCACCGCGATCCGGCACCGCCGGGCCGCGGAAGACGAGGACACCAGCGAAACCCCCGACGTCATCGAGTACATGACGATGATGGTCGGCGTGGTCTACGCGATCGTGCTGGGTCTGGCCATCGCGGGCGTCTGGGAGGCGCGCGGCGCCGCCGAGGACAGCGTGCGCCGGGAGGCCCAGTCGCTGTACGAGGTCACCCAGCGCGCCGACGTCTACCCGGCGCCGGTCCGCGACCGGATCAGGGGCGAGGTGGACGCGTACGTCTCCCACACCGTCAACGTGGACTGGCCGCGGCTGACCGCAGGCGAGGCCGCGTCCGCCGAGGGCGCCGGGCTGCTGGGCAAGCTGCGCAGCGACGTCACCCACCAGGCCCCGGCCAACGAGCTCCAGGCACAGGCCTACCAGCCGCTGCTCGACCACATCGCGGCCGCCGACGACGCCCGCCACTCGCGGACACAGAGCGACGAGTCGACGCTGCCGAGCGTGGTGTGGCTCGGGCTCCTGGTCGGCGGAGTGGTCACCGTCGGGCTGATCTTCACCCTGCAGATCCGGCGCTCGGGCAGGGAACTGCTGCTCGCCGGACTGTTCAGCGCGCTGATCGTGTTCCTGCTGTTCATGGTGTGGAGCTTCGACGCACCTTATGGCCGCAGCGGCCTCGATTCCGCCGGCGCCTTCCAGGACCTGTTCCCGGCGGTGACGGTGGCCGCCGGAAGCTGAGTGGTCAGACTCCCGGCGCCCCGGACAGCGCCGTCTGCCGCCGGACCTCCGCCACGACCGGCGAGTGCCGCAGCGCGTGGGAGATCCGTACGAGGTCCCGCGGCCCGTCGGCGGCGTGCTGCGCGCTCTCCTCGCTGGCCCCGATGACCTTGCCCTCGGGGTCGGCGGAGCGGGCCCGTACGGCGGCCGCGACCATGGCGGCGTCGGCGACGGCGCGGGCCGTCTCCTCGTCGGCCCCGCCGGCGAGGGCCCGGGCGAGGGCGCCGTCCCGGTGGCGCTGGTCGAAGTACGGGCCCAGGTGCAGGAACCCGTCGTGGATGTCCGACTCGCGCTGGATCATCCGGAGCTCGGCGGCGGCCCACCAGGACATCCGGACGCAGGGGGTGCCGCCCGGCGCGGAGATCTGCACCTCGTGCCAGAGCGCGCCGAGCCGCCGGTAGGTGGCCCAGTTCTGCCAGCTGTCGGACAACCGCTGGCACACCAGTGGGAGCACGAAGCCGACCGCGCTGATGAGCGCGCCGAGGGAGGCGACCGGCGGGGCGAGGTCGGTGCTCAGCCAGTCGAGGTCGTGGCCGGTCCAGCGGGCGACCACGGCGCTCATCTTGGTCGCGTCGTAGCTGAGGTTGAAGACGTAGCCCAGGACGATGATCATCAGGCCGACGCGCAGCCAGCCGCGCACCTGGAGCGACCAGCGCCAGCACATGGCCACCATCACGAAGGCGGCCACGTTGTGCGCCACCAGGTAGAGGGCGATCAGCTCCCGGATGTACGGGGTGTTGGCGTAGTACGTGTCGAAGTCGCGCAGCCGCTCCACCGGGGCGTCACCGAGGACGAACAGCACCGGCAACGTCGCGATCACCGCGCCGTAGCCGAGGATCCAGCGGCGGGAGATGCGACGGGTCTCCTCGGGCGGGCCGCCCCGCCAGTTGACGATCAGTACGAGGCAGGCGGCACTGAAGGCGGTGATCAGGCAGTAGACGAGCGGGGCGGAGAAATTCGGGATGCCGGTCCAGCGGTTGACCGCCTCGATGGTCGGCGGGGCGGCGAAGGTGAACACCGATCCGGCCAGGGTCAGCAGGGCGCAGACCGAGCGGAGCAGCGGGTCCCGCCAGTTGTTGCGCAGGGTCGGCAGCTTGAAGGCGAGGGAGACCCCCATCGCGACTGCCGGTATGTAGTAGTCCTGGCCGTTCAACGGTCGTTCCTGTGCCCCCGGTATCCGAGCGAGGCCTCGATGCGGCCCGCCAACTGATCACGCTGTGCCGGTGCGCGGTGGCTCGCCGAACCGGCCAGCCACGTACGGCATCTGCTGCCCAGCAGTAAACCGAAGGTTTCCGCTTCGGTCTCCTCCTGGACGTCGGCGCGCGTGCGCGCGGCGACCCGCCGGACGGTCTCGCCGAGGTCGGCCTGGTCGGAGAGCAGCCGGGCGGCGACGGCGGCGCCGTCGACGTGGTGGCTGCAGTGGCCGGCCTTCATGTGCCACAGCTCGTGGCCGAGGATCACCAGTTGGTGGTCCGGCGCCGTGCGTTCCTCGATGACCACCAGATCGCGGTCCGCCATGTCGAGCCACAGGCCGCTGGCCGTCCCCGGCGGGAACGAGGCCATCCGGAACTCCACCCGGCGGCCGCGGTGTTTGCTCATGCCCTCGCAGAGGGCGGCGTAGAGGTCCACGGGTTCCACGGGCGCGGTCAGCGTGATGCCGGCCACCAGCTCCCCGCACAACCGCCGCTGCTCTCTGCCTATGCTCACCGTTCTCCCCGTCGGCGCGGATCCGGATCAGGACTCTAAGGATCAGACCCAGACTTTCGACTGGGTCAGGACTCGTTCGGTTTTACGCTTTCGAGAAGCATGTCCAGCCATTCGGTCACCTTGTCCCGGTGCTTGTCGCTGGGCAGTTGGGCGGCTCGCCAGGCGATGCCGCGTACGCCGTGGTTCTGGAGAAGTCTTGCCAGCGGATCGCCCGCCGAAGCGGCCGCGGCCGGTACGGTTTCGCGCGCTCTTCCGGCGAAGTCCTGGAGCAGTTGCTGCTCGGTCCGCTGGAGCGCGTCGGTGAGGGCGTCGGCGTCGTGGGCGGTGAGGAAGCCCGCGTGGACGCCGAAGAAGCGCTGGATGGCGTCACAGTGCTCCATGGTGGGCCGCCGGTCCCCGTTGATCAGGGCCCCGGCCTGCTGCCGGGACATGGCGGCGCCGTCCGCGATCTCCTGCTGCGTGTACCGGCGTCCGTTGGACTTGACCCGGGTGCGGCGCAGCAGGTCGAGGCGCTGGAGGAAGCGGGCCTGGAGATCGGGTTCACCGGCGGGCCGGCCGTCCAGCAGGGTCCTGACCACGTCCGCGGGGACGCCGGAGGCCTCGGAGAGCCGGCGCAGGTCGAAGACCTGGTTCAGGTCGCGGCCCATTTTGCCCGCGAGTTCGGCGACGCGCGTGACGGTGGCTGCCAGGGGCGCGTTGGCCACCGCGACGGGAGCCGGGAAGCCGTCTGTCACCAGTGGTTCTCCTAGATCGCGCGAGGTCGGTACGGGCACATGGTCGGCTCCTGGAATCTAGCCGCTTACGCTGCGGAGGGCTAGAACTTGCCACAGCTGTGGCGGGAATGAGCTGTCAAGAGGCTGGAATTGCCACAATAGTTGACACTCGAATGAAGTCGGTAGCAGGATCGCCACACGGAAATGAAGATCCAGACCGTGAGGAGGGGGAGCTCTCGGTGCCACATCTCGCAGCGGTGGGCCCGTCCGATGGCCTCGCCCGAGCCGGTGAGGAGCGCCTGGCGGGCGATGAGTCCGCACGCGGCGCCGTGCGGTCAGAGCGACGCAAGGAGATTTTGCGCCAACGCCGGGAAGAGCTGGGGCTGAGCCAGGAGGACCTGGCGGCACGGCTGCGGATCAGCGTGCGTGCGTACGGAAACTGGGAACGCGGCCTGGTCAAGGAGTGGACGGACCGCAAACTGCTCGCCCTGGCCGAGGCCTTGGAGATGAGCGAGCGGCAGCGCTTCTGGCTCTTCCGGGTCATGGTCGACCGCGACCCGCCGCCCACCTGGCGCGCGGCCGAGGAGAACCGGCTGCCCGAGGACCCGGCCCAGCGTGACTACCTGTGTGACTACGCGGCCCTGATGGAGGCCGTGCCCTACCCGAGTTTCCTGGTGGACCACCGTTGGGACGTGGCCCTCACCAACTCGGCCTTCGACCGGCTGTTCCAGTCGGTGCGTCCGCACCCGACCGCCCTGCCGGACGACAACTTCCTGCGCTTCGTGCTGTTCCACCCGGACGCCGCGGCCGTGCTGGAGGACCACGAACCGGCCTGGTGCGTACCGCTGTTGGCCCGCTTCGCGACCGCGCTGGAGGCCGCCCCGGAAGACGAGGGGCTGCGCAGCATCCGTCAGGAGGTGGCCCGCGATCCCTTCATGGAGGCGGCCTACCGGTACGGCGTGCCGCACTGGCTGACCACGCACGGGGCCGACGCCGCCGAGCAGGACGGCGCGGTGCGCACCGTGCGCCATCCCGACCCGGGTTGGGGACTGGTGCGCTGCCGGATGGTGGCCGAATCCAGCCGCATGCTCGACTCGATGGGACTCACCCGGATCACCCTGATCCTCTCGGCGCCGCAGGGTGCGCCGACCGGTCCGGTCCGGGGCGGCGGCGTACCGCAGCTCCAGGGACCGAGGCTGCGCGCCGTGCCGCCGCTGGGGGAATGACCCGGCGGGGGACACTGGTGTCACGAAACGTGGCACTGCGAAGGGCGGTAAGGGCGTGCGGCTGACGATCCTCGGCGGGGGCGGATTCCGGGTACCGCTCGTCTACGGAGCACTGCTCGGCGACCACGCCGAGGGCAGGGTGTCGCAGGTGACCCTGTACGACGAGGACCCCGGGCGGCTGGGCGCCATGGCCCGGGTGCTCGCGGACCAGGCCGCCGGCGTGCCGGACGCACCCGCCGTCACCGCCACCGCGGACCTCGACGAGGCCCTGCGCGGAGCGGACTTCGTCTTTTCGGCCATTCGTGTCGGCGGGCTGGACGGGCGCGCCGCCGACGAGCGGATCGCTCTGGCCGAGGGAGTGCTGGGCCAGGAGACGGTGGGCGCGGGCGGGATCGCGTACGGCCTGCGGACCGTGCCGGTGGCCCGGGAGATCGCCCGCAGGATCGCCCGCATCGCACCCGAGGCCTGGGTCATCAACTTCACCAACCCGGCCGGTGTGGTCACCGAGGCGATGGCCGAGGCGCTCGGGGACCGGGTGATCGGGATCTGTGACTCGCCGGTGGGGCTCGGGCGTCGGATCGCCCGGCTGCTGGGTGCCCGGCCGGAAGAGGCCTGGATCGACTACGTCGGCCTCAACCACCTGGGCTGGGTGCGCGGGCTGCACATCGGCGGCCGCGACGAGCTGCCGCGGCTGCTGGCCGATACCGAGGCCTTGGAGTCCTTCGAGGAGGGCCGGCTCTTCGGGGCCGACTGGCTGCGCTCGATCGGCGCGATCCCCAACGAGTACCTGCACTACTACTACTTCAACCGTGACACGGTACGGGCCTACCAGGAGGCCAAGCAGACCCGCGGCGCCTTCCTGCGCGACCAGCAGCGCGGCTTCTACGCCCAGGCGGGCCGCGCCGGGCAGCGTCCCGGGGAGGCGCTGGCCGCCTGGGACCGGACCCGGGCCGAGCGCGAAGCCACGTACATGGCCGAGAACCGCGAGGCGGCGGGCGTCGGCGAGCGCGACGAGAGCGACCTGGAGTCCGGCGGCTACGAGAAGGTCGCCCTGGCGCTGATGCGGGCCATCGCCCGGGACGAGCGGGCGACGCTGATCCTCAACGTCCGCAACCGCGGCACGCTCTCGGCGCTCGACGCGCAGGCGGTCATCGAGGTCCCGTGCCTCGTCGACGCCAACGGGGCCCACCCGGTGGCCGTCGCCCCGCTGCCGCTGCACGCGACGGGACTGGTGACCTCGGTCAAGGCGGTCGAGCGCGAGGTACTGGCCGCCGCGGCGAGCGGTTCCCGGGCGGACGCGGTCAAGGCCTTCGCGCTGCACCCGCTGGTGGACTCGGTGGCGGTGGCCCGGCGGCTGCTCGACGGCTACGCGGCGGAGCACCCGGGCCTCGCCCACCTGGGCTGATCCGACCCGGGGTTCACCCGTACGGCCCCGAGCCGGGTGCGCCCGGCCGGGAGCGCTGTGAGAGTGCGAGGTGTGACCACTGCCCCCGCCACAGCGCTCCCGGCGCCCCCCGTGCTCGACCGGCGGCGGCGCAACGTCATCTTCGGGACGATCATGCTGGGCGTCCTGCTGGCCGCCCTCGACCAGACGATCGTGGGCACGGCCCTGCCCACGATCGTGGCGGACCTCGGCGGCGGCGACCACATGTCGTGGGTGGTCACCTCCTATCTGCTGGCGGAGACCGTCGCGACGGTGCTGGTGGGCAAGTTCGGTGACATGTTCGGCCGGAAAGTGATCTTCCAGATCTCCGCGGTCGTCTTCGTCACCGGCTCCTTCCTGTGCGGCCTCGCGGGCAACATGACCTTCCTCATCCTGTGGCGGGGCGTGCAGGGCATCGGCGCGGGCGGACTGATGGTCACCTCCATGGCGCTGATCGCCGATGTGGTGCCGCTGCGCGAACGGGGCAAGTACCAGGGCGCGATCGGCGCCGTCTTCGGAGTCTCCACCGTCATCGGGCCGCTGCTGGGCGGGCTGTTCACCGACAACCTGTCCTGGCGCTGGTGCTTCTACGTCAACGTGCCCATCGCCGTCCTGGTGGTCGTCGCGGCCGCGCGCACGATCCCCTCGGTACGGGCCGCCGGCCGACCCGTCATCGACTACCTCGGCATCGCCCTCATCGCGATCGGCTCCAGCGCCCTGATCCTGGCCACGAGCTGGGGCGGCAACGAGTACGCCTGGACCTCGGGCACGATCATCGGCCTCTTCGCGGGCGGCGCGCTGGCCCTGGCGCTGTTCTGCCTGGCCGAGATCCGGGCCGCCGAGCCGATGCTGCCGATGCGGCTGTTCCGCAACCCCGTCTTCACGGTCTGCTCGGTGCTGAGCTTCGTCGTCGGCTTCGCGATGCTCGGCGCGATGACCTTCCTGCCGACCTACTTGCAGTACGTCGACGGGGATTCGGCCACCGTGTCGGGCGTGCGGACGCTGCCGATGGTCATCGGGCTGCTGATCGCCTCCGTCTTCAGCGGCAACGTCACCAGCAAGACCGGCCGCTACCGGATCTTCCCGATCGCCGGCAGCGCGGTGATGGGCCTCGGGCTGTACCTGCTGTCGCTGATGGGGCCCGGGACCAACGCCTGGCTGGAATCCCTGTACATGTTCGTCCTCGGCGTCGGCATCGGCCTGTGCATGCAGGTGCTGACCATCGCCGTGCAGAACACCGTCGACTACGCCGACCTCGGCACGGCCACCTCCGGCGTCACCTTCTTCCGTACGCTCGGCAGCTCCTTCGGGACCGCGGTCTTCGGGACGATCTACGCCAACACCCTGACTCCCGCGCTCAAGACGGCGGTGGGCGAGGCCGCCCGGGCCACCGGGCAGGATCCGGCGCAGCTCGGCGCGGCCGCACAGAGCCCGCAGGGGGTGCGCGGACTCGACCCGCAGGCGGCCGCCCCGGTGATCGCCGCGTACGCGGACACCTTGCAGACCGTGTTCCTGTGGACCGTGCCGGTGGCGCTGGCGGGCTTCGTCGTCGCGCTCTTCCTCAAGCAGGTCAAGCTGCGCGACAGTGCCCGGGCCGGCTCCACCGACATGGGCGACGGATTCGCCTCGCCCGCCACCGCTTCGGGGGACTCGGCGAAGCTGCTGGAGCTGGCGGTCGGCAAGCTCGTACGGAGCATGGGGCCGGAGACCGCCCGGGGCATCGTGGACGCCTCCGACACGCGGCTCGACATGGCGGGGGCGTGGGCGGTGATGCAGGTGGACCTGCTGACCCGGACGGTCGGCCATGCCAGCCTGGGGCTGATCGCGTCGCGGCGGTCGCTGCCGCCGGAGGTGCTGGTGCCGGTCTTCGACCGGATGGTGGAGGAGGGGTACCTGACGCGGGAGAACGGCTACTTCGCGCACACCCCGGCGGGGGAGCGGGAGGCGGCCGTCATCTCGGGCGCGTGGGCCCAGTGGCTCGGGGACCAGCTGGAGAAGGATCGGGGCCGGCCGCGCAGCGCGGAGCTGCGGGTGGCGGCGGACGCGATCGCGAAGCGGCTGCTGGCCGAGGACCTGGGGGAGGGCAACTTCGCGCCACGGGCGGCGGCGGGCCGGCGGTAGGGTCCGGGCCGGCGGCTGTGCCCGTCAGACGGTCGGATAGTCGTATGGGGGCGTGGTCGGGAGGGTGGCCGGGCTCCCGGTCGGGAGGCCGTCCGGAAGGCTGGGCGCCGGTTCGGGGCGCCAGTCCGGGCGCCAGGCGCGGATGACCCCCGCGGAGGGGGCGTAGAGCGCGTCGGGGATCGCGTCCGGGGCGAACCACTGCCAGCGGGCGATCTTGTGGGGCTCGGTGACGGTCGGGGTGCCCTCGGCGGCTTCGGTGACGGCGGCCGCCGTCAGCCTGGTCACCCCGGACTGCGCGTCGATGCGCACGGACAGGATCCGGATGCCCTCCGGGGCCGCCCGCAGGTCCGTCTCCTCGGCCAGCTCGCGCGCCGCGGCCTGCTCGAAGCCCTCCCCGGGGTCGACCTTGCCGCCGGGCAGCTCCCAGCGGCCGTCGTGCGCCTGGCCGAGCAGGATGCGGCCGTCGGCGCCGACGACGACCAGGCCGACGCCGACCACGGCGTTGGGCTCGGGGACGGAGCGCTGCCGGGCGGCGGGGGAGTTCATGAGCGTCCTTCCGAGGAGGGGGTGGAGGGGCGGGCGCGGACGTGCATCCGCTCGCCCTGCGGGCCGAAAAGGCTGAGGAACTCGGCGGGCTGCGGGCCCGCGTTGAAGAAGGCGTGCGGGGTGTGGGTGTCGAACTCGGCCGCCTCGCCGGGGGTGAGGACCAGGTCGTGCGCGCCCAGCAGCAGCCGGACCCGCCCGGAGAGCACGTACAGCCACTCGTAGCCCTCGTGGACGCGCAGTTCCGGGAGGGGTTGCGCGGCGTCGCGCGGCGGGAGGATCTGCTTGAAGGCCTGCACCCCGCCGAAGTTCCGGGTCAGCGGTACGTACGTGTCGCCGTGCCGTACGAAGGGCCGCGGGCGGATCCGCGGATCGCCGGTCTCGGGGGCGCCGACCAGCTCGTCGAGCGCCACCCGGTGGGCCCGGGCCAGCGGCAGCAGCAGCTCCAGGGTCGGCTTGCGCCGGCCGGACTCCAGCCGGGAGAGGGTGGAGAGTGAGATCCCGGTCACCTCGGAGAGCTGGGCCAGCGTGGTGCCGCGCTCCTGGCGCAGCGCGCGCAGCCGGGGGCCCACGGCGGTGAGCACGCCGGCGAGCTCTTCGTCGTCGCGCCCGCGTTCCGGCGCTCGTTCCGGTTCTTGTCCCCGCTCTTCCGTGGCCATGGTTCCATTTGCCGGTTTGGCAACACCATTTGTCAAGCGGGCACTCTCGGGCACACCCTCGCCGTTATGGACAAGGTGAAGGTGATGGTGATGGAAGAACGGTTCGACGTGGTCGTCGTGGGCGGCGGGGCCGCCGGCCTGGCCGGGGCGCTGACGCTGGCCCGGGCCCGCCGTTCCGTGCTGGTGATCGACTCCGGCAGCCCGCGCAACGCCCCCGCCGCGCACATGCACGGCTACCTCGGCCACGACGGGGCGAGCCCCGCCGAGCTGCTGGCCAGGGGGCGGGCGGAGGTGGCCGGGTACGGCGGGGAGGTCCGGTCCGGCGTGGTCGTCGCCGCGGACCGGCTGCCCGACGGGGAGTTCCTGGTCCGCTGCGCGGACGGCCGCGCGGTGCGCGCGCGGCGGTTGCTGGTCGCGACCGGCCTGGTGGACGAGCTGCCCGCCGTACCGGGGCTGGCGGCCCGCTGGGGACGGGACGTGCTGCACTGCCCGTACTGCCACGGCTGGGAGGTACGGGACCAGCCGCTGGCGGTACTGGCCACCGGGCCCCTCGCCCTGCACCAGGCGCAGCTCTGGCGGCAGTGGAGCGGACATGTGACGCTCCTGTCCCACACGTGGCACCTCACCGCGGAGGAGCGGGAGCCGCTGGCGGCCCGGGGCATCGCGGTGGTGGAGGGCGAGGTCACCGGCCTGGCCGTGGCCGAGGACCGGCTGGTCGGGGTGAGCCTGGCCGACGGCGGGACGGTGGAGTGCCGGGCGCTCGTGGTGGCCCCGAGGTTCACCGCCCGCGCCGGCGTCCTGACCGGCCTGGGGCTGCCGGTCGCCACCCTGGAGCGGGACGGCCATGTGATCGGCACCTGCGCCGACGCCGACCCCGCGACGGGTGCGACCGCGCTCCCGGGGGTGTGGGTCGCGGGGAACGTCGGCTCCCCGGTGCAGCAGGTCGCGGGCGCGGCGGCGCAGGGCGTACAGGTGGCGGCGGCCGTCAACGCCGACCTGGTGGAGGAGGAGACGGGGCTGGCGCTGCGGGAGTACCGGACCGCATAGGACTGGTGTGCGGGTTTCGGCCAGGGTCCGGCCGCGCAGGCTCTGGGCGGTCTGATCGTCATACGGCGCATCGGCCTTCCACGGGTTCGTCGGCTTCAGGGGGCGCAGTGGCACATGTGCTGGTCATCGGCGGGGGCATCGGAGGGCAGGCCACCGCGCTGCTCGCGGCACGCGCCGGACACGGCGTCGAGCTCTTCGAACGGGAAACCCGGGCCCCCGGCACCGCGCTCGACCGCGACTTCTTCGGCTGGCGCCGGCCGACCGTACCGCAGGCGACCCAGCCGCACGCGCTGCTCGGCGCCGCACGCAACGTACTGCGCGACGAACTGCCCGACGTGTACGCGCAGATGCTCCGGCTCGGCGCCCGCGAGCGGCACGAGCTGGACTGGTTCGACGTACGACCGCCCGCGCGGCCCGGGGACGAGGACCTGGTCATGCTGCAGGCCCGGCGCATCGTGCTGGAGAGCGCCCTGGCCACCGCGCTGCGCGCCGAACCGGGCGTCGTGGCGCGGTACGGGGAGCCGGTCACCGGGCTGACCTCGGTCCAGGACACCTCCGGGATCCGTGTGACGGGAGTGACCACCGGGGCAGGTGCGTACGAGGGCGACCTCGTCGTCGACGCGGGCGGCCGGCGCGGCGGCGCCGAGCACCGGCTCGCCGCGGCGGGCTGCCGGCCCGCCCTCGTGGAGCGGCACCGCACGGGGCTCGCGTACTTCTGCCGCTGGTACCGGCTGCCCGAGGGGCAGGAGGAGGGGCCGCGCCGGCCCTGGGCGGTGACGGGCGGCAGCTTCGCCGGGTGCGCCGTCTTCCCGGCCGACAACCGGCTGTTCGCCGTCACCCTCTTCGTGCACACCGAGGACACCACCCGGTCGGCGTTGCGCGATCCGGCCGTGTTCGAAGCCGCCGCGCGGGCCTTCCCGCCCGGTGCGGCCTGGCTGGTGCCGGGGATCGAGCCGCTCTCGGAGGTCCTGGCCACCGCGAGCCTCGACAACCGGTGGAGCCCGTACGTCGACGAGCAGGGGCCGGTGGCGGCCGGGCTGATCCCCGTCGGTGACGCCATCACCCACACCAACCCGACGTTGGGGCAGGGTACTTCGCTCGCGCTGTGGGCCGCGCTCCGGGTGGCCCGTACGGCGCACCGGGACCCGGGATCGCTGACCTTCGCCGCCGACTACCACGCGTGGGCCGTGCGCACGCTGAAGCCGTGGTTCGACTTCCAGGTCGTCGCCGACGCGGCCATCGGGGAGCGGTTCGCGACCCGGGCCGTGCGTACGGGGACGGCGCGCGATGTGGCGGCGCTGTTCGACTGCGCGCTGGAGGACCCGGAGGTGATGCGGGCCCGCGCCCGGGTGCGCCACCTGGCCGAGCCGCCGGAGCGTGCGTACGCGGACCCGGAGGTACGGGCCCGGGTGGCGCGGTGGCTGGCGGCGCGCCCCGACTACGCCCCGAACACGGCGGGCCCGGACCGCGGCCAGTGGGAGAAACTGACGGCAGGCTGACCCGCGCCGAGCCGGGCCGCCAGCGTCGGAACTTCGGGTCAGGCGCACACGGGGTGGGAAGGATCATCCAGCCATGCCGTCTGACCCTCAGGGCCCACGGTGAGACCGAAGCGGTCGAACTCGGGTCGACCCTGCTCCTCCCACCATCGGTAGGCGGCTTCCCTCTCGTCCCAGAGCCGCCGGGGACCGGACTGCACTACGAGGTAGTCGCGCGCCCCGGGTTCGTAGTCGATGGACGCCCACGACTGTCGGTCGTCGCCGTACAGCCACAGGACGTAGGTGTTCACGTCCTCGTCGTCCCGCTCCACTGCCCAGAACATCCCGGGCGCGCGGAGATTGACGGCGAACTGAGTAGCCCACCCGTCGATGTCTTCGGGGGAGAGGGGGGTATTGCTCTGGATGCCGTCAGCTGGCCACTCCTCGCCCCGGAGATACACCTCATGGCGTGCACGGTCGGGACGCTGCTGCCGAAGGCGCATGAACGCACTGGGGCGCGTGAAGTGTCCCGAAGCCCTACCGGGCTCGGTCACGACAAGCCGGGCGATACCTTCACCGCCGTTACCCGGACCCCAGGGGGCGACGATCAACCCACCGGTAACCGTCTGCTCCACCCATGTGTACGGGACATCACCGATCGAGCACGTGGCGATGATCCGGTCGTACGGAGCGCGACTCGGGTACCCGAGCCGGCCGTCACCCACGACCGTCGTCGGAGAGAGACCAGCGTCCGCCAACCGGTCGGCCGCACCCCTCGCTACCTCGGGGTCGAACTCCACTGAGACGACGTTCTCGGCGCCGATCCTGTGCGAGAGAAGAGCCGCGTTCCAGCCGGTACCGGTTCCGATTTCGAGCACCCGCATGCCGTCGTGCACGTCCAAGTCACCGAGCATGGAGAAGACCATTTCGGGCTTGGAGTTGGAGCTACTCGGCGTTGTCCCTACGTCGTCGCCGTCGTGCTCGCCGTCGTCCCACTGCGTAGTCAGAGGGATGTCCGAGTAGACGGCCTTGAGCCAGCCTTCGGGGTCGGTGCGGTAGTCCACGGCCCGGCCCTGGCGGGTGCCGGCCGGGATGCCCGGCCAGATGCGCTCAGGGACGAACAGCTCACGCGGGACCGCGTGGAACGCCCCCAGCCAATCTGTCTGCAATGCGCCCGACACAACGAGCGCAGAGGCGAGCCCCGTAGGGCCCGCCTCCTCTTTGCGCGCGGTCATGTACCCCTACTTCTTCGGGCCGGAGCCGTCGGAGGAGTTGCCACCGCTGCCGGTGTCCGTGCCGCCTCCGCCGTGCCCGCGTCCGCTGCTGCCGTCATCCTGCTGGCTGCCGCCCTGACCGCTTCCGGTACCGCCACCGTGCTTGGGCATCGAGTGTCTCCTCTTGTCGCCGGATGGTGTGGGGGTCGAGGCGGGGTCGTACGTCACCTCGCCGCGTCGGCAGCAATATTGACCAGGACCGGAGGCAGTTCCTAGCCGGTTTCCTGTTCCGTCAAAAAGCTGTCTCGGATGCCGTCTAGGAAGGTCCGCATCTCATCGCCGGACAAGGCCGCTTTCTCGAACCCTTCGAACTTCCGGACGTACATTTCTACGTCGCGTGGATCCGTTACGACTATCTCGGCATGCACGCTCTCAACTGTCACCATGCGATCGTCGCGGATGACGAAGGCGTGATTGGCGATGTCCGATTGAGGGGCGGACAGCGGCACGATCCTGATGTCCACGTGTGCGAGTCGGGACATGGAGACGATCCGGTCGAGCTGCGCGGCCATCATCTGGGGTGGGACGATCCGCCAGCGAAGGACGGGTTCGGTGATGACGAACCGGAACTTCTTCGTGCTGTCGAACAGCACCGCCTGACGCTCAAGTCTGCCGCTGATCGTCCGCGTGAGCGCGTCCTCCCCCAGGGCGTGGCGCTGGAGGACGGCGCGGATGTACTCGGGTGTCTGGAGCAGCCCGGGTACCAGGGCGGGCTGGAACAGCCGCAGGACCGCCATTTGAGCTTCCAGGGCCTTCGCCGCCAGCTGGCCCTTGTGGATGCCGGCCCGCTTGAGGAGCCGCCACGCGATGGCCTCCGTGGTCGCCGCACGGGCCGCTTCCGTGTACTCGGCCTTGATGGCGTCAGAGACACCTATGGCCGTGAGGATGCGCTCCACGTCCGTCGCACTCGGCAAGAGATTGGCGTTCTCGATCTTGGAGAGCTTGGACGGAGACATGAGGGCGCTACGGGCGACCGCTTTGGCTTCCTTGCCGGACGCCCCTCGCAGTGCCCGCAGCGCGGGCCCGAGCTGTGCCTTGTTCACTCGCCGTACTTGGCCCACCAGTCGGTGAACGGCTCCGCGTGGGCGAGTGCCGTCTCTCGGTAGGTGACGTAAGCGGCGGCTTCGTCCGGCGGCAGAACGTGTGCCCCGAGATACGCGCCGGTTTCGTCGTACCGCATGACAGCTGTGTCCTTGGAGTCGAAGAGCCAGAAGTCCGGAGCGGTTTCGAGAGGGTTCGGTGCGTCCGTCACGTCGAGGATGAAGAACTCTTCCCCGCCGGTCATGTTGGTCCGGTAGCCCCAGCCCAGTTCGAAACGGAGGTATTCCGTGAGCGGGCGCCTGAGGACGTGCACGCGGTACACCCGCTTGCCCGCGGTGGTCAGGTCCCGGAGCTCGTTGACCCAACCGGCGTTATAGCCTTCCGGCTGCTCCTGGCCAGTCTGGAACATCCGATAGGCGTCCACGTTCCCCGAGCCGCTGTAGTCGTCGAGGGTCTCCAGGCGGAACGCCTCGCGCTCGAAGTCGTCGAAGAGATCTCCGAGGGTCCTAGATGAGGCCATCGGCGATGGCCTTCTTGATCAGCTCGACGGGGATCTCCACGAGGGTTTCGTGAGCGGGAATCTTGAGTCCGTGGTCGGTGGGCGTCTCACCCTGGACGAGGAACGTGCCCCTGTCGGTCGCGTAGATCGTCGGGCAGTCCTTGAGGTCACAGGTGCTGATCAGCCTGGTCACCTTCATGGCGTCCGGTTCCCTTCTCCCGTTCGACGGAGTGCCGCGTTCGATGTTCCCGAGCCCGTGCGGCCGGGGTCAAGCGATCACGGTTGAGGGAACGGGAAACCGGGCGTGTCTACGTGTCCTTCCAGCCGAGGACCTCGGCTAGGTCGTAGCCGACTACCTCCTCCAGCTGGGCGTAGGTGCAGCTTGCCGGGGTCCGGTCGGGGCGCCAGCGGCGGAACTGCGCGGTGTGCCGGAAGCGGTCGCCCTCCATGTGGTCGTAGGCGACCTCGCAGACCCGCTCGGGGCGCAGCGGGACCCAGGAGAGGTCCTTCTTGCCGGTCCAGCGGCTCTGCGCGCCGGGCAGCCTGGCGCCCTCGTGGGCCGACTCCTCGGCCCAGGCGGCCCAGGGGTGCCCGGCGGGGTCCGCCATCCGCAGTGGTTCGAGCTCCTCCACCAGTTCGGCCCGGCGCTTCATGGGGAAGGCGGCGCAGACGCCCACGTGCTGGAGGGTGCCGTCGGCGTCGTACAGCCCGAGCAGGAGCGATCCGACAATCGGACCGCTCTTGTGGAAACGGAAACCCGCGATGACGACGTCGGCCGTACGCTCGTGCTTGATCTTGAACATGAGACGGGCATCGGGCCGGTAGGGGAGATCGAGGGGTTTGGCGATCACCCCGTCGAGCCCGGCGCCCTCGAATCGCTCGAACCACTCCTGCGCGAGCGCGGGGTCGGTGGTCGCGGGCGCGAGGTGAACGGGGGGCCGAGCGGTGGAAAGGGCATCGACGAGCGCGGTACGGCGGTCGGCGAGCGGGGTGCCGAGGAGCGCCTCGTCGCCGAGCGCGAGCAGATCGAAGGCGACGAAGCTGGCGGGGGTCGCCTCGGAGAGTGTGCGGACGCGGGACGCTGCGGGGTGGATGCGCTCGGTGAGGCGGTCGAAGTCGAGCCGCCCGCCCTGAACGATGACGATCTCGCCGTCCATGACGCACCGGGCCGGCAGGTTCTCCTTCAGGGCCGCCACCAGCTCCGGGAAGTACCGGGTCAGGGTCTTGCCCGTACGGCTGCCGATCTCGATCTCGTCGCCGTCGCGGTGGACGATGGCCCGGAAGCCGTCCCACTTGGCCTCGTACTGCATGCCGGGCGGGATCTTGGACACGGACTTGGCGAGCATCGGCTTCACGGGCGGCATCACCGGCAGGTCCATGCTTCAGATTCTGCGACGGTACGTCCGGACCCGCCCGGTATGCGCACCCGGCCGCGCCCGCCTACCGTGGCGCACATGGGTGCTGCGGGCAATGCGATCGAGCTGGACGCGGGCGGACGGGCCGTACGGCTCTCCAACCCGGGCAAGGTGTACTTCCCCGAGCGCGGTCTCACCAAGGGGGACGTCGCCGCGTACTACCTCGCGGTCGCGGACGGCATCACCCGCGCGCTGCGCAACCGGCCCACGACGCTGGAGCGGTTCCCCGACGGGGTGGAGGGCGAGTCCTTCTTCCAGAAGCGGGCCCCGAAGAACCTGCCCGACTGGATCCCGACCGCCCACATCTCCTTCCCGAGCGGTCGCACGGCCGACGAGATCTGCCCGACCGAACCGGCGGCCGTCCTGTGGGCGGCCAACCTGGGCTGCCTCACCTTCCACCCCTGGCCCGTGCGCCGTACCGACACCGACCGGCCCGACGAACTGCGCATCGACCTGGATCCACAGCCGGGCACCGACTACCACGACGCGGTGGCAGCCGCGCACGAACTGCGCGTACTCCTCGAAGAGCTGGGACTGCGGGGCTGGCCCAAGACCTCGGGCGGACGCGGGCTGCACGTCTTCGTGCCGATCGCACCGCGCTGGACCTTCACCGAGGTCCGCCGCTGCGCCATCGCCATCGGCCGGGAGCTGGAGCGCAGGATGCCGGGGAAGGTCACCACCGCCTGGTGGAAGGAGGAGCGCGGCGAGCGGATCTTCGTCGACTACAACCAGACGGCCCGCGACCGCACCATCGCCTCCGCCTACTCCGTCCGCCCGCGCCCGCACGCCCCTGTCTCGGCGCCGCTGCGCTGGGACGAGCTGGACGACGCGGAGCCGCGCGACTTCGACATCGTCACGATGCCGGCGCGCTTCGCGGAACTGGGCGACCTCCACGCGGACATGGACGACCACGCCTTCACCCTCGACGCCGCCCTGGAACTGGCGGACCGCCACGAACACGACCACGGCCTGGGCGACATGCCCTACCCGCCGGACTACCCGAAAATGCCGGGCGAACCCAAACGCGTCCAACCGAGCCGCGCCAAGCACGAGGACTGACCCCCGCCACCTGGTGAGATCCGGCGGTCAGTGAATTTCGGCTCCCCGGCACCATCGCGCGGAGAGATCACCGATGCTTCGGTCGTCCGGGGGCCGGGGGGAAACTCTGAGCAGTCGTCATGCCCGAGCGTCGGGTCTCGTTGACGACCACTGCTCGCGCGCTCTGCCACGGGTGTGGCGACGGTCAAGGTCGCGGCGGCCGCGCCCGCCGCGGGCGTCGACCTGACGGCGGTCGGGTTCGGCGTACCAAGACCGAGTGGGTGCCGGGCAAGGCGCACACCGGCACGTTCACCACGAACACCACCGACGCCACGACCCTGACCGTCACGGGCAAGGGCACCGACGTGATCTGCAAGGGCGACACCGGCGGCCCGCTGCTGAACGCGGCCGGCGAGCTGGTCGGCATCAACAGCCGCTTCTGGCAGGGTGGTTGCCTCGGCATCGATGCGGCCGAGACCCGTACCGGGGCGCTCTCGACGCGGGGCGCTGCCTGAACGTCTCGGGTGCGGGTCCGACCTGGGGCAACCTCACGCCGATCATCCTGTTCGACTGTACTCCCGGCGCCGGGAACGAGAAGTTCGAACCCGTCGTGTGAGTCTTCGAGCCCTCGGGCCCCGAGCCCTTGAGTCGCTGACCAACCGTGCCCGCCGGCCCACACGCCGGCGGGCACGGTTTTGCGCTCTGTGGAGCGGGTTGTTGATCAGGCGTTGATCGGACGTACATCGGTTGCCGCGAGGCTCTGCGGCATGTCGATGAACACCACTACCGCCACCGCCACCAGCGCTACCGCTTGGTACGAGCTCGCCCTGTGCGCCCAGACGGGCCCGGGCTTCTTCTTCCCCGAGCCCGGCTCGTCGCTGCGCGACGCGAAGCGGCTGTGCGGGGCGTGCGAGGGGCGGGCGGCGTGCCTGGAGTACGCCCTGGCCAACGACGAGCGCTTCGGCGTCTGGGGCGGCCTCTCGGAGGCCGAGCGCCTGGCCCTGCGGCCGCGCGGCTGACCGTACGAGCGGATCGACCGGACAACGCGAAGCCCTGGCAGGGCGGTGCTCTGCCAGGGCTCGGGTCGTAGTGCCGATCAGCCCTTGCGGGCCGCGATGCGCGCCGCGCGGGCGGCCAGGCGCTCGTCGAACTTGCGGGCCTCGCCGTCCAGGCCGTTCATGAAGAGCCCGAGCTCCTCCTGGGCCTTGTGGCCCTCGGGGCCGAGGCCGTCGATTTCCATGATCTTCAGGAAGCGGATCACGGGGCTCAGTACGTCGTCGTGGTGGATCCGCAGGTTGTAGACCCCGCCGATCGCCATCTGGGCGGCCATCCGCTCGAACCCGGGCATGCCGTGTCCGGGCATCCGGAAGTTCACGACGACGTCCCGCACGGCCTGCATCGTCAGGTCCGGGGCGAGCTCGAAGGCGGCGCCCAGCAGGTTGCGGTAGAAGACCATGTGCAGGTTCTCGTCCTGCGCGATGCGCGCCAGCATCCGGTCGCAGACCGGGTCACCGGACTGGTGGCCGGTGTTGCGGTGCGAGATGCGGGTCGCGAGCTCCTGGAACGCGACGTACGCCACCGAGTGCAGCATCGAGTGGCGGTTGTCGGACTCGAACCCCTCCGACATGTGCTGCATCCGGAACGCTTCGAGCTTGTCCGGGTCCACGGCGCGCGAAGCCAGCAGGTAGTCGCGCATCACGATGCCGTGGCGGCCCTCCTCGGCGGTCCAGCGGTGCACCCAGGTGCCCCAGGCGCCGTTGCGGCCGAAGAGGGAGGCGATCTCGTGGTGGTAGCTGGGGAGGTTGTCCTCGGTCAGCAGGTTCACGACCAGCGCGATCTTGCCGATGTCGGTGACCTTGGACTGCTCCGGGTCCCAGGCCTCTCCGTCCTCGAAGAAGCCCGGGAAGTTCCGGCCGTCGCTCCACGGGACGTACTCGTGGGGCATCCAGTCCTTGGTGACCTTCAAATGGCGGTTGAGCTCCTTCTCGACCACCTCTTCCAGCGCGTACAGCAGCTTGGCGTCGGTCCACGCCTCCGAGCTGCCGAGGTGGGGAGAGGTGATCGTCACGGGTACTCCTGGGTGCAAAGCGAATTACCTACGGTTCCGTAGCCTACGGAGTCGTAGGTTAAGCGCGACATCAAGGCCAGCCAAGCCCCAGTCGTGGGTATGCCCGGCTACATCCCGTTATCTGTGCAGTTTAGGACGGCTCTGACTGGGCAACCCGGGACCAAAGTCACGCGAGCAGGTGGTCCGCCGCCCCCGCCTTGACGGCCGAGACCATGGCTCGGAAGGCGTCGATCGAGTCCGTGACGTACGTCGCGGAACCGGTGGTTCCGATGTACGCCCGGCCCTCGGCGTCGCGCCCGAAGCGGAAACAGTTGGCCCCCTCGCTGCAGAAGGCCTCCCCCCAGGCGATGGCGGGGCCGGCCGAGGGGGCGGCGAGCGTGGCGGGGGCGGCGGGCGCCACGGGAGTGTTCGTCGGCGTCGTGTTCATGGAGTCTTCTCGTCTCCTCGTCGGGATCCGGTCGGCCGGTCAGAGCGTCTGGGCGATGGCGCGGATGAAATCGCGCGAGG
Organism: Streptomyces sp. NPDC037242; assembly: GCF_055604165.1. Lineage (NCBI taxonomy): Bacteria > Bacillati > Actinomycetota > Actinomycetes > Kitasatosporales > Streptomycetaceae > Streptomyces > Streptomyces sp. NPDC037242. The sequence goes on from NZ_JBVJUY010000001.1 coordinate 478,295, forward strand.
CCGCGGCCGGCAGTGCCAGCGTGCGCAGCCGCTCCAGCAGCCCCCGGTAGCGCATCAGCTTCATGTGGGAGTCCAGCAGCATCGAGCCGTGCGAGCTGTCGAGCTGCACGGTGTCCAGCTGGCATATCGAAGCGGCGGCGTACGTGAAGGACTGCCCGGCGCCGGGGAAGCCCCCGGCGGTGAACGGGATGACCCGCACCGTCGTACGCGCCCGCTCCGACTCCTCCAATATGTGCTCCAGCTGCGCCCGCGCCACCTTCGGCCCGCCGAACTGCATCCGCAGCGCGGCCTCGTGCACCACCGCCCCGTACAGCGGCGGCCGTTCGCGCGCGAAGATCTGCCGGCGGTTCATCCGCAGCGCGAGGCGCGCCTGGAGATCCGGCTCCGGCAGCGGCGGGTCGGCCGTGTCGAAGACCGCCCGCGCGTGCGCCTCGGTCTGGAGCAGGCCGGGTATGTGCGTGGTCACGGCGGTGTTCAACTCGACCGAGTGGTGCTCCAGTTCGCAGATGTCCAGGAGGGCGGGCGGCAGCATCCCCCGGTGCTGCTCCCACCACCCCTTGTCCCGCTCCTGCGCCATCGAGGCCAGCAGGTCGACCAGACCCGGGTCCGGGCAGTCGTAGTTGAAGGCGAGGGTGCGCACGCGCTCGGCGCTGATGCCTATCCGGCCCGACTCGATGTTCGGGATCCGGGTGCGGTCGACGCCCAGGAGCGCCGCGGCCTGCTGGACCGTCATTCCCGACTGCTCGCGGAGCTTGCGCAGCTCGGAGCCGAGGCGCTGCTGCCGCGCGGTCGGCGTACTCCTGGGTGGCATGGATCCCCCTATCCTCCGGACCGCGGACAGGTGGCGCTGCCCGTATCGATGCCGGATATGCCATGAGAAAACATCAAGTGGTCGTACAAGTAGTAGCACTGTGCACCGGGTTACGCTACGGTCGGTAGTGCAAGTCTCACACGGGGCGACGCCGAGCCCTTGTATGGCCACAGGCGGGTTTGATCACAAGCTTTCGATCACGCCGCCCCCTTCAGAACTTGGAGCAGCACGATGACGGGCACCCTCCGTGGCCTGCGGTCGGTCCACGAGTTCCGGCAGGCCCCGCCCGAGGCGGAGAAGCTGCGCTACTCCATAGGCCTGCCCGGCGGCGCCTACTGCGCGGGCAGCGCCCGCTCCGCCGTACGGGCCCTGCTCACCCGGCACGGGCTGCGCGACCTGCTCGACACGGCGGCCCTCGCCGCCTCGGAACTCGTCGCCTGCGCCCACCGGTTCACACCTGACAAAGAGATGGTGCTGAAGATCCGATGGCAGTTCGACGCACTGCGGATCGTCGTCTACGACCAACACCCCGCGCACTCCTCGCCCGATGCGAGCGAGGAGTGCCGGCGCAGCCGCAGCCGTGAGATGTGGCTGCTCGCCGCGGCGGTCGAGGCGTGCGGCGGGGACTGGGGGCTCACCCCCGTCCTCACCCCCTCGGGCGGCACGAAATCCTGGGCCTTACTCCCGCTGCCCCTGCCGCTCCCCTTGTCCTGACCCCCTGACCCCCTGACCCCCTGACCCTTGCCCTGCAGGATCACCCCTGCCACCGGGACTCCCGGACCTCCTCGGCCGTCGTCGGGCGCAACTCGCCGTCGAGCAGCAGCCATCGCGTGATGCCGATCGACTCAAGGAACGGCACGTCGTGGCTCGCCACCACGAGCGCCCCCTCGTACGAGTCCAGCGCGTCCGTCAACTGCCGTACGCTCGCCAGGTCGAGGTTGTTCGTCGGCTCGTCCAGCATGAGCAGCTGCGGAGCCGGCTCGGCCAGCAGCAGCGCCGCCAGCGCCGCCCGGAACCGTTCGCCGCCCGACAGCGTGCCCGCCGGCCGGTCCGCGCGGGCTCCCCGGAGCAGGAAGTGCGCGAGCCGGGCCCGGATCAGGTTGTTCGTGGCGTGCGGGGCGAACCGCGCCACGTTCTCCACCACCGAGCGGTCGTCGTCCAGTACGTCGAGGCGCTGCGGCAGGTACCGCGTCGGTACGTGCGTCACCGCCTCCCCGGACTCCGCGGCGAGTTCTCCCGCGATCGTCCGCAGCAGGGTGGTCTTGCCCGAGCCGTTGCCGCCCACCAGTGCGATCCGCTCCGGGCCCCGCAGCTCCCACTCGCCCGGCACCACGGCCCCGTGGGCCAGCCGTAGATCCGCCAGTGTCAGCACGCGCCGCCCCGGCGGGACCTGGGTGGCGGGCAGTTTGATGCGGATCTCGGCGTCGTCCCGTACGGCGTCCACCGCCTGGTCCAGCCGCTCCTTCGCCTGCGCCAGCTTCTCGGTGTGCATGATGCGGTGCTTGCCGGCCGACTCCTGCGCCGCGCGCTTGCGGGCGCCCATGACGATCTTCGGTTCGCGCTTGGTGTCGTTCATCTTCTGGCCGTACCGCTTGCGCCGCGCCAACTTGGCGTGGGCGTCGGACAGTTCGCGCTTCTGCCGCTCCACGTCGGCTTCCGCGACCCGGACCATCCGCTCGGCGGCCTCCTGCTCGGCGGCGAGCATCTCCTCGTAGTCCGTGAAGTTGCCGCCGTACCAACGGACTTCGCCGTCGCGCAGGTCGGCGATCTGGTCGACCCGCTCCAGCAGCTCCCGGTCGTGGCTGACCAGGACCATCACCCCGGACCAGGACTCGACCGCCGCGTACAGGCGGCGCCGTGCGCGCAGGTCGAGGTTGTTGGTCGGCTCGTCGAGCAGCAGTACGGCCGGCCGGGCCAGCAGCAGGGCGGCCAGCCGCAGCAGTACGCACTCGCCGCCCGACAGTTCGCCGACGGTGCGGTCCAGGCCGATCCGGGCGAGGCCGAGCTGGTCGAGCGTGGCCAGGGCCCGCTCCTCCACGTCCCAGTCGTCGCCCACGGCGGCGAAGTTCGCCTCGGTGGCCTCGCCCGCCTCGATGGCGTGCAGGGCGGCGCGGGTGGTGTGGATGCCGAGCGCCTCGTCCACGCGCAGGGCGGTGTCGAGGGTGACGGTCTGCGGGAGGTAGCCGACCGTGCCGGCGATGGACAACTGGCCCTCGGAGGGCTGAAGTTCACCGGCGAGCAGTCTCAGCAGGGTGGATTTCCCGCAGCCGTTGAGTCCGATCAGGCCGGTACGGCCGGGGCCGACGGCGAGTTGGAAGCCGTCGAAGACGGGGGTTCCGTCGGGCCAGTCGAAGGACAGGGCGGAGCAGGTGATGAAAGTCGGAGCATGGCTCATGGAGGCCTCCAGGTTGCGTGAGTGGTGCGTGCAACGCGGGGAGACAGCCGACGGTCAGACGGTGACGGTGGTCAGGCGGTGACGGGGGTCGGTGTCTCGGACCTCAGAAGAGCAATGTCCTACTCCGTTCGACGGCAATGGGGCGCCTACGAAGTTACGGGCGGCCGAAGCCGCCCGCAAACGAATTAGGACCTCAGCATCAGCAGGAGCCGCGCATCAGCTCGGCCAGACCGTGGTCGACGTCGAGGTACAGGTGCTCCAGGCCCGGCGCCACGACCGTCGAGGCCCGTTCCAGGAACCGGTGCAGTTCGGCGGTCAGCATCAGCACGATCGCCACGCCCTCGGGTGCGTGGAACTCGATGGTGGTGCGGTCGGCGTCGTACGGGCGCACGCGCACGTCGCCGTAGCCGGCCGGACGGTCCAGCCCCGCCTCCAGCAGCTCGCGCGCGAAGGTCCACGAGACCTCGATGCCTTCCAGGGTGGCGGGAGCGGGGAAGGCCATGCGGACGGCGAAGGGATCCGAACGGTCGTAGCAGAGCGTGACGGGTACGGTGTCGACCTTCGGCGCGGTGGCGACCAGTCGGGCCTGCACGGCCTGCTCGATGACAGTGATCAAGGCTCGCTCCCTTGCTGCGGATCTGCGGCCGGGATATGGGGTGGAACCCGGCAACCGGATAGACGCCGGATTCGGCAAATCCGTGCACGCGAAGTTGCGTGAGCTGTGTCACCGGTTGGCCGGAACCCATCTGTGTGATCGCACAGCGTAACGGGGGAGCGGATGTGCGGGCAGGTGCCCCTATCGGTTCCGCAGGCCTCGGGGTGGTCTCAGTACGGCTGGTTACCGCTCACTCCACAGGCGCAAGGCCCGGCCCCCGTCCCCCTGTGGGCTACGCCGTCCGGGGTGGTCACGCTCAGTTCCCCGCGCGGGAAGCGGAGCAGGAGGAGCTGGCCGGACGGCCATCTGGACGGGGGTTGCCGGGTGCGTTAGCTTCCGGCGCCATGAGACTTCTGGGAGTTGGCATGTGCACGGCCGCATTATTGATGGGGATCATGGCCGCCCCGGCGCAGGCGGCGGGGGAGTCGCGCGAGGGGTTGCGGGGCGCGAACTGGGCCCTGAAGGAGACCGGCAAGGACTCCCGCTTCCGGGGCCTCTCGGCCGTCAGCCGGTCCACGGCCTGGGTGGCCGGGTCCAAGGGAACGGTGCTGCGCACGGTCGACGGCGGCCGCAGCTGGCACGACGTCTCGCCGCCCGGCGCCGTCGCGGAGGGCCTGGAACTGCGCGACATCGAGGCCTTCGACTCCCGCCGCGCGGTGGCCCTGTCCATCGGGGAGGGGGAGGCCTCCCGGGTCCTGCGGACCGAGGACGGCGGCGCCACCTGGACCGAGACCTTCCGCAACCCCGACCCGCGCGCCTTCTACGACTGCCTGACCTTCTTCGACTCCCGGCACGGGCTGGCGGTGAGCGACCCGGTGGACGGCCGGTTCCGCCTCCTGGCCACCGCCGACGGCGGCCGCAGCTGGCAGCCGCTGCCGAGCACCGGCATGCCGGACGCCCTGCCGGGCGAGGCCGGCTTCGCGGCCAGCGGGCAGTGCCTGGTCTCCGCGGGCTCCCGCGACGTCTGGCTCGCCACCGGCGGCGGGGCCGCCGGACGGGTCCTGCACTCCGCGGACCGCGGCCGGACCTGGCGGGTGGCCGACTCCACGGTTCCCGCGGGGGACCCGGCGCGAGGAGTCTTCGGCCTCGCCTTCCGCGACCGTACGAACGGCCTCGCGGTCGGCGGCGACTACCGCACCGGCCAGCCGTCCCCCCGGGCCGCGGCGCTCTCCCCGGACGCGGGCCGCACCTGGCTGCCGGCGGCCACACCGCCGCCGGCCTACCGGTCGGGGGTCGCCTGGCACCCCTTCGGCCGCGCGACGGCGCTGGCGGTGGGCCCGACGGGTACGGACGTCACCGTGGACGGGGGCCGCACCTGGCGGGCGCTGGACCCGGGCTCGTTCGACACCGTCACCTGCGCGCCCGACGGCGGCTGCTGGGCGTCGGGCGAGAAGGGCCGGGTGGCCCGGCTGGAACGCCACTGACCCCGCGGGGACGAGACGGGCGCGGGCGGCACCGGCCCGCGCCCCGGACGGCGCGACCTAGAGCGCCGGGTTCTCCCGTACCGCCGCGAGGTCCGCCGACGTCTTCGTGGCCATGAACTCCGTGATGCGGTAGGCGCACACGCCCGCCACCGTGAAGGGGTCCTCGGCCGCGATCTTCTCGATCTCGGCCCGGGAGACGCCCCCGGCCAGGATCACCCCGCCGTCGCGCGGGACCTTGCGGCCCGAGGCGAGGAAGATGCCGGACGCGTAGTAGCCGTCGAGCCAGGCGATGTGCGCGTCCATCTCCTCCTCCACGGATTCGACGGGTGCGGTGTAGGTGAGCTCCATGACGAACATGATCGCCAGGCTACTCTCGCTCCATCATGACGAGTGCGAAGACCCCCGCCGACGAGGCCGAGGCCCGGGCGATACAAGACGAACTGCGCGATCTGGTAGTGCTCGACGAGGTGGGACCCCCGCCGGGACGCGGGCTGGTCGCCGGTGTCGACGTCGCCTACGACGACGAGCGCGACCTCGTGGCCGCCGCGGCCGTCGTCCTCGACGCGGCCACCCTCCAGGTGGTCGAGGAGGCCACCGCCGTCGGGCACGTCAGCTTCCCCTACGTGCCCGGCCTGCTCGCCTTCCGGGAGCTGCCGACCGTGCTGGCCGCGCTCGACGCCCTCACCGTCACCCCGGGGCTGGTCGTCTGCGACGGCTACGGACTGGCCCACCCGCGCGGCTTCGGCCTCGCCTGCCACCTCGGGGTGGTCACCGGGTTGCCCAGCATCGGCGTCGCGAAGAACCCGTTCACCTTCACGTACGAGGAACCGGGCGCCCGGCGCGGCGACGCGGCCCCGCTGCTCGCGCCCGACGGCGCGGTCGTCGGGCGGGCGCTGCGTACGCAGGACGGCGTCAAGCCGGTGTACGTCTCCGTCGGCCACCGGGTCTCGCTGGACAACGCCTGTGCGCACGCACTGGAGTTGAGCCCCCGCTTCCGGATCCCCGAGACCACTCGGCACTCCGACTCCCTGTGCCGGCGCGCCCTGCGCGAGGCGTCCTGAGCGGTCAGGTGCGCCAGGACAGCTCCGCCGTCGCCGTGCAGTCCCACTGGAGGGCCTGCTCCCGGTTTCCGCCGCCGGCCCGGATCGACACGCAGCGGCCGCTGTTGCGGCTGACCAACTGCCAGCCCCGGTACGCCGCGTCGAACCGCAGCGTCCAGTACTGGTCGGGGTAGAGCCCGCAGATGTACTGGGTGATGACCACCCCGTTCTCCTTGCGGGCCGCGTCGACCGACAGGCACTGGCCGCTGTTGGCGTTGCGGACCGAGTACGCGCCCTGCCCCTCGGCCCGCAGCTGCCAGAACTGCTCGTTCCCGCCGCCGCAGCGCTCCTGGACCAGGCCCATCGCCGCCGAGGTGCTCGCGTCGGGCACCGACAGGCACATCCCGGTGGCCGCGTTGGTGAAGCGGAACCACCCCGTCGGCAGGGGCGGCGCCTGCACCGGCGGCGGCGAGGCCGGGGTGGTCCTGGCCGTCGCCGACGGAGCGGGCGCCGGGGTGCGGCCGCCGCTGCCGGCCGGCGGCGGGGAGGAGGGGGGCGGGGCGGCCGCCGACGCGGAAGGCGAAGCCGACGGGGAGACCGGCGCGGACGCGGACGCCGACGCGGACGCGGTGGGGCTCGCGGACGGCGACGGCGAGGCCGAGTGCGGCGCGGCGGCGGAGCTCCCGGACCCGCCGGCGGCACGATTCCCAGTGCCCTTGAGGGGGGCCAACTGCCAGGCTCCCACGGCAATGGCGGCGACCAGAACGGCCCCGACCCCCGCGAGCACCCCCCGTCGCCAGGGCCGCCGTAACGAGGCCACGGGCACAGGCACGGGCAGCACCGGCGTGTCAGCAGACCCGGGCTCAGGCTCCGGCGCGTACCCGGAGCCGGACCCGGACCCGGACCCGGACCCGGCCCCGGCCCCGGCCCCGGGCTCAGCCTGCGGTGCAGTCCCGGTCCCGGTCCCGGGCGTGGCGCCGGTCCCGGGCGTGGCGCCGGTCCCGGGCGTGGCGCCGGACCCGGGCGTGGCGCCGGACCCGGGCGTGGCGCCGGACCCGGGCGTGGCGCCGGTCCCGGGCGTGGCGCCGGTCCCCGGCGTCGCCCCGGACCCGGGAGCGGGCGTGGTCCCGGACCTGGGTGTGGGCTCGGACGCGGGCGCGGGCTCCGGCGCGCACCCGGAAGCGGATCCGGACCCGGGCTCCGGCTCCGGCGTCGCCGGGGCGGCAGCCGCACCCGTACCCGGACCCGCCGCCGCCAGCGGCACCCGCGGATCCGCCGCCAGCGCCCGCAGCCGGTGCTCCACCTCACCCGCCTGCGCGGGCCGCCCCGCCGGGTCCTTGGCCAGTAGCTCCGCCAGCAGCGCGTCCAAGCCGCCAGGCAGGCCCGGCCGTAGCGCGCTCGGGACGGGCGGCGGCACCGACTTGTGCAGCTGGGCCACCTCCTGCCAGTCCGTACTGCGGAACGGCGGCTGCCCGGTGCACAGTTCGAAGAGCACGCACCCCAGGGCGTACAGGTCGGTCCGCCCGTCGGCGGCGGCCCTGGACCAGCGCTCCGGCGCCATGTGGTGGGGCGAGCCGAGCACGGTGAACTCGCCGGTGAGCCGGGTGGGGTCGGACCGGTGCCGGGCGATGCCGAAGTCCAGCACCTTCACCCGGCCGCCCACCCGGGTGATCATCACATTGGCGGGCTTGATGTCCCGGTGCACGACCCCCGCGTCATGGGCCGCCGCCAGCGCCGCGCAGATCTGCGCCGCCCACTCCAGCGCCGTCGCCAGCGGTGGCACGCCCCGGCGCAGCACCGTCGACAGCGGTTCCCCGTCGACGAGTTCCATGACCATGTACAGCGTGCGCTCCCCGGCGGGCTCCGCCTCGCCGAAGTCGTACACGGCCGCTATGTGCGGGTGGGCGAGGCTGCCCGCGAGCGTGGCCTCCTTCGCCATCCGCAGCCCCTCGGCGGGAGTCCGGGGATGCCCTGTCTTGACCGCCACCGACCGCTGGATCCGGCTGTCGTACGCCTTCCAGACCACTCCGAAACCACCGGCGCCCAGCTTCTCCTCCAGCCGGTACCGCCGGTCCAGCACATCGCCCGCCCGCATAGCCCCCGCCCGCCCGCATCGCCCCACCCGCGCAGACCCGCCCGTGAATCGAGGCGATGCTCTCACGGTGGCCGGGCCCTGTCACAGGATCGCGGAGGGCCGATCGCACCCGGCGCGGCTCAGCGGGCGTCGACCACCCGGAAGCGGATTCCCGCCTTCTGGAGCCGGTCCAGGAGCGCGTCGCCCATCGCCACCGCCGGGGTGAGCTGACCGGCGGCCTCCGGCAGGGCGTCGTAGGCCAGGCAGAGCGCCGCCTCGGCCAGCATCTTCGCCGTCTCCCCGTAGCCCGGGTCGCCGCCGGACACCTCCGTGAACACCCGCCGCCCGCCGCCCTCGCCGACGAACCGCACCGTGAACCAGCTGCGCGCCCGCCGCTCCGCGTCCGGCCCGCGGCCCGGCTCCCAGCGGCCGGCCAGCCACCGCCGCACGGGCGGGACCTGGGCCAGGGCCACCGTCGCCCCCACCGCCGCCACACCGCCCACCGCCGCGGGCAGGTGCTCCACGGACGCGTACTGCCGGTAGCGGAAGTCCGGCCCGTACCGCTCCAGCGCGGCCGCCGACCGGGCCACGACCTGGGGGTCCAGGGTGGGCAGCGGCAGCGCCCAGGTCCCGGTCTCGCGGCTGAACCGCGGCGCGCCGACGGGCCCCCGGACCCGCCGCTCCGGCAGCCGGGGCTCGTGCAGCCGGCGTGCCCGGGCCGCGGCCAGGTTCTGGCGGCCGCGGCCCATCGCGGTGAGCAGGGTGGTCAGGGTGCCGCCCGAGAAGAGGGCGTTGGAGCGCATGAACCCGTCGACGCGCAGCGGGACGCCGGCGGGGAGCTGCTGCACCGTGAAGTACGCCCCGAGGTCGGCCGGGACCGAGTCGAAACCGCACGCGTGGACGAGCCGGGCGCCGGTCTCGCGGGCCCGCGCGTCGTGCTCGACGTACATCCGGTCCACGAACTCCGGCTCTCCGGTGAGGTCGAGGTAGTCGGTGCCCTCCTCGGCGCAGGCGGCGACCAGCTCCGCCCCGTACAGGACGTACGGGCCGACGGTGCTGGCCAGCACCCGGGCGGACGCGGCGAGTTCGCGTACCTGCCCGGCGTCCCGGGCGTCGGCCCGGAGCAGGGGCAGGGCCGCGCAGGCCGGGTCGATGGCGGCCAGGCGCTCGCGCAGCCGCTCCAGTTTCGCGGTGTCGCGGCCCGCGAGGGCCCACCGGCAGCCCGCGGGGGCGTGCGCGGCGAGGTATTCGGCGGTGAGCGCCCCCACGAATCCGGTCGCGCCGAAGAGCACGACGTCGTAGGCCCGTTCCTGATCGCCTTGCCGAACCTGTGCGTTCATGCCCGCTCCTCCCAGCTGGTGTCGGGGGCTGAGGCTAGCGTGAGTTCCGACTGTCCGTGCGAGCAGGTGTGACCTGCGGTAAATGGAGGCGGCGATGAAGGCTGCGGTACGCAAGTGGGAGGCGGTGCGCGAGTTCGCCCTCGGGCTCCCGGAGGCCGTGGAGGATCACCCTTGGGGGCCCGAGGACTGTGTGATGAAGGTCAACAAGAAGATCTTCGTCTTCCTGGGGAACACGGACGGTCCCCAGCCGCCCGGGCTCTCGGTGAAGCTCAAGGACGAGGCGCTGCACGGGCACGCGATGACCGCGCCCGGCGCGGAGCCCACCGGGTACGGTCTGGGCCGGTCCGGCTGGGTGTCCGTGCCCCTGGGGGAGAAGGGGGCGCCTTCGCTCCAGGTGCTGTGCGAGTGGGTGGAGGAGAGCTACCGGACGGTCGCGCTCAAGCGCCACGTCAGGGAACTCGACGCGCGGATCGGGCCAACCGGCTAAGCGCTTGCTCGCCAGGGGCTTGTGCTGAGTGGAACACGTTCCTAGCATCACTGGTGTTACATCAGTTGTGTCACACAGTCGTACACCAGAGAAGCTGGGGGCTCGATGGCAGTGACAGGGAACGGGCAGAGCGCCGCGCACGGGACCGGACGGGCCCCCGCGCCGGGCAACGGCCCGCTCGCCGGAGTGCGCGTCGTCGAGCTGGCGGGCATCGGGCCGGGCCCCTTCGCCGCCATGCTCCTCGCCGACCTGGGGGCGGACGTCGTACGGGTGGACCGGCCGGGCGGCGGCGGGCTCGCGGTCGACCCCGCCTTCGACGTCACCAACCGCAACAAGCGCTCGGTCCTGGTCGACCTGAAGTCCGCCGAGGGGCCCGCCCGGGTCCTGGACCTGGTCGAGCGCGCCGACGTGCTCATCGAGGGCTTCCGCCCCGGGGTCGCCGAACGGCTCGGCGTGGGCCCGGCCGACTGCCACGCCAGGAACCCGCGGCTCGTGTACGGCCGGATGACCGGCTGGGGCCAGGAGGGCCCGCTGGCACACACCGCCGGGCACGACATCGCGTACATCGCGGTCACCGGCGCCCTCGGGATGATCGGCGGGCCGGGCGAGCCCCCGGCCGTGCCCGCGAACCTCGTCGGCGACTACGCGGGCGGCTCCCTCTACCTCGTCATCGGCGTCCTCGCCGCCCTCCAGCACGCCCGCACGCCCGGCGGCAGCGGGCAGGTCGTGGACGCGGCGATCGTCGACGGCACCGCCCACCTCACCGCCATGATCCACGGGATGATGGCGGCCGGCGGCTGGCAGGACCGGCGCGGGGCCAACCTCCTGGACGGCGGCTGCCCCTTCTACGGGACCTACGAGACCTCCGACGGCCAGTACATGGCGGTCGGCGCGCTGGAGCAGCAGTTCTACGACACCTTCGTGGACCTGCTCGGCATCAAGGACCAGGCCCCCGCCCGCAAGGACCTCGCCCGCTGGGGCGAACTGCGCGGGGCCGTCGCCGCACGCTTCAAGTCCCGTACGCGCGAGGAGTGGACGGCGGTGTTCGAGGGCACCGACGCCTGCGTGGCGCCCGTGCTCTCGCTGCGCGAGGCCCCGCACCACCCCCACCTCGCCGCGCGCGGGACCTTCACCGAGTACGGCGGGATCACCCAGCCCGCCCCCGCCCCGCGCTTCTCCGCGACGCCGAGCGCCGTCACCTCCGGACCCGCCCGGCCCGGCGCGGACACCGAGTCCGTGGCCGCCGACTGGGGCGCAGCGGCCCTGCTCGGGAAGGAGGCGTGATGGAACTGTCGATGATGCTCGACTACGCCGGGGACCCGCGCCGGGCCGCCGACCAGGCCGCCGCGCTGGAGAGCGCGGGGCTGGACGCGGTATGGGTGGCCGAGGCGTGGGGCTTCGACTCCCCGACGATCATGGGCTACCTGGCTGCCCGCACCGAGCGGATGAAGATCGGCTCGGCCATCCTCAACGTGTACTCCCGCACCCCCGCCCTGATCGCCCAGACCGCCGCCGGGCTGGACGCGATGTCCGGCGGGCGGGCGCTGCTCGGCCTCGGCGCCTCCGGCCCGCAGGTGGTCGAGGGCTGGCACGGGATGCCGTACGACAAGCCGCTCGGCCGCACCCGGGAGACGGTCGAACTGTGCCGCCGGATCTGGCGCCGGGAGACGATCGACCACCACGGCATCACCGACATGCCGCTGCCGCCCGAGAAGGGCGGCCGGCACGGCAAGCCGCTGAAGATCCTCACGCGGCCGGTCCGGGACGCCGTCCCCGTCTACATCGCCTCGCTCGGCCCGGCCAACGTGCGCCTGACCGCCGAGATCGCCGATGGCTGGCTGCCCACCCTCTTCGTCCCGGAGAAGGCCCACGCGGTGTGGGGCGCGGCCCTCGCCGAGGGCGAGGCGCGCCGCGCCCCGGAGCTGGGCCCGCTGCAGACCGTCGCGGGCGGACTGCTGGCCATCGGGGAGGACGCGGCGGCCGTACGGGACCTCGCGCGCCCGCAGATCGCGCTGTACGTCGGGGGCATGGGCGCGCCCGGCAAGAACTTCTACAACGACCTCGCCGTCGCCTACGGGTACGGCGAGGAGGCCCGGAAGATCCAGGAGCTGTACCTCGCCGGCCGCAAGCGCGACGCGGCGGCCGCCGTGCCGGACGAGTTCTGCGAACTGATGACCCTGTGCGGGCCCGAGGGCTACGTGCGCGAGCGCGTCGAGGCCTTCCGCGAGGCGGGCGTCACCATGCTCAACGTCACGCCGGTCGGCCCCGAGCCGGCCCGGCTGATCGAAACCGTCAAGAGCTGGCTGTAGGAATGCAGGGAGACCATTGATGAAGCGCCAGATCTTCGACGCCGAACACGAGGCGTTCCGCGAGACCGTGCGCACCTTCCTCGCCAAGGAGGTGCTGCCCCACTACGAGCAGTGGGAGAAGGACGGCATCGTCAGCCGGGACGCCTGGCGGGCGGCCGGCCGTCAGGGACTGCTCGGCATGGCCGTCCCGGAGGAGTACGGGGGCGGCGGCAACACGGACTTCCGGTACGCGGCCGTGCTCGCCGAGGAGTTCACCCGGGCCGGGGCCCCGGGCCTCGCGATCGGCCTGCACAACGACATCATCGGGCCGTACCTGACCTCGCTGGCCACCGAGGAGCAGAAGCGCCGCTGGCTGCCCGGCTTCTGCAGCGGCGAGACGATCACCGCCATCGCGATGACCGAGCCGGGCGCCGGCTCCGACCTCCAGGGGATCCGCACCAGCGCCGAGGACCGCGGCGACCACTGGGTGCTCAACGGCTCCAAGACCTTCATCTCCAACGGCATCCTGGCCGACCTGGTGATCGTGGTGGCGAAGACCACCCCGGAGGGCGGGGCCCACGGCCTGTCGCTGCTGGTCGTCGAGCGCGGCACGGAGGGCTTCGAGCGGGGCCGCAACCTCGACAAGATCGGCCAGAAGGCGCAGGACACCGCCGAGCTGTTCTTCCACGACGTGCGCGTCCCCAAGGAGAACCTGCTCGGCGAGCTGAACGGCGCCTTCGTGCACCTGATGACCAACCTCGCGCAGGAGCGGATGGGCATCGCGATGGCCGCCATCGCCGCCGCCGAGTACCTGGTGGAGATCACCACGCAGTACGTGAAGGAGCGCGAGGCCTTCGGCCGGCCGCTCGCCAAGCTCCAGCACATCCGGTTCGAGATCGCCGAGATGGCCACCGAGTGCGCCGTCACCCGGTCGTTCCTCGACCGGTGCATCAGCGACCACTCGAGCGGCGAACTGGACCATGTGCACGCCTCGATGGCCAAGTGGTGGGCCACGGAGCTCCAGAAGCGGGTGGCCGACCGCTGCCTGCAACTCCACGGCGGATACGGATACATGACCGAATACCGGGTCGCGCGGGCCTTCACCGACGGCCGCATCCAGACCATTTACGGCGGCACGACCGAGATCATGAAAGAGATCATCGGTCGTTCCCTGCTCGGCTAACCTCCCCTCGAAAGGCTTGACCAGTGAGCACCGAAGCTTACGTATACGACGCGATCCGCACGCCGCGCGGTCGCGGCAAGGCCAACGGCGCCCTGCACGGCACCAAGCCGATCGACCTGGTCGTCGGCCTCATCCACGCCCTGCGCGAGCGCAACCCCGGGCTGGACCCCGCCACCATCGACGACATCGTGCTCGGCGTCGTGGGGCCGGTCGGCGACCAGGGCTCCGACATCGCCCGGATCGCGGCCATCGCCGCCGGGCTGCCGGACACCGTGGCCGGCGTACAGGAGAACCGCTTCTGCGCCTCCGGCCTTGAGGCCGTCAACCTGGCCGCCGCCAAGGTCCGTTCCGGCTGGGAGGACCTGGTCCTCGCGGGCGGCGTGGAGTCCATGTCCCGCGTGCCCATGGCCTCCGACGGCGGCGCCTGGTTCAACGACCCGATGACGAACTGGGACGTCAACTTCGTCCCGCAGGGCATCGGCGCCGACCTGATCGCCACGATCGAGGGATTCTCCCGGCGCGAGGTGGACGAGTATGCCGCGCTTTCCCAGGAGCGCGCGGCCGCCGCCATCAAGGACGGCCGCTTCGCGAAGTCCGTGGTCCCGGTCACCGACCGCAACGGCCTGGTCGTCCTAGACCACGACGAGTTCGTGCGCCCGGGAACGACGGCCGACACACTGGCCAAGCTCAAGCCCTCCTTCGCCGACATCGGCGAGCTCGGCGGCTTCGACGCGGTGGCGCTCCAGAAGTACCACTGGGTCGAGAAGATCGACCACGTCCACCACGCGGGCAACTCCTCCGGCATCGTCGACGGCGCCTCCCTCGTCGCCATCGGCTCCCGCGAGGCGGGGGAGCGCAACGGTCTGCAGCCGCGCGCCCGGATCGTCTCGGCGGCCGTCTCCGGCTCCGAGCCCACCATCATGCTCACCGGTCCCGCCCCCGCCACCCGCAAGGCGCTCGCCAAGGCCGGGCTGACCATCGACGACATCGACCTCATCGAGATCAACGAGGCCTTCGCGGGCGTCGTCCTGCGCTTCGTCAAGGACATGGGCGTCTCCCTCGACAAGGTCAACGTCAACGGCGGCGCCATCGCGCTCGGCCACCCGCTCGGCGCCACCGGGGCGATGATCCTCGGCACGATCGTCGACGAACTGGAGCGCCAGGACAAGCGCTACGGCCTCGTCACCCTCTGCGTCGGCGGCGGCATGGGCGTCGCCACCGTCGTCGAGCGGCTCTGAACCGTCCTGCATCCCCGCCCCCTGGACCTTCCGATACGAAAGCAGTGACCATGAGCGAGTCCAGCACGATCCGCTGGGAGCAGGACGAGACCGGCGTCGTCACCCTGACCCTCGACGACCCGAACCAGTCCGCCAACACGATGAACCAGGCCTTCAAGGACTCCGTCGCGGCGGTGGCCGACCGCGCCGAGGCCGAGAAGGATTCCATCCGCGGCATCATCATCACCTCCGCCAAGAAGACCTTCTTCGCGGGCGGCGACCTCAAGGACATGATCCGGCTCCGCCCCGAGGACGCGCAGCTCGCCTTCGACACCGGCACCGAGATCAAGCGCTCCCTGCGCCGCATCGAGACCCTCGGCAAGCCCGTGGTCGCGGCCATCAACGGGGCCGCGCTGGGCGGCGGTTACGAGATCTGCCTCGCCTCCCACCACCGGGTCGCCCTCGATGCGCCCGGCTCGAAGATCGGCCTGCCCGAGGTCACCCTCGGCCTGCTCCCGGCCGGCGGCGGCGTCACCCGTACCGTCCGCCTGATGGGCATCGCCGACGCGCTGCTCAAGGTCCTGCTGCAGGGGACCCAGTACAACCCCCAGCGCGCCCTCGACAACGGCCTGGTCCACGAACTGGCCGCCACTCCCGAGGAGATGCTGGCCAAGGCGCGCGCCTTCATCGACGCGAACCCGGAGTCCAAGCAGCCCTGGGACGTCCCCGGCTACAAGATCCCGGGCGGTACGCCGTCCAACCCGCGCTTCGCCGCCAACCTCCCGGCTTTCCCGGCCAGCCTGAAGAAGCAGCTGAACGGGGCCCCGTACCCGGCCCCGCGCAACATCCTGGCGTGCGCCGTCGAGGGCTCCCAGGTGGACTTCGAGACCGCGCTGACCATCGAGGCCCGCTACTTCACCGAGCTGGTCACCGGGCAGACCGCCAAGAACATGATCCAGGCGTTCTTCTTCGACCTCCAGGCCGTCAACGCAGGCCGCAGCCGCCCGCAGGGCGCCGCACCGCGCAAGGTCACCAAGGTCGCCGTGCTCGGCGCCGGCATGATGGGCGCGGGCATCGCCTACTCCTGTGCCCGCGCGGGCATTGAGGTGGTCCTCAAGGACGTCACCCCCGAGGCCGCCGCCAAGGGCAAGGCGTACTCCGAGAAGCTGCTCGACAAGGCCCTCTCCCGGGGCCGTACGACCGAGGCCAAGCGGGCCGAGCTGCTGGCCCGGATCACCCCGACCGCCGACGCCGCCGACCTGGCGGGCTGCGACGCCGTCATCGAGGCCGTCTTCGAGGACACCGGGCTCAAGCACAAGGTGTTCCAGGAGATCCAGGACGTCATCGCCCCCGACGCGCTGCTCTGCTCCAACACCTCCACCCTGCCGATCTCCGGCCTCGCGGAGGGCGTCAAGCGCCCCGCCGACTTCATCGGCCTGCACTTCTTCTCGCCCGTCGACAAGATGCCGCTGGTGGAGATCATCAAGGGCGAGCGCACCGGCGACGAGGCCATCGCCCGCGCCTTCGACCTGGTCCGCCAGATCAACAAGACCCCGATCGTGGTCAACGACTCGCGCGGCTTCTTCACCTCGCGCGTCATCGGCCAGTTCATCAACGAGGGCGTGGCGATGGTCGGCGAGGGCATCGAGCCCGCCTCGATCGAGCAGGCCGCCGCCCAGGCCGGCTACCCCGCCAAGGTGCTCTCCCTGATGGACGAGCTGACCCTCACCCTGCCCCGCAAGATCCGCAACGAGACCCGCAAGGCCTTCGAGGCCGAGGGCCGGGCGTGGGCCGAGCACCCCGCCGACACCGTCATCGACCGCATGGTTGACGAGTTCGGCCGCCCCGGCCGCAGTGGTGGCGGCGGCTTCTACGAGTACGACGAGGCCGGCAAGCGCGCCCGCATCTGGCCGGGTCTGCGCGAGCACTTCGGCAAGCCGGACGCCGAGATCCCCTTCGCCGACATGAAGGAGCGGATGCTCTTCTCCGAGGCGCTGGACACCGTCCGCTGCCTCGACGAGGGCGTCCTCACCTCCATCGCCGACGCCAACATCGGCTCCATCATGGGCATCGGCTTCCCGGCGTGGACCGGCGGCGTGATCCAGTACATCAACGGCTACGAGGGCGGGCTGCCGGGCTTCGTCGCCCGCGCCCGCGAGCTGGCCGGGACGTACGGCGAGCGCTTCACCCCGCCGGCCTCGCTGGTGGCCAAGGCCGAGCGCGGCGAGACCTACGCGGACTGAGGCCGCGTACCGCTGACGGAACGCGGGGGCCGCCCCGGGGACTTCCCCGGGGCGGCCCCCGCCGTATGACGGGGGACCCGAGATGCGCCGCGGCCGGACGCGGCGCACGATGAACAGGGCACGCGTCCCCGTTCGAGCGGGCGCGGCGCGGGGAGCGCCACCGACGTGCCGGGGGACCTACCGTTCACGTGCCCGGGGACCCCACCGTTCACGTGCGAAGAAACGGGGAGCCTCATGAAGAAATCCCTGGTGGCCGCACTTGCCACTTCCGCGACGGCGGTCCTGCTGGCCGCGCCGGCGACGCCCGCGACCGCTGCTTCACCGTATTGCAACCAGACCACCCCGAGCAGCTCGATCCTCTTCTACAACGCGGACACCGGCTCGACGGGGACCGCCACCCTGTCGGCGGGGAACTACCAGTACAGGGGAGGGTTCAACCTTCCCACCGGGTACACGCACGCCGCCGCGAGCCGCGACTCGATGCTCCTGTACAACGCGGACACCGGGGCCGGGGAGACCGGCACCTTCACCGGGGGGCGGTACGCCCGCGTCGAGAGGTTCGACGACTTCTCGACGGGCTGGAGCCTCGTCGAGGCGTCGGGCGACTCGATCATCTTCTACGACGCCGGTTCCGGCCGGGGAGTCACCGGCACGCTGAAGAGGGGCAGATACCAGGAGGTACGCCAGTACGACAACTTCAGCTCGGGCTGGGCGTTCATGGCCGCCTCCTGCGACACGCTGCTGGCCACGACGGCCAGGAAGGGGTCGACCGAGTTCCCCAAGAGCAACGTCGGCTACGGGAGCCTGAAGGGCGGCGTCTTCACCAACGTGGGCAACAGGGACGGAGACGTGTTCCTGGGGACCCTGGTCGCCACCAAGGACTCGGTCCTGGGCATGGCGAGGAACAGTTCCGAACTCCGGTACAAGCTGGCCTCGGCGACCAACGGCACGGTCGGCTCGTTCCGCGACATCGGCACCTCGGGCGTGTGGGACCTGGTGGGCCGGACCGGGGACAGCCTGTTCTTCTACAAGGACGACGGGACCTCCTGGATCTCGAAGCTCAGCGGCGGCAGGTACGCCAACGTCGGCCCGCTCAACGAGGTCTCCTCGGGCTGGACGATCATCGAGGGCGGCGTCTGAGCCCGCCCTCCCGGCCGAGCCCGGCCCTCCCGGGCCCCGCATCCGCGGGCGGCGTTCACTCGGAGCCGGCCGGCTCCGAGACGAACGCCGCCCGCAGCTCCTCCCTCAGCGACCGCTGAAAGGCCGTCACCAGGGCCTGTACGACCATCGGTTGCATGTGCGCCGACAGCGCCTTCATCGACTCCACCCGCTCCGGATCGCTCTCGCCCAGCGTGAACGGCCCCCACACCTCGTCCCGGAACAGCGCCGTCAGCTCGTGCGCCGCCGACCTGGTGTGCTCCATCAGCACCTTGCGGGCCGCCAGGATCGTCTCGTGCGCGATCGGTACGTCGAGCAGCGCGACCCCCAGCCGCAGCAGCCCCACATCGACGCGGAAACCGTCCCCCGAGGCGGCGAGCACGTTCATCGCCGTCAGCCGCCGCAGGTCGGTCTCCGACAGGCTCCGACCCGCCCGCTTCTCCAGCTCCTCCAGGGAAGCCTCCTGGGCCGCGTCCGGGGCCCAACTGGCCACCATCGCACGGTGGATCGCCAGATCGTGCGCGCTCAGGTCGTCGGGCAGCGCGTCCAGATAGCGCTCGATCGCGGACAAGGTCATGCCCTGGTGCTGCAACTCCTCGATCAGCGCCAGCCGGGACAGGTGCTCCGGCCCGTAGTGCCCCACCCGACGGGGTCCGATCACGGGAGGGGGCAAAAGCCCGCGAGTGCTGTAGAACCGTACGGTGCGGACGGTTACGCCCGCCCTGGCCGCCAGCTCGTCGACGGTGAGCATCGGCTCGGGTGCCTGGTCGGTCATCGTCTGCGCCTCGATCTCTGCTCCACAGCTTGGGTTCAACAGTATTGCTGTCGCACCAACGATGTGAAACGGCCAGGAGCTGCCCATGACCACGAACCTGCGACTGCCCGGACGACCCGAAGAACTCACCCTCCCCGCCCTGCTCGCCCGCAACGCCGCCGATCACGGCGCCCTCCCCGCCCTCTCGTGGCGCGAGGGCCCCGGCTGGTCGACGCTGACCTGGTCCGAGGTGCGCCGCAAGGTCGCCGTCCTCGCCTCCGGGTACGCCGCCCTCGGCATCGAGCGCGGCGAGCACGTCCTGCTGATGATGGGCAACCGCCCCGAGCACTGGCTGAGCGACCTCGCCCTGGTCCACCTGGGCGCCGTCCCCGTCACCGTGTACGGAACCTCCGCGCCCGAGCAGATCGCGCACATCGCCCGGCACTCCCGCGCCAGGGTCGCGGTCGTCGAGGGCGCCCGCGAGCTGGCCCGGTGGGAACCGCTGCTGGCCGACGCCGGGGTCCCGCTGGAGCGGCTGGTGGTGGCCGAGGCCGCCGACGCCGGCCCGCACCGCACCTACGGCTCCCTGCACGCGAGCGGAGCCCGGGTGCACCGCCCCGACGCCTTCGAGAAGGCCTGGCAGGAGTCCCGGCCCGAGGACCCGCTGACCGTCGTGTACACCTCGGGCACCACCGGCGACCCCAAGGGCGTGCGGCTGACCCACCGCAACATCATGCTCCAGGCGGTCCGCCTCGACCGGCACGTCGAGCTGCCCGAGCACGCCGAGCACATCTGCTACCTGCCCTTCGCGCACATCGCCGAGCGGGTCCTCGGCATCTACCTGCCGCTGCTGCGGGCCGCGCACGTACGGCTGTGCGCCGACCCGGCCGCCGTCGCGGGCGCGGTGCGCGAGCTGCACCCGGTGCAGTTCTTCGGCGTGCCCCGGGTGTGGGAGAAGCTCGCCGCCTCCGTACGGGCGGTCCTCGCGCAGCTCCCGGCGGAGCAGCGGGAGGCCATCGAAGCCGCCAACGACCTGGCGCGCACCCGCGCGGGCCACCGGGAGCGGGGCGAGGAGGTGCCGCAGGCGCTCGAAGCCTCGTACGGCCGGGCCAAGGAGCAGGTGCTGGATCCGCTGCTGGGGCTGGCCGGGATGGACCGGCTGCTGTGGACGGCCAGTGCGACCGCGCCGATGCCGATCGACGTGGTCCGCTTCTGGGCGGGCTGGGGGATCACCATCATGGACGCCTGGGGGCTGACCGAGACCTCGGGTGTGTGCACGGTCAACAGCCCGGACGGCTTCCGGCTCGGGTCGGTGGGCCGGCCGATCGAGGGGCTGGAGCTGCGGCTCGCCGAGGACGGGGAGATCCTGACCCGCGGGGCGACCGTCTTCGGCGGCTACCTGCGGCCCGACGGCTCGGTGGAGAGCGCGTCCGACGCGGAGGGCTGGTTCCCGACCGGGGACATCGGCCGGCTGGACGAGGACGGGTTCCTCTGGCTGACCGACCGCAAGAAGGAACTGATCATCACCTCGAACGGCAAGAACGTCTCGCCGGCGCTGGTGGAGAACACGGTCAAGGAACACCCGTTGATCGGGCAGGCGCTGGTCCACGGCGACGGCCGCTCCTACCTCGTCGCCCTGCTCGTCCTGGACCCCGAACTGGCCCCAGCCTGGGCGGCCGCCCGCGGCATCGAGGCCGCCTCTCCCGCCGACCTCGCCGAGCACCCGGCCGTCCGCGCGGAGATCGCCCGTGCGGTCGAGGCGGCCAACGCCCGGCTGAACCGCACCGAGCAGATCAAGCGCTACCGGCTGTTGACCGAGGAGTGGGGCCCCGAGAGCGGGGAGCTCACCCCCTCCCTCAAACTGCGCCGCCGGGTGGTCCGGGACAAGTACGCGGCCCTGATCGACGGGCTGTACGAAGGCGAGCCCGAGGCGCCGTAACCCGAACGGCCCAGTCCGGTGGGCGGATGTCCGCCCACCGGACAAGGGTGGGGGAATGCCGATACCCGCGGCTCCGCTCGTGGACCCGGCCGGGCGGGCCATCGGCAAACCGGTGCCCACCAGCTTCGCCACCGACATGATCTGGGTCGGCCTCGGCATCTTCCTCGGCGGCTGCATCGGCATCCCGGCGCTCAAGGCCGGCGGGGTCCCGATCTCGCTGTCCACCTCGGGCGGCGCGCTGATCATGGGCCTGGTCTTCGGCTGGATCCGCAGCAAGTACCCGACGTACGGCAACGTCCCGCCCGGCGCCCAGTGGTTCATGGACACCCTCGGGCTCTGCCTCTTCGTCGCGGTCGTCGGCATCAACGCCGGGCCCAGCTTCACCGGCGGGCTCTCCACCGCGGGCTGGGGGCTGCTGCTGTTCGGCGCGATCGCCACGCTGATCCCACTGCTCGTGGGGTTCCTCGCGGGTCACCACATCCAGAAGATCCGCTTCCCGATCCTGATGGGCGTCCTCGCGGGCGGCCAGACCACCACGGCCGCCATCGGCGCGGTCAACGAACAGGCCAAGTCCCAGGTACCCGTGCTCGGTTACACCATCCCGTACGCCGTCAGCAACGTGCTCCTGACGATCTGGGGCGCCGTCATCGTCCTCCTCCGCCATTGACCCCGCACCACCTACGCAAAGGAAACGCCGTGCCGGAGACCAGCTTCAGCCGCGAGGAGATCCAGTCCTTCGCCCAGCTCAGCCCGTTCGAGCTGAAGGACAAGTTCATCCAGCTCGCCACCGCCGTGCAGGAGGACAAGCCGGGCCAGAAGGAGACCACCGCGCGGGCGATGCTCAACGCGGGCCGGGGCAACCCCAACTGGATCGCCGCCGGACCCCGTGAGGCCTTCTACGCCCTCGGCTACTTCGCGCTCGAAGAGTCCCGGCGGGTGTGGACGGCCGACAACCTCGGCGGGATGCCCGAGAAGAAGGGTATCGCCGAGCGCTTCGACTCCTGGGTCCGGCGCCACCCGGACCTGCCCGGCGTGGAGATGCTGTCCGCCTGCATCCAGTACGCCCTCACGCGCTGGCCGTTCGACAAGGACGCCTTCGTGCACGAGCTGACCGACTCCATCACCGGCGACAACTACCCGGTCCCCGACCGGATGCTGGTGCACGCCGAGCACATCGTGCGGGGGTACATCGGCGACGAGATGTTCGACAAGCAGCCGCCCGAGGGCAACAACCTGTCGCTGTTCGCAACCGAGGGCGGCACCGCCGCCATGTGCTACATCTTCGACTCCCTGATGAAGAACGGGATCCTCCACAAGGGCGACAAGATCGCCCTGATGGCCCCGGTGTTCACCCCGTACATCGAGATCCCGGAGCTCGACACCTTCGAGTTCGAGGTGGTGAACGTCTCCGCGAGCCTCTTCGCGGAGACCGGGGTGCGCCAGTGGCGCTACCCGGAGGAGGCAGTGGCCCAGCTGGCGGACCCGGCGGTCAAGCTCGTCTGCCTCGTCAACCCCAGCAACCCGCCGTCGCTGGCGCTGAGCGAGCGCGTCGCGAACCAGATCAAGGACATCGTGGCGGGCCCCAACCCGAACCTGCTGATCGTCACCGACGACGTGTACGGCACCTTCGTGCCCGGCTTCCGCTCGGTCGCCGCCGAGCTGCCCCGCAACACCCTGCTCGTGTACTCGTACTCCAAGCACTACGGCTGTACGGGCTGGCGGCTCGGCGTCATCGGCCTGCACGACGACAACGTCATCGACGAGATGATCGCGAACTTCCCGCAGGAGCAGAAGGACCGCCTGGCCAGGCGCTACGGAACGCTCACCCTGGAGCCCGACCGGATCCGCTTCATCGACCGGCTGGTCGCCGACTCCCGCTCGGTGGCCCTCAACCACACCGCCGGCCTGTCGCTGCCGCAGCAGACGATGATGGTGCTCTTCTCGCTCTTCGACATGCTGGAGGAGGGCCAGGCGTACAAGGAGCACCTGCGCCAGATCGTCCACCGGCGCCTCGACCTCCTACTGGAGGGCGCCCAGATGAAGATCTCCGACGACGACCGGCGGGCCGCGTACTACATCGAACTCGACCTGCTGGCCGAGGCCGAACGGGTCCACGGCAAGGACTTCGCGGACTTCCTGGAGAAGAACTACGAACCGGTCGACCCGCTCTTCCGCCTCGCCGAACAGACCTCGGTCGTCCTCCTCAACGGCGGCGGCTTCGACGGCCCCGAGTGGTCGGTCCGCGTCTCCCTGGCCAACCTCGACGACCTGGACTACCTGAAGATCGGCCACCACCTGCGCGAGATCTTCCAGGACTACGCCACGGAATGGGAGCGCGCCAAGGCCTCCGCCTGACCCGGCGCCGCTCCCCTGAGCCCTCGCGGGCCGGGCGGGGCGGGGGGAGACTTGGGCTATCGGGGAACACAGGGGGATCTCCGGACCGCCGGAGCGGACAAACGTGGAGCAGCCATGACGGCAACGACGCGGGACCAGACGCCCGTGGCCTTCGAAGGCGACGGTGTGGAACTGCGGATGCGCGAGATAGGCGGCGACTTCTCCGTCGGCTTCGTGCGATTCGCGAAGGGCGTGGACATGACGCCGGCGTTCAAGGGGCTCCCGGACGACCTGTGCACGTGCCCGCACTGGGGATACGTGTTCAAGGGGAAGGTCAAGCTGCACTTCAAGGACGGGGACCGGGTCTACCAGGAGGGCGATGCCTTCTACTGGGAACCCGGTCACGCTCCGGAGGCGTTGGAGGACTGCGAGTTCCTGGACTTCTCGCCGACGAAGGAGTTCCAGGTGGTCGTCGACCATGTGGCCGCCTCGCTGCCCTCGTGAACGGGGCCGGCCGCCGGACCTGGGTCGGTACGGCGGCCGGGTGGGGGGTTAGCGGCCGATCAGGGGGTAGTGGTCCGAGAGGTTGTCATAGGTGTAGGAGGTGCCCCAGCTGGAGACCGTCCAGGGCGCCGACTGCTCCTTGACCACGTTGTTCTCCCAGCCCGCCGGGCGGGCGTTGCCCTTGCGGTAGAGGACGTAGTCCAGGTCCTCGCGCGGGTCGTTCGGGTAGCGGTAGTTCGCGATCGAGTTCAGCGCGGTGTCGAAGGAGTACGGGTGGCCCGTGCGCGTGTCGGAGCCGGCCAGGTCGGCGTTGGCCAGCATCGTGGCGTACTCGGGGGTGCGCGAGTCGACGTTCATGTCGCCCGCCACGATGACCTGCTCGTTCGCCGGGATGTTCTTCCCGTCCAGGAAGGCGTCTATCGCCCGGAACTGGCGGGCGCGCATGTCCGCCGCCTCGCCCGAGCCGCAGCCCGGGTCGGTGGACTGGGCGTGCGTGCCGAGCACGTGCACCTTCGAGCCGTTGACGTTCAGCACGACGTAGGCGAAGCCCTTGTTGGACCACCAGTCGGCGCCGCAGGCGTCCTTGTAGACGACCTGCTCCTTGCGGACGATCGGCCACTTGCTGAGGATCGTGACGCCGCCGTCCTCCGGGGTCGTGGAGGAGTACGCGCCGCCCGTGGCGTCCCAGCCGCTCTTGCTGCGGCCGACGACCGGGGTCTGGTACGGGTACTGCGCGGCCGAGTTGGCCTTGAGGGCGTCCGAGGCGCCGTTGTCGAAGGCCTCCTGGATCACGACCACGTCGTGGCCCTGGTAGAAGGACGTCTTGGGGATCTCCGCGGCCCGGTGGTCCTGGCCCCAGTTCGGGTAGAGGTTCTTGCTCATCAGGAACACGTTGTACGACAGCACGCTCAGCCGGGGTGCGTCGGCGCTCTCCGCGGCCGTGGCGGCGGGCGCGGTCGTGCCGGCCAGCGTACCGGCGGCGATCATCGCGACGGCGGCGGCCGCGGCCCGGTTGCGGCGGGGCGAGGTGTTCGGCATGGGGGACTCCATCATTCCTGCGGGGGAAGATCGACGCCGTCATCCAAGCAGCCGCGGTTACCTCTGGGTAACACCCATGACAAGACTTTCTGTCCTGCCCGCGTCAAAACGGGGGCGCCCCGGAAACCACGGATACTGGGAGGACGGAACAGA
The DNA here is from genome assembly GCF_055604165.1 of Streptomyces sp. NPDC037242. Classification (NCBI taxonomy): domain Bacteria; kingdom Bacillati; phylum Actinomycetota; class Actinomycetes; order Kitasatosporales; family Streptomycetaceae; genus Streptomyces; species Streptomyces sp. NPDC037242. The sequence continues at coordinate 503,332 of NZ_JBVJUY010000001.1, forward strand.
GCCAGACCTGGGGGACCACGGATGAGTACGACCGAGGATTCGGACACCTCGAAACGGAAGGCCGCGGGCCGCCGGACCGATCCCCAGCCGCCCCCGCCCGGCGGGGTGCTCTGGGGCAGCGCCGGGGACATCCGCTCCCTGCTGATGCTGCCCGCCGCCTTCACCCTCCAGGTCGCCCACCCCGCGGTCGGGGCCGGGGTCGACCAGTACTCGGTCTTCCGCACCGACCCCTGGGGTCGCGGCGAGCGCTCGCTGCGCTCGGTCCAGCTGTGGGTATACGGCGGGGAGCACGCCGCCGCCGAGGGGCGCCGGGTCCGCCGGCTGCACAAGGAGATCCAGGGCACCGACACCCGGGGCAGGCGCTACCACTCGCTCGACCCCGCCTGCTACGCCTGGGTGCACGCCACCGGATTCCCGGTCTCCCTGTACGCCGGGCGCTACCTGTTCCGCCGCATCACCCCGGCCCAGGAGCGGCAGATGTACCGCGAGTGGCTCCAGGTGGGCCGGATCCTGGGCCTCCACGACCGGGACATGCCGCAGAGCATCGAGGAGTTCTGGCCCTACTACCACCGGATGCTGGCCGAGGAGATCGAGCCCACCAAGGTCGCCCGCGAGCTGGTCGCCACCGATGCGCCGGTGCCGTGCCCCGAGGTCGGCCCGGCGGCCGTGCGGCCGCTGCTCCGGCTCGCCTGGCCGCTGCTGCGCGTGCTGTACCTGCGCCTGCGGGCCTTCGTCACCGTCGGCTACATGCCGCCCGAGGCGCGCGCCGCGATCGGCCTGGAGTGGACCCCGGCCCAGGAGCGCAAGCTCCGCCGCTTCAGCACGGTCGCACGGCTCCTCGTACCGGTGCTGCCGGAACGGCTGCGGTACCTGCCCATCGCGCGGGAAGCCAGGGCGCGCCGACGCGCCGGCGCCCACTGAGGGCCGCCGGCGCGCGGGTCCTGCACCTACGACCCGGGATCAGTGCTCGTGGATCGTGTTCGTCTCGGCGATCTTCTTCCAGGACTTCGGCTCCACCGGCGGCTTCGCCGGGGCCTGGAGGGAGCGCGCCGCGGGGGCCTTGGCAGCCGGCGGGGCGAAGGAGGGCTTGCCCGGCGTGTACAGCCAGTCCTCGAAGAGCTGCGCCAGCGGCTTGCCGGAGACCTTCTCCGCGTAGCGCACGAAGTCCCCGACCGAGGCGTTGCCGTACGCGTGCTGGGTCGGCCAACCCTTGAGGATCGCGAAGAACTTCTCGTCGCCGATCTCGTTCCGCAGCGCCTGCAGGGCGAGGGCCCCGCGGTCGTAGACGGCCCCGTGGAACTGGTTCTCCGGACCCGGGTCACCCGGCTTGACCTGCCAGAACGGGTCCTCGGCCGGGCGTGAGGCGTAGGCCCAGTCGGCGAGTTCCTGAGCGGTGCCCTCGCCCTCCTTCTCCGACCACAGCCACTGGCTGTAGCGGGCGAAGCCCTCGTTGATCCAGATGTCCTTCCAGTTCTCCACGGACACGCTGTCGCCGTACCACTGGTGGGCCAGCTCGTGCACGACCACCGAGGCGTTCGAGCCGTTCGCGAACTGGCGGGGGCTGTAGAACGGCCGGGTCTGCGTCTCCAGCGCGAAGCCGCTGGGCACGTTCGGGACGTAGCCGCCCAGCGCGTTGAAGGGGTACGGGCCGAAGACGCCCTCCAGCCACTCCGCGACCTCGCCGGTGCGCTCCACGCTCGCCCGCGCCGCGCCCGCGTTGTCACCGAGGTCCTGGCTGTACGCGTTGAGGATCGGCAGCCCGCTCGCCGTCTTGTCGGTGGTGATGTCGAACTTGCCGATGGCGAGGGTGGCCAGGTACGTGGCCTGCGGCTTGTTCGAGCGCCAGTTGTAGCGGGTCCAGCCGAGCTTCGAGCTCTGCGACTGGAGCACGCCGTTGCTGATGGCCTGGGTGCCGTCGGGGACGTTGACGGAGATGTCGAAGGTCGCCTTGTCGCGCGGGTGGTCGTTGCTGGGGAACCACCACACCGCCGAATCGGGCTCCTGCGCCGCGACGCCGCCGTCCGGGGTGCGCTGCCAGGCGCTCCAGCCGTCGATCTTGAACTCCGAGGGCTTGCCCGCGTACTTGACGACGACGGTCGCCTGCTTTCCGCGCTGGAGCGCGGAGGCCGGGGTGACTTCGAGCTCCTGGGTGCCGGACTTGGCGAACTTCGCCTTGGCGCCGTTGACCCGGATCTCGCTCACCTCCAGGCCGAAGTCCAGGTTGAAGCGCGACAGGTCCTGCTTGGCGGTGGCGAGGAGGGTCGCGGTGCCCTCCAGCAGGTCCGTCTTCGGCTGGTACTTCAGGCGCAGGTCGTAGTGGGAGATCTCGTACCCCCCGTTTCCGCTGGCCGGGTAGTAGGGGTCGCCGATACCCGGGGCGCCCGGAGCGGAACTCGCCGCCGACGCCGGGATCGCCAGCAGAAGGGAGGCGGCGAGAACGCTCGGGGCGATGGCTTTGCGGTACACCTGGGCTCCAAGTGGTAGGGGAGACAGATCGGTTCGAAGCTTTGTGGTCCGACCGTATTCACGCCCGGCGCCCCACGTCATGTCCATGGCCCCTGCTGTCACACGATCGCCATTCGGCCGTCACAGGACCAAGAAAGGCCTGAAAGAACGGGCCGCCGCTGCCGGTTCGCCGCCGGGCCGCCCCCGGGCCGCGTCTTCACCCCCGCCCCGGGGCCGCGTTGGCGGCAACCGATCTACCCGACGTACCAAACAGTCGGTAGCCTGCCGGGCATGACGATTTCCCTGCTCGACGCCCGCCGTTGCTGGCACACCGCGATCAATCCGCTGCACTCGGCCGTCTATTTCTCGCCGGACCTGGGCAAGGAGTTCGCGGGCCTCGGCATCACCGACCCGGTCGCCGTCAACCTCGCTCACCGCTCCGCCGCCATGGGCGCCGTCGGGGCCGGCGCGGTGACCGCCACGTTCTACAACTACCGCCACGAGCTCGTCGCCCGGCACCTGCCCGCCCTCTGGGAGACCATCACGCCCGAGCAGGCCCTCGCCGCCCGGCTGCGGGCCGTCGACACCACCCTGCGCCGGCTGCTCGGCCAGGAGGTCATCGAGTCCCCCGAGCTCGCCGAGACCGCCGACCTCGCGATGCGCGCCACCGAGGGCTGCACCCGGCACGCCCGCACCCTCTACGCGGCGCACGCGGACCTCCCCGTACCCGAGGAGGCGCACCTGCGCCTGTGGCACGCCACCACGCTGCTGCGCGAGCACCGCGGCGACGGCCACCTCGCCGCACTGCTCCTCGCGGGCCTCGACCCGGTGGAGGCCCTGGTCAGCCACACCGCCACCGGCCGCGGCATGAGCCCGAAGTGGCTCAAGGCCATCCGCGGCTGGGAGCAGTCCGACCTGGACGCGGCGGCCGATCGGCTGCGCGCCCGCGGGATCCTGGACGCGGACGGCGAGCTCACCGACGAGGGCAAGGCCGTGCGCGAGGCCCTGGAGGCCGACACCGACCGCCTGGACGCGGCCCCGTACGAGCACCTGGGCGCAGCAGGACTGGCCCGACTCGCCGAACTGGGCGGCGGATTCGTGATGCGGGCCATCGGCGCCGGGGCCTTCCCGGGCGACCTCCTCGGCAAGGCCTGAGCGGGTCCGCAACCGGGGCTCCCGCCGTCCGCCACCGCCACCTGCCACAATTGGCAGCCTTCCAGTGCAAACGAAGGCAGGCGGGACCCGATCGTGACGATGTCCATCGAAGGCAGGATCGCCGAGGAGCTCGGCGTACGGGAGCGGCAGGTCAAGGCCGCCGTCGAGCTGCTCGACGGCGGCTCCACCGTGCCGTTCATCGCGCGCTACCGCAAGGAAGCGACCGAGATGCTCGACGATGCGCAGCTGCGCACGCTAGAGGAGCGGCTGCGGTATCTGCGCGAGCTGGCGGACCGGCGCGCGGCGATCCTGGACTCCGTACGGGAGCAGGGCAAGCTCGACGCCGAGCTGGAGGCGCGCATCAACGCGGCCGACACCAAGGCCCGGCTGGAGGACATCTACCTCCCCTTCAAGCCCAAGCGCCGCACCAAGGCGCAGATCGCCCGCGAGGCCGGTCTGGAGCCGCTCGCCGAAGGCCTGCTGGCCGACCCGTCGGTGGAACCGGCCGCCGCGGCGGCCGCGTTCGTCGACGCCGACAAGGGCGTCTCCGATCCGGCGGCGGCGCTGGAGGGCGCCCGCGCCATCCTCACCGAGAAGTTCGCCGAGGACGCCGACCTGATCGGGGAGCTGCGCGAGCGCATGTGGGGCCGCGGCCGGCTCGCCGCGAAGGTCCGCGAGGGCCAGGAGGAGGCGGGTGCCAAGTTCGCCGACTACTTCGACTTCGCCGAGCCCTTCACCGCACTGCCCTCGCACCGCGTCCTCGCGATGCTGCGCGGCGAGAAGGAGGACGTGCTCGACCTCACCCTGGTGCCGGAGGAGCCGGGCGACACGCCCGGCCCGTCCACGTACGAGGGCATGGTCGCCCGCCGCTTCGGCATCAACGACCGCGCCCGTCCCGGCGACAAGTGGCTCGCCGACACGGTCCGCTGGGCCTGGCGCACGAAGATCCTGGTGCACCTCGGCATCGACCTGCGGATGCGGCTGCGCGCCGCCGCCGAGGACGAGGCCGTACGGGTCTTCGCGGCCAACCTGCGCGACCTGCTGCTCGCCGCGCCGGCCGGGACCCGCGCGACGCTGGGGCTGGACCCGGGCTTCCGTACCGGCGTGAAGGTCGCCGTCGTGGACGCCACCGGCAAGGTCGTCGCCACGGACGTGATCTACCCGCACGTGCCCGCCAACAAGTGGGACGAGTCCCTCGCCAAGCTGGCCCGCCTCGCCGAGGAGCACGCGGTCGAGCTGATCGCCATCGGCAACGGCACCGCCTCCCGCGAGACCGACAAGCTCGCCGGGGACCTGATCACCCGCCACCCCGAGCTGAAGCTCACCAAGGTGATGGTCTCGGAGGCCGGCGCCTCCGTGTACTCGGCCTCCGCCTTCGCCTCGCAGGAACTGCCCGGCATGGACGTGTCGCTGCGCGGCGCCGTCTCCATCGCCCGCCGGCTCCAGGACCCGCTCGCCGAACTCGTCAAGATCGACCCGAAGTCGATCGGGGTGGGCCAGTACCAGCACGACCTGGCCGAGGTGAAGCTCTCGCGCTCGCTCGACGCCGTCGTCGAGGACTGCGTGAACGGCGTCGGCGTGGACGTCAACACCGCCTCGGCGCCACTGCTCTCGCGGGTTTCGGGCATCAGCGGCGGCCTCGCCGAGAACATCGTGTCCCACCGCGACGCCAACGGCCCCTTCCGCAACCGCAAGGGGCTCAAGGACGTGGCCCGCCTCGGCCCGAAGGCGTACGAGCAGTGCGCGGGCTTCCTGCGGATCCGCGGCGGGGACGACCCGCTGGACTCCTCCAGCGTGCACCCCGAGTCGTACCCGGTGGTGCGCGCCATGGGCAAGACGGCGGGCAGCGAGGTCGCCGCCCTGATCGGCAACACGGGCGTGCTGCGCTCGCTGCGGCCCGAGCAGTTCGTGACCGAGGCCTTCGGCCTGCCGACGGTCACGGACATCCTGCGCGAGCTGGAGAAGCCGGGCCGGGACCCGCGGCCCGCCTTCAAGACGGCCACCTTCAAGGAGGGCGTCGAGAAGATCGGCGACCTGGCCCCCGGGATGATCCTGGAGGGCGTGGTCACCAACGTGGCCGCGTTCGGCGCCTTCATCGACATCGGCGTCCACCAGGACGGACTGGCGCACGTCTCGGCGCTGTCGAAGACCTTCGTCAAGGACCCGCGGGACGTGGTCAAGCCGGGCGACATCGTCCGTGTGAAGGTCATGGACGTGGACATCCCGCGCAAGCGGATCTCGCTCACGCTGCGGCTGGAGGACGAGGCGGGCCAGGACCGGGACCGGTCGGCCGCCGGCGAGCCGAAGGCGCGCGAGGAGCGGCAGGAGCGGCGCGGTGGCGGCCGCCCGCCCCAGCAGCGCGGCTCCCGTGACGGCGGCCAGGGCCAGGGCCGGCGCGGTCAGGGCCAGGGCGGCCAGCGGCAGGGCCAGGGCGGTCAGCGGCAGGGCGGCGGCGGAGGCGGCGCCCCGGCCCCGGCCAACAGCGCCATGGCCGACGCCCTGCGCCGCGCGGGTCTCACCGGCCCGGAGGAGCGCCGCAAGCGGTAGCCGGCAGGGTTGGCCGAATAGGCACCCCACCTGGGGACATGCCTTGCCAACCCCCGTGCAAGATCTGTAGGGATGGTGGAACGCCCGTTCGTCTTCCGGCGGACGGGCTTCCGCGTTTTCCCGAAGGACGCCATGCCCCTGCCCACGCACGCCTACCGACGTTGCCCGAGAAAGGCTCCGAAGAGGGATCAGAAGAGGGATCAGATGCGCCACCCGCAACTCAGTCTGCGCAAACGGTGCGAGTCGATTCTCGGTCGTCTGGACCTGACGCACCCCTTCTCCCTCGACGGCCTGTGCAACCGGATCGCGGAGCAGCGAGGCCGCCCCATCAAGCTCCACCCGCTTCCCAGGGAGGCGGCCGAGTCCGGGGTCTGCGGGCTGTGGGTGGGCACCGCCAGCGTCGACTACGTCTTCTACGAGGCCCAGACCACCCACTTGCACCGGGAGCACATCGTGCTCCACGAAATCGGCCACATCCTGTTCGGGCACCACTCGCTGGAGGGCGAGGAGACCGACGGGCAGGCTCCCACCGTCCTCGGGCGCACCAACTACACCACCCGCCAGGAGCAGGAGGCGGAGATGCTCGCCAGCATGATCCGCATCCGCACGGCGAGCGCCGGCCCCGGGCCGGCCACGGGAGAGGCCCGCGACACCCTCGCCCGGCTGGAGTCCGCCATGGGCTACGAGCGGCGCAGGCGCGGTCACCATGGCGGCTGACCTCATCGCCCTCGGCGACTGGCTCGCCGTCCCCAGCGTCGTCTGCCTCTGGACAGCGGTACTGCTGCGCGCCCCCGGCGCGCTGCGCGCCCCGCACCAGCGCGGACTGTGGCTCGCGGTCGCCACGGCCGCCGCCGCGATGACCCTGAACCTGCCCGCCGTCGTCGCCTACGCGATGGGCCGCGACCCCGGCTACGCCCACACCATCGGCCTGATCCGCAACCTCATCGGAGTGCTCTCGGCCGGCGCCGTGCTCTACTTCGTGGCCGCCGCCACCCGCGGCCGCCGCCTCCAACTCGCCTCCGGCGCCGGCACGGTGGCCTGGCTGGGCACGCTGCTGGTGCTCGACGCCGCCGCGCCCGCGCACGGCACCCACACCATCCCGCCCGTGGGCGATCCGGTGCCCTCCCTGGCGTACTGGCTGGTGCTGATCTCCGCGCACCTGCTCGCCAACACCGTCTGCGTGTACGTCTGCTGGCGCTACAGCCGGCGCACCGAGAGCCGCGGCCTCGCCGCCGGACTGCAACTGTTCGGCCTCGGCACCGCGCTCGCCGGGGTGTTCTGGTTCGCGTACCTGCTCAAGGCGCTGTTCGGCAGCACCTGGGCGATGCCCGCCCTGCCGCTGCTGATGAACCTGCACGGCCTGGTCCGCGCCGCCGCGATCCTCGTCCCGACGCTGTTCACATTCCGCCGCACCGCCGCCGACATCGCCACCGCCTGGCGGCTCTGGCCGCTGTGGCGCGACCTGGTCCACGCCGTCCCGCACGTCGCCCTCACCAAGCCGCGGGCCGGCCGGGTACTGGAGCTGCTGTGGCCGCCGGTGCCGCGCAACCTGCTCGTGTACCGCAAGGTCATCGAGACCCGCGACGCGATCCTGATCCTGGGGGAGTACGTCGCCCCGGGCGTCCCGGACCGGGCCCGCAGCCACGTCGCCGGACACGGGGTGCCCGACCAGGGGCGCGCCGCGGCCGCGCTGGCCTGCGTACTGAGGGAGGCGCGGCAGGCGAAGCTGGCCGGGGCCGAGCAACAGCGGGGCGAGGACGACGCGTTGGAGCTGCCGGCCGCCATCCAGACCTCGGCCGAGGACGGCGACCTGGAGGGCGAGGCCCGCTTCCTCGTCGACGTCGCCCGGGCCTACGCCTCGCCGGCCACCACCGCATTCGCCCCGTGACGCGTTCGAACAGCAAGGAAGTGACCCGCACGTGACCACCGTACTGATCACCGGAGCCAGCGCCGGACTCGGCGCGGCCTTCGCCCGCGGCTTCGCGGCCAAGGGCTGCGCCCTCGTCCTCGTCGCCCGCGACAAGGACCGCCTCGAAACCGTCGCCGAATCGCTGGAGCGGGAGTTCGGCGCCCGCTGCGAGGTGCTGGCCGCCGACCTCCTCGACACCGGCGACCGCACGGCCGTGGAGCAGCGGCTCACCGACCGCACCCGCCCCGTCGACATCCTGGTCAACAACGCCGGCTTCGGCCTCCCCGCGCCCTTCCCGTACAGCCCGGTCGAGGACGAGGAGCGGATGCTCGACCTGCTGGTGAAGGTCCCGCTGCGGCTCACCCACGCCGTGCTGCCGGGCCTGCGCGAACGCCGCCGGGGCGCGGTCGTCAACGTCTCCTCGGTGGCGGGGCTCCTGCCGACCGGCACCTACGGAGCCGCCAAGGCCTGGGTCACCGCCTTCAGCGAGTCCCTCCGGGTGGACATGGAGCCGTACGGGGTCCGCGTGCTGGCGGTGGTGCCGGGATTCACCCGCACCGAGTTCCAGGAGCGCGCCGGGATGGACGTCAGCGCCCTGCGCGAGGCGGTCTGGCTGGACCCGCGGGCGGTGGTGGACCAGGCCCTGAAGGACCTCGTCCGCCGCCGCCCGATCAGCGTCACCGGCCGCCGCTACCAGGCGTACGCCCTGGCGGTCCGCCACCTCCCGCGCGCCTTCGTGGCCCGGAAGATGGCCCGCACCCGCCGGCCCCCGGCCGAATGACCGCCCGCTAGACCTCGGTGACCTTGCCGTTCGCGACTTCCAGGCGGCGGGTCACGTGGACCGCGTCGAGCATCCGGCGGTCGTGGGTGACCAGCAGGAGGGTGCCCTCGTAGGCGTCCAGGGCCGCCTCCAACTGCTCGATCGCCGGGAGGTCGAGGTGGTTGGTGGGCTCGTCCAGCACCAGCAGGTTCACGCCGCGGCCCTGGAGCAGCGCCAGGGCCGCCCGGGTGCGCTCGCCGGGGGACAGGGTGGCCGCGGGGCGCAGCACGTGCGCCGCCTTCAGGCCGAACTTCGCCAGCAGCGTGCGCACTTCGGCCGGCTCGGTGTCCGGGACGGCCGCGCAGAAGGCCTCCAGCAGCGGCTCCTCGCCGAGGAACAGGCCGCGCGCCTGGTCGACTTCGCCCACCAGTACCCCGGAGCCGAGCGTGGCGGAGCCGGAGTCCGGGGCCAGTCGGCCGAGCAGCACGGCCAGCAGCGTGGACTTGCCGGCGCCGTTGGCCCCGGTGATCGCGACCCGGTCCGCCCAGTCGATCTGCAGACTGGCCGGGCCGAAGCCGAAGTCCCCGCGCTGGACCGCCGCTTCGCGCAGCGTGGCGACGACCGAGCCGGAGCGGGGGGCCGCCGCGATCTCCATGCGCAGCTCCCACTCCTTGCGCGGCTCGTCGACGACCTCCAGCCGCTCGATCGCGCGCTGCGTCTGCCGGGCCTTGGCGGCCTGCTTCTCGCTGGACTCACCGCGCAGGTTCTTGCCGATCTTGTCGTTGTCGCTCGACTTGCGGCGGGCGTTGCGCACGCCCTTGTCCATCCAGTTGCGCTGCATCTGGGCCCGGCCCTCAAGGGCGGACTTCTTGCCCGCGTACTCCTCGTACTCCTCGCGGGCGTGGCCGCGGGCGCGCTCGCGCTCCTCCAGGTAGGAGTCGTAGCCGCCGCCGTAGAGGTTGATCTGCTGCTGGGCCAGGTCGAGTTCGAGGACCTTGGTGACCGTGCGCGTGAGGAACTCGCGGTCGTGGCTGATGACCACGGTGCCCGCGCGCAGGCCCTTCACGAACTGCTCCAGCCGCTCCAGACCGTCGAGGTCCAGGTCGTTGGTGGGCTCGTCGAGCAGGAACACGTCGTAGCGCGACAGCAGCAGGGAGGCGAGGCCCGCCCGCGCGGCCTGGCCGCCCGAGAGCGCCGTCATCGGCAGGTCCAGTCCGACGGCCAGCCCGAGGTCGTCGGCGACCTCCTGGGCCCGCTCGTCGAGGTCGGCGCCGCCCAGGTTCAGCCACCGGTCGAGGGCGTCCGCGTATGCGTCGTCCGCACCCGGGGTGCCGTCCACCAAGCCCTGCGTCGCCTCGTCGAGCTCCGCCTGCGCGGCGGCCACCCCGGTACGCCGCGCCAGGAACTCCCGCACCGACTCGCCGGGGCGGCGCTCGGGCTCCTGCGGGAGGTGGCCGACGGCGGCGGTGGGCGGTGAGAGCCGCAGCTCACCGGTCTCGGGGGTGTCCAGACCGGCGAGCATCCGCAGCAGGGTGGACTTCCCGGCGCCGTTGACGCCGACGAGGCCGATGACGTCGCCGGGCGCGACGACGAGGTCGAGATCGGCGAAGAGGGTGCGCTCACCGTGCGCGGCGGTGAGGTTCTTGGCGACGAGGGTTGCAGTCATGATCTGCCGATCCTATCCGCGCGACCGTGCTCCCCGGAGCCGGTCGTATGGCCGGATAGGTGGGATGCACGTCATTGCGGCCATCGGCCGCGCGTCACAGGATGAGGTCATGCAGCAGCGAAAGGTGCTCGTCGTCCTCTACGACGGGGTGCAGAGCCTGGACGTCACCGGACCGGTGGAGGTGTTCGCCGGCGCCGCCCGGGCTTCGGGCTGCGCCGGGTACGCGATCCGGACGGTCTCCCTCGGCGGGGAGCCGGTCCGTACGCACAGCGGGCTGACGCTGGTGCCGGACGGGGACCTGGAGGGCGAGCGCCCGGGGGCCGGGACCACCCTGCTGGTGCCCGGCGGCCGGTACACGGCCGACTTCGCGCCGCGGCTCACCGACTGGCTGCGCGCCCACGGGGCCGGGGCGGAGCGGCTGGTGTCGGTGTGCACGGGGAGCCTGCTGCTGGCCGAGGCCGGACTGCTGGACGGCCGGCGGGCCACGACGCACTGGAACGCGTGCGAGCGGATGGCCCGGGACTACCCGGCCGTCGAGGTGGAGCCGGACCCCATCTACGTACGGGACGGACCGGTCAGCACCTCGGCCGGGGTCACGGCCGGGATCGACCTCGCCCTGGCCCTGGTCGAGGAGGACCACGGCCGGGACCTCGCACTGACGATCGCGCGGCACCTGGTGGTCTTCCTGCGGCGGCCCGGGAACCAGGCCCAGTTCAGCGCGCAGCTCGCGGCGCAGACCGCCCGGCGCGAGCCGCTGCGGGACGTCCAGCAGTGGATCACCGAGCACCCGGGCGGGGACCTCGGCGTGGAGGCGCTCGCGGCCCGGGCCCGGCTTTCACCGCGCCACTTCGCCCGCGCCTTCCAGGCGGAGACCGGGGTGACGCCCGGGCGGTACGTCGAGCGGGTGCGGGTGGAGCACGCGCGGCGGCTGCTGGAGGACAGCACCGAGGGGGTGGCCCAGATCTCCCGCGCCTGCGGTTACGGGACGCCGGAGGCGCTGCGCCGGGCCTTCGTGAAGACCCTGGGCCAGTCCCCGGCGGAGTACCGGCGCCGCTTCGGCGGTCGCCCCCAACCCCTGTAAAGCCCGATGACCGAACCGCCTACCGCTCCGGAGGAGCCATGCAGATCGCCATCCTGCTCTTCGACCGTTTCACCGCACTCGACGCCGTCGGGCCCTTCGACACCCTGGGCCGGCTCCCGGGGGCCGAGACCGTCTTCGTGGCCGAGCGGCCCGGACCCGTACGCAACGACTCGGGCTCGCTCGCGCTGATGGCGGACAAGACCCTCGCCGACGTGCCGAACCCCGACATCATCCTGGTCCCCGGCGGCCCCGGGCAGAGCGACCAGATGGAGAACGCGGTCCTGCTCGACTGGCTGCGCGCGGCCGACGCCACCAGCGCGTGGACCACCTCGGTGTGCACCGGCTCGCTGCTGCTGGCCGCCGCCGGGCTGCTGGAGGGCCGCCGCGCCACCTCGCACTGGCTCGCCCTCGACCAGCTCCCGGCGTACGGGGCCCGCCCCACGGGCGAGCGCGTCGTCTTCGACGGCAAGTACGTGACGGCCGCCGGGGTGTCCTCCGGCATCGACATGGGTCTGGCCCTGCTGGGCCGGATCGGCGGGGACCGGCTGGCCCAGTCGGTCCAGCTGCTGACCGAGTACGACCCCCAGCCGCCCTACGACGCGGGCTCTCCCGAGAAGGCCCCGGCCGACGTGGTCGAGGAATGGCGGGGCAAGAGCCGCTTCATCCTGAAGTAGGACCCGGCCGCCCGGCGGTCCAGGTGAACTCCGGGGCGCGGCGCTCCAGGAACGCGGCGACACCCTCGGCGGTGTCGCCGCTGCCGGCCGCCTGCGCCGTCCAGTGGGCGTCCCGGTCGGTCCGCCCGTTGGCGAACTCCTTGGCCGCCGCCTGGGTCAGCTGGGAGCGGGTGGTCAGGATCCGGGTGAACTCCCGTACGCGCTTGTCGAGGTGGCCGGCGGGCAGCAGCTCGTTGAGGAATCCGGCCCGCAGGGCGTGCTCGGCATCGATCAACTCCGCCGAGAACAGCAGGTACTTGGCGACCGCCGGGCCGACCAGCTCCGTCAACCGCCGGGTGGAGGAGGCCGCGTACACGATGCCCAGCCTCGCCGGCGTGACCCCGAACGAGGCGCCTTCCTCGGCGAAGCGCAGGTCGCAGGCGGCCGCGAGCTGGCTGCCGCCGCCCACGCAGAAGCCGCGGACGGCGGCCACCGTGGGCTTGGGGAAGGCCGCCAGGGCCTCCTCCGCCGCCACGGCCAGGGCCTGCTGGTCCTCGCCCCCGGTGATGGCGGAGATGTCCGCGCCCGCGCAGAAGGTCCCGCCGTCCCCGGTCAGCACCAGTACCCGTACGGCCGGATCGGCCGCGAACCCTTCCAGCAGCTCCGGCAGGCGCTTCCACATCGCCGCGGTCATGGCGTTGCGCTTGGCGGGATGGGAGATCACGACGGTGGCGACCCCGTCGGCCACCGAGTGCAGGAGGGTTGCGGTTGCGGCTGCGTCCATGCGCCGGATGCTATCCCGGGCGGTCGTACCTATGATCAAGGGAGTCCGTCCGGGGGGTGCGAGGAGGTGGCACGCCCATGGGCGCAGACCGTGCAGACCGTACCGAGGGCAAGGACAGGAAAGAGGTCAGCCGCAGCTTCGGCGTACTGGCCCTGCTGGGAGTCCTACTGGTGATCGCGGGTCTGGTGGGGCTGGTCTACACCGGCGTCGCCACGCTGACCTCGATGTTCCTCTTCGGCTGGCTGCTGCTGGCGGGCGGTGTGGTCGGGCTGTTGCAGGCCGTGCAGTCCCGCAAGAGCAACTACTTCTGGCTCGCGGTCATCGTCGCGGCCATCAACATCGCGGCCGGTTTCGTGATCCTGCGCCGCCCCGAGGCGAGCGCCGAGGCCCTGACCATGTTCGCGGCGCTGCTCTTCCTCACCGGCGGGGTGTTCCGGCTGGCCGGCGGGCTCGTCGTGCGCGGTGCGAACTTCGGCCTGACCCTCGTCCAGGGCGCCTTCGGCATCCTGCTGGGCCTGCTGATCCTCTCCAACTGGCCGGGCAGCAGTCTGTACGTGATCGGAACCTTCTTCTCGCTCGCCCTGTTGTTCGACGGGCTGAGCCTGGTGGCCCTCGGCATGGGCGCCCGTCGCATCCTGGGCTTGGTCAGGGAAGACACCCCGCGGGAGGGGGCGCCGACGGCGCAGGATGCGGCGGCCGGGGCGCGCGAGGCGGCCGAGAAGCGGCTGCCGGAAGATCAGGAACGGTCCAACAACTGACTCTGTCATACGCCAATGGTCAGAAAGTGTCCGAATGGCGCTGACTTATGGTCAGCGGTCCGGCCCGGACCGGGCTGTTCCCCACTCTTGACGCGTGGAGACGATCGAGCGTGAAGACGGGGGCCGGGAAATGGACGTCAGCGGGAGTGTCCCGCCAGCCGAGGGGGACGGGCCGGTCGCTCCGGCCGCCCCCCTCGCCTATGAGGGAGTGTGGCGGTTCACCGCTCCCGCGGTAGAAGAATCCGTTCCGCAGGCCCGCCGTGCGGTCCGCGACCTGCTGGGGCGCCAGGGGGTGCCGGCCCATCAGGACCTGGTGTACTCCCTGCTGCTGATCGTCTCCGAACTGGTGACGAACTCCGTCCGGCACGCGGCCCTGCTCTCGCCGGAGGTCGCCGTCGAGGTCGCCATCGGCCGGGAGTGGGTACGGGTGGCCGTCGAGGACAACCACCCGTACCGCCCCAAGGCGCTGGAGGCGGATTTCGGCCAGACCGGCGGCCGGGGCCTGCTCTTGGTCCGGGAGATCACGCTGGAGTCCGGCGGGGTCTGCGACGTCGAGCACACCTCCACGGGCGGCAAGGTCATCTGGGCGGCCCTGCCGCTCGCCGCGCCGACCCCGGCCAGCTGAGCACCGGCCGGCGGATCACCGTACGGCCGGTCCCCGCCCGGCCGCGCACGACGGCGTACGGCCGGTCCCCGTACGGCCTACCAGCCCGCGGCCTCGCCGGTCAGCTCACGGATCGCGGGCCGGGCCGCGTCCAGCACGGTCATGAACCAGGCCGAGAACGGCGCCTCGGCATGCCTCTTCGCCAGCTCCTCCGCGGTGACGAACGCCGTGTCGCCGACCTCCTCGGGATCCGGGCGCAGAGCCGCCTGCGCGAGTCCCACGAACAGGTGGTTGTACTCCTGCTCGACCAGACCCGACGCGGGGTCCGGGTGGTTGTAGCGGACCGTGCCGGCCTCGGCCAGCAGTGAGGGCGACAGCCCCAGCTCCTCGTGGGTCCGCCGGGCGGCGGCCGCGAACGGAGACTCCCCGGGGTAGGGGTGACCGCAACAGGTGTTCGACCAGACGCCGGGGGAGTGGTACTTCCCGAGGGCCCGCTGCTGGAGCAGCAGACGGCCCTGCTCGTCGAAGAGGAACACGGAGAACGCCCGGTGCAGCAGACCGGGCGCCTGATGGGCGGAGAGCTTCTCCGCCGTGCCGATGGTGTTGCCGGACTCGTCGACCAGTTCGAGCATGATCGCTTCTTGAGTGCCGGTGCCGTTGGACGCGCTGTTCGCGGCGGTGGCTGGTGTGGTCGGCATACCCATCCTTCGCTTCGGACTTCGACCTTCAGTCTGCCGTACAAAAGCGGCTTGTCCCCACTTCGGTGATCCGCGCATGTCTGCCCCCCGTCGCGTGATAGGCGACGGGGGGCAGACCGCCGGGCTACGGCACGATCAGATCCCGAACGGGGCCGGATACTTGATGGTGCCCGCCGCGACCGGCACGGAATCGTCCAGGACCAGCGCCATCATCGCCTCGTCGGGCACCTCGAAGGGCGCGCGGATCCCGAAGCGCGAGGCCGGTACGAACCCGAACCGCGGGTAGTACTCCGGGTGCCCCAGCACCAGGACCAGCGACTCCCCGCGCTCCTTGGCCGCCGCGAGCAGCGCCCGTACGACGGCGCTGCCCGCGCCCGAGCGCTGGTGCGCGGGATCGGCCGCCACCGGAGCGAGCGCGAGCGCCGGCGCCCCGTCGACCTCGCAGCGGGTCAGCAGGGCGTGCGCCGCCACCGACCCGTCCGGGCCCTCGGCCACGTAGGACAGCCCCGGCAGCCAGGCCCCGTCGGTCCGCAGCGCGTCCACGAGATCCGCCTCCAGCGGGGTCTCGAAGGCCGCCAGGTTGACGCCCCGTACCGCGGCGACGTCGGCCGCCGTCTCCGGCCGGGCCGCCCAGGCGTCCCCGTCCCCGGCGCTGACCGGGCGCAGGACGAAGCCGGTGTACCCGTACTCGTGCCCGTACCGCCTCCGTACGTCGAGCTCCTCGCGTACGGATGCCAGCGCGGCGGCCGCCGCCGGGTCGGCGCCCGGGCCGGGCTCCGCGCCCCCGGCCACCCGCTCGGAGAGCGGGCCGTAGTACTCGCCCCAGTCGGAGTCGGGCAGGTGGTGCACGCCCAGCACCCGGTACCCGGCGGCCTGGGCGGCCGCGAGGTTGCGGGCGGTGGAACGCAGCGGGCACTGGGGGTCCCAGAAGGCCCGGACCCCGGCGGACGGCTCGTCCACGGTCCACTCGCACTCGGTCAGCACCAGCGTGCCCCCGGGAGCGAGCAGCCGCTTCCACCGCGCGAGCGCGGCGGCGAAGCCGAGGATGTAGGCGGAGCCCTCGGCCCAGATCAGGTCGAAGGAGCCATCCTCATAGGGGAGCGCGCCCATGTCCGCCTTGACGGCGTGGACGCGGTCGCCGAGCCCGCGGGCGTCGGCGGCTTCCCGGAGCTCCTCGAGGAAGCCGTCGTAGACGTCGACGGCGGTGACGTGCGCGCCCGCGCCCGCCTCGGCGGCGAGCAGCAGCGCACTGCGGCCCGGACCGCAGCCCAGGTCGAGGACGCGCGGCCGCTCGGGCAGCGGTCCGCACAGGGACAGCAGGCGGCGGGTGCTCGCGTCGGACCCGGGAGCCTGTCGGGGAAGCCCGCGGTGCAACGCGTAGAAGGCCTGCATGAAGGGACTGAAGGTGAAGTCGGTCAACGTGAACCCTTGAAAGGGGGCTCCGGCCGACGAGGTGTCTCGGCGCGCGGACGCGCTGATCAGACCTGGCCGGACGCCCGGAAGGAATGGGAGATGCACCGGAGTTCGCTGCGCATGGCCGCGACCACTGCGACGGTCATCAACCCACCTCATTCCACTCGACACGATCAGGGGCGTGTCCACCGTAACATCCAGGCCGTTTGTGGTACTGCGCCGTGATCGTCAATGATGATCAGGCCTGGCCCGGGGCCCGGAATATTCGGCTTATCGGGGCGTAAACAGGTGGTGAACGGCTGCTTCCGTTCATCCGATAGCCTCTGCCGACGAGCCGCCGCCCCAGAGGCGGCCGTCCCGTGTTCGTCACAAGGAGTGAGTTCGTCTGCCGACCGTCATCCTCACCGGCCTGCCGGTCCCCGGATCACCGCTCGCCGACGAGCTGCGCTCCCTCGGATTCGACGTCCGCAGCGCCACCGCCCCCGATGACACCGCCGCCGCGCTGGCCGCCGTACCCGCCGATCAGCGGGTGGCCGTCGTGGACAGCGCGTTCGTCGGGCACGTGCACGCGCTGCGGCTCGCGCTGACCGACCCGCGGTTCGACGCCTGCGCCGTCACCGGGGCCCTCGCCGTCCAGCCGGGCGCCCGCGCGGCCCTCGACAAGGCCGCCGCGCTCACGCCCGGCGGCGCCGGCCCGTACGCGGACCGGCTCGCCACCGCCGTCGAGGCCGCCGGGACCGCCGTCCAGCGCCCCGAGCTCGGCACGCTCGTCGCAGCCGTACCCGCCTCCGCCGCGGAGCGCGAGGAGGCCGTCGCGGCCGTCGCCGCCGTCGACGACGAGGCCGTCCGGCTGCGCACCGCCGTCAAGTCCCGCGACGGGTTCTTCACCACCTTCTTCATCAGCCCGTACTCGCGCTACATCGCCCGCTGGTGCGCGCGCCGCGGCCTGACCCCGAACCAGGTGACCACCGCCTCGCTGCTCACCGCGCTGATCGCGGCCGGCTGCGCGGCCACCGGCGAGCGCTGGGGCTACGTCGCGGCCGGTGTGCTCCTGCTCGTCTCCTTCGTCCTGGACTGCACCGACGGGCAGCTCGCCCGCTACTCGCTCCAGTACTCGACGATGGGCGCCTGGCTCGACGCGACCTTCGACCGCGCGAAGGAGTACTCCTTCTACGCGGGACTCGCTCTCGGCGCTGCCAGGAACGGCGATGACGTCTGGGCCCTCGCGCTCGGCTCGATGGTCCTGATGACCTGCCGACACGTCGTCGACTTCGCCTTCAACGAGGCCAACCACGACGCCACGGCGAACACGAGCCCCACCGCCGCCCTCTCCGACCGGCTCGACAGCGTCGGCTGGACGGTCTGGGTCCGCCGGATGATCATCCTCCCGATCGGTGAGCGCTGGGCGATGATCGCGGTGCTGACCGCCGTCACCACCCCGCGGACCGTCTTCTACGCCCTGCTCGCCGGCTGCGCCTTCGGCGCCCTGTACACCACCGCCGGCCGGGTCCTGCGTTCGCTGACCCGCCGGGCAGCCCGTACCGACCGGGCCGCCCGCGCACTCGCCGACCTGGCCGACACCGGCCCGCTGGGCGAGCTGATCGCCGGGGCCCTGCGCAGGCTGCCCGCCTCCACCGCGCCCGCGTTCATGGTGGGCGGGGCTGGCGCCGTGGTCGCGCTGCTCGCCGCCGCGTACGCGATGCCGTTCGGCGCGCCGTGGCTGCTCGTCTTCGCCGGCGTGTACGTGCTGGCCGCCGGAGCCGCCGTGGCGAAGCCGCTGAAGGCACCGCTGGACTGGCTGCTGCCCCCGCTGTTCCGGGCCGCCGAGTACGGCACCGTGCTGATCCTGGCCGCCAAGGCGGACGTCCCCGGAGCCCTTCCGGCGGCATTCGGACTGGTAGCGGCGGTTGCGTACCATCACTACGACACGGTGTACCGCATCCGTGGCGGTACCGGCGCGCCCCCGCACTGGCTGGTGCGGACGATCGGCGGCCATGAGGGCCGGGTCCTGCTGACCGTGGGCCTGGCCGCCGTCCTCGCGACGCGCGCAGCGGACTTCCCCGTCGCGCTCACGGCCATGGCCGTGTTCGTGGCACTCGTGGTGCTCGTGGAGAGCATCCGCTTCTGGGTCTCCTCCGGAGCACCCGCCGTACATGACGAAGGAGAACCAGCATGATCGGCCTTGTACTCGCTGCCGGTGCCGGACGCCGACTGCGTCCCTACACCGACACCCTGCCCAAGGCCCTCGTGCCCGTCGGCCCCGAAGGCGCCGAGGAGAGCATCACGGTCCTCGACCTGACGCTCGGCAACTTCGCCGCCGTCGGCCTCACCGAGGTCGCGATCGTCGTCGGCTACCGCAAGGAAGCCGTCTACGAGCGCCGGGAGGCCCTGGAGGCCAAGTACGGCGTCAAGATCACGCTGATCGACAACGACAAGGCCGAGGAGTGGAACAACGCCTACTCCCTGTGGTGCGCGCGTGAGGTCCTCAAGCGCGGAGTGATCCTCGCCAACGGCGACACCGTCCACCCGGTGTCCGTCGAGGAGACCCTGCTCGCCGCCCGCGGCAACGGCCAGAAGATCATCCTCGCCCTCGACACGGTCAAGCACCTGGCCGACGAGGAGATGAAGGTCATCACCGCCGACGGCAAGGGCGTCCAGAAGATCACCAAGCTGATGGACCCGGCCACCGCCACCGGCGAGTACATCGGCGTCACCCTCATCGAGGCCGAGGCGGCCGTCGAGCTCGCCGAGGCCCTGAAGACCACCTTCGAGCGCGACCCGGACCTCTACTACGAGGACGGCTACCAGCAGCTCGTCAACGACGGCTTCACCGTCGACGTGGCCCCCATCGGCGACGTCAAGTGGGTCGAGATCGACAACCACGACGACCTCGCCAAGGGCCGGACGATCGCATGCCAGTACTGACGCGGCTCATCCCCTCGCCGGTCGTCGTCGACATCAGTCGCGGCGCCATGGACGACCTGGCCGGCGTCCTGGCCGACCAGCGGATCTCCGCGTCCGGCAAGCTCGCGATCGCGATCAGCGGCGGCTCCGGCGTGGCGCTGCGCGCCAAGCTGGAGCCCGTGCTGCCGCACGCCGACTGGTACCCGGTCGTCGACGGCACCATCGACTCCGCGGTCAAGCTGGCCGACGACATAAAGGGCCGCCGCTACGACGCCGTGGTGGGCCTGGGCGGCGGCAAGATCATCGACGTGGCGAAGTACGCCGCGGCGCGGGTCGGGCTGCCCATGGTGGCCGTCGCCACCAACCTCTCCCACGACGGCATCTGCTCGCCGGTGTCCATCCTGGACAACGACAACGGCCGGGGCTCCTACGGTGTCCCCACGCCGATCGCCATGGTGATCGACCTCGACGTCATCAAGGAAGCCCCGGTGCGGTTCATCCGCGCCGGGATCGGCGACGCGATCTCCAACATCTCGGCCATCGCCGACTGGGAGCTCTCGCACCGCCTCACCGGCGAGCCCGTCGACGGCCTGGCCGCCGCCATGGCCCGTACCGCTGGCGAGTCGGTGCTGCGCCACCCCGGTGGCTGCGGCGACGACGAGTTCCTCACCGTGCTCTCCGAGGCGCTCGTGCTCTCCGGCATCGCCATGTCGATCAGCGGGGACACCCGCCCGTCGTCCGGCGCCTGCCACGAGATCAGCCACGCCTTCGACCTGCTCTACCCGGGGCGCTCCGCGCTCCACGGCGAGCAGGTCGGCATCGGCGCCGCCTTCGCGATGCACCTGCGCGGAGCCGCCGAGCAGTCCGGACTCTTCGTACAGGTGCTGCGCGGCCACGGGCTGCCCGTGCTGCCCGAGGAGATCGGGTTCAGCGTGGACGAGTTCGTCGCGGCCGTCGAGTACGCACCCCAGACCCGTCCGGGACGCTTCACCATCCTGGAGCACCTCAACCTGTCCGCAGCCGAGATCAGGGACGCTTACGCCGACTATGTCCAGACCATCCGTAGCTGAACTCCGGCCCGTCGTTCACCCTGCGGGCGTGAAGGACCGGGTCAGCGGCGAGCACTGGGGCGGGCGCCTCTACATGCGCGAGATCTCCCTGCGCATCACCCGCCTCCTGGTCACCACCAAGGTCACGCCGAACCAGCTGACCTACGTGATGACCCTCGCCGGCGTCCTCGCCCTCCCGGCCCTGCTGGTGCCGGGCGTCTGGGGCGCCGTCCTCGGCGTGGTGGCCGTCCAGATGTACCTGCTGCTCGACTGCGTCGACGGGGAGGTCGCCCGCTGGAAGAAGCAGTTCTCGCTCTCCGGCGTGTACCTGGACCGCGTCGGCGCGTACCTGTGCGACGCGGCCGTCCTGGTCGGCTTCGGCCTGCGCGCCGCCGACCTGTGGGGCGGCGGGCGGGTCGACTGGCTGTGGGCCTTCCTCGGCACCCTCGCGGCCCTCGGCGCGATCCTGATCAAGGCCGAGACGGACCTGGTCGGCGTCGCCCGCCACCAGGCCGGCAAGCCGGTGGTCAAGGACGCGGCGGCCGAGCCGCGCTCGTCCGGCATGGCGCTCGCCCGCAGGGCCGCCGCCGCGCTGAAGTTCCACCGCCTCGTCCTCGGCATCGAGGCCTCCCTGCTCATCCTGCTGCTGGCCGTCCTGGACCAGGTCCGGGGCGACCTGTACTTCTCCCGCCTCGGTGTGGCCGTACTGGCCGGCATCGCGCTGCTCCAGACGCTGCTGCACCTGGTGTCGATCCTGGCCTCCAGCAGGCTCAAGTGACCTCGCCGATGCGGCTGGGCGCCGTGATCATCACCATGGGCAACCGGCCCGACGAGCTCAAGGCGCTGCTCGACTCGGTGGCCCGCCAGGAGGGCGACCCGGTCGAGGTCGTCGTCGTGGGCCAGGGCGTGCGGGTGAGCGGGCTGGCGGACCTGCCCGCGGGTGTCCGTACGGTCGACCTCCCCGAGAACCTGGGCATCCCCGGTGGCCGCAACGTGGGCATCGAGGCCTTCGGACCCGGCGGCCGCGAGGTGGACGCCCTGCTCTTCCTCGACGACGACGGGCTGCTGGAGCGGACCGACACCGCCGAGCTGTGCCGGCAGGCCTTCACCGAGGACCCCGAGCTCGGGATCGTCAGCTTCCGGATCGCCGATCCGGACACCGGCGAGACCCAGCGCCGGCACGTGCCCCGGCTGCGCGCTTCCGACCCGATGCGCTCCTCGCGCGTGACCACCTTCCTGGGCGGCGCCAATGCCGTCCGCACGAAGGTGTTCGAGCAGGTCGGAGGCCTGCCCGGCGAGTTCTTCTACGCCCACGAGGAGACCGACCTGGCCTGGCGGGCGCTCGATGCCGGCTGGCTGATCGACTACCGGGCGGACATGGTCCTGCTGCACCCCACGACCGCGCCTTCGCGGCACGCGGTGTACCACCGTATGGTGGCCCGCAACCGGGTGTGGCTCGCCCGCCGCAACCTGCCCGCCCCGCTCGTCCCGGTCTACGTGGGCGTATGGCTCCTGCTGACGCTCGCGCGCCGGCCCTCGGCGCCCGCGCTCAAGGCGTGGTTCGGCGGGTTCAAGGAGGGCTGGACCACCCCCTGTGGTCCGAGGCACCCCATGAAGTGGCGTACGGTCTGGCGACTGACCCGGCTCGGCCGACCACCTGTCATCTGACAAGCTCGGGTCTGGGAACATGAGCCCGATCGCGGGCGCGTGCCCCAGGCCCGATGCCCCTTCTGCCGCATCTTGAAGACGGAAAGTTTCAACTTGTGAGTGACACAACCCACGACGGCGCCCTTGCCACGAGCAGGCCGCCGTCCGAAGACGCGGGGCTCAGCGCCGCTGAGCTCGCCAGGAAGTACGGCCTGTCCGTCAGCGGCGCGCGGCCCAGCCTCGGCGGCTACGTGCGGCAGCTGTGGGGCCGGCGCCACTTCATCATGGCCTTCTCCCGGGCCAAGCTGGTCGCGCAGTACAGCCAGGCGAAGCTCGGCCAGATCTGGCAGGTGGCGACCCCCCTGCTGAACGCGCTGGTCTACTACCTGATCTTCGGCCTCATCCTGAACGCGGGACGGGGCATGGAGAAGGGGGTCTACATCCCCTTCCTGGTGATGGGCATCTTCGTCTTCACCTTCACCCAGAACTCGCTGATGGCGGGCGTCCGGGCCATCCCCACCAACCTCGGCCTGGTCCGCGCGCTGCACTTCCCGCGCGCCTCGCTGCCGATCTCCTTCTCGATGCAGCAGCTCCAGCAGCTGCTGTACTCGATGATCGTCGTGGTGGTCGTCGCGGTCGGGTTCGGGAACTACCCGCGGCTGTCGTGGCTGCTGGTCATCCCGACCCTGGCGCTCCAGTTCGTCTTCAACACCGGCCTGGCCCTGGTCTTCGCGCGCATGGGGTCCAAGACCCCCGACCTCGCGCAGCTGATGCCCTTCCTGACCCGTACGTGGATGTACGCGTCCGGCGTCATGTTCTCGATCAGTGAGATGCTGAAGGACAAGCCGACGTGGATCGCGGACGTCCTGCAGTGGAACCCCGCGGCGATCTACATGGACCTGGTCCGCTTCGCCCTGATCGACGACTACGGCCGCGACAACCTGCCGCCGCACGTCTGGGCCTTCGCGGTCGGCTGGGCCGTCCTGATCGGCTTCGGCGGATTCGTGTACTTCTGGAAGGCTGAGGAGCGTTACGGCCGTGGCTGAGATCGTCAAGGGGAACGTCCCCACCGTCATCGCCGACGAGGTACACATCGTCTACCGCGTCAACACCGGCAGCTCCGGCAAGGGCAGCGCCACTGCGGCGCTGAGCAAGATACTTCGCCGCGGCAAGGGCGACGCGCCGGGCGTCCGCCGGGTCCACGCCGTGCGCGGCGTCTCCTTCACGGCGTACCGGGGCGAGGCCATCGGCCTCATCGGCTCCAACGGCTCCGGCAAGTCCACCCTGCTGCGGGCCATCGCGGGTCTGCTGCCCTGCGAGTCCGGCAAGGTCTACACCGACGGCCAGCCCTCGCTGCTGGGCGTCAACGCCGCACTGATGAACGACCTCACCGGTGAGCGCAACGTGGTCCTCGGCGGTCTCGCGATGGGTATGACCCGCGAGCAGATCAAGGAGCGCTACGAGGACATCGTCGACTTCTCGGGGATCAACGAGAAGGGCGATTTCATCTCGCTCCCGATGCGCACCTACTCCTCCGGTATGGCCGCGCGTCTGCGTTTCTCCATCGCGGCGGCCAAGGACCACGACGTCCTGATGATCGACGAGGCGCTGGCCACCGGTGACCGCAAGTTCCAGGTCCGCTCGGAGAACCGCATCCGCGAACTGCGGGAGAAGGCCGGCACGGTCTTCCTGGTGAGCCACAACAACAACTCCATCCGCGACACCTGTAGCCGGGTGCTGTGGCTGGAGCGGGGCGAACTCCTCATGGACGGCCCCACGGAGGAAGTCGTCTCGGCATACGAGAAGGCGACCAGCCACTGATCGCTCCGACCGCAGGCCCCCGCCGCTCCGCGCGGCGGGGGCCTCGGCGTGCGGGGGCAAAGGCAGGGCCGGGGGCGTCGCCGTCGGTGTCCCCGTTCGAGCGCACGACATTCGAGCGCACGACATTCGAGCGCACGACATGAGGTAGCCGACCGAATACCCGTTGAGCCTCCCCGGCGTTGTACAGCGTAAGCTGGAGCGAGTCCTGAATCGAGGCAAGAGGGGACGATTCCCCACAGGTGAATGGCCTGGCGTATCCCCGGGAAAGTCCGGCGGCGTGTCCGAAATAGGATGTATTGGGTCGGCAGTGTAGAACGGGAGATGTGACGGCAATGGCTACGGGAATTCTCCGGCCCCCAAGCACGACGGCCGTCCCCGCCCCGGGCGGCGGGCGGTGACCGCGGGGCACGGCATCAGCCCCCGGTCCGACACCGGCCACGCACGCGCCACCCTGGACAAGGCCGCGTCGGAGAACTTCCCCGTCGCCCCCGCCTTCCTTCCCCGCGCCTGGCGCGCGGGCCTCATGGCCGTCTACGGGTACGCCCGCCTCGTCGACGACATCGGTGACGGCGACCTCGCCCCCGGCGGGCGCGACGCCGTACTCCTCGGGCTCGACCCCGCCGCCGTGGACGACCGGCTCGCCATGCTCGACGCCTTCGAGGCCGACCTGCTGCGCGTGTTCGGCGGAACGGACGGCCCGCCGCGCCACCCGCTCCTGCTGGCCCTCCAGCCCGTCGTGCGCGACCACGCGCTGACCCCCGAGCCCTTCCTCGGCCTCATCGAGGCCAACCGCCAGGACCAGCGGGTCGCGCGCTACGAGACGTACGGGGACCTCCTCGGCTACTGCGAGCTCTCCGCGAACCCCGTCGGCCGGCTCGTGCTGTCCCTCACCGGCACCAGCACCCCCGAGCGCGTCCGCCGCTCCGACGCCGTCTGCACCGCGCTGCAGATCGCGGAACACCTCCAGGACGTCGCCGAGGACCTCGGACGGGACCGGATCTACCTCCCCGCCGAGGACATGCGCCGCTTCCGCGTGGCCGAGACCGACCTCAAGGCCCCGAGCGCCGGCGCATCCGTACGCTCTCTCGTCGCGTTCGAAACGCAGCGCGCACGGGACCTCCTGGACGAAGGCACCCCGCTCGTGGGCAGCGTGCACGGAAGGCTCCGGCTGCTGCTCGCGGGATTCGTGGGAGGGGGGCGCGCCGCCCTGCGCGCCGTCACCGCAGTCGGCTTCGACGTACTTCCCGGCCCGCCCAAGCCCACCAGGAGCGGACTCGTCCGCGAGGTGGCCGCAGTCCTTCGCACCGTGCCGAGAAAGGGGTGAGCCCGAACGTGGAGGGCCCCAACCACGCGACTTCACCGTCCGCGCCGTCCGCCCCGGTACTGGCGGCCTACAGCTACTGCGAGGCCGTCACCGGCTCGCAGGCGCGCAACTTCGCGTACGGCATCCGGCTGCTGCCCACCGACAAGCGGCAGGCGATGTCGGCGCTGTACGCCTTCTCCCGGCGCGTCGACGACATCGGCGACGGCACACTGCCCTCCGAGGCGAAGCTGACCCGGCTGGAGGAGACCCGCGCCCTGCTCGGCCGGATCCGGGCCGAGGAGATCGACGAGGACGACACCGACCCGGTCGCCGTCGCCCTCGCGCACGCGGCGAACCACTTCCCGATCCCGCTCGAAGGGCTCGACGAACTCATCGACGGCGTCCTGATGGACGTGCGCGGCGAGACCTACGAGACCTGGGACGACCTCAAGACCTACTGCCGCTGCGTGGCCGGCGCCATCGGGCGGCTCTCGCTCGGGGTGTTCGGCACGGTGAGCACCGCGGGCCCCGGCGCGTCCGACGCCGCCCGTGCCGGCGAGTACGCCGACACCCTCGGCCTCGCCCTGCAACTGACCAACATCCTCAGGGACGTACGGGAGGACGCGGGCAACGGCCGCACCTACCTGCCCGCCGAGGACCTCGCCAAGTTCGGCTGCTCCGACGGCTTCCACAGCGACCGGATGCCCGCCGGCGCCGACTTCGCCGGACTCGTCCACCACGAAGTCCGGCGCGCCCGCGCCCTGTTCGCCGAGGGCTACCGGCTGCTCCCGATGCTCGACCGGCGCAGCGGCGCCTGCGTCGCCGCCATGGCGGGCATCTACCGGCGCCTGCTGGACCGCATCGAGCGCGACCCCGAGGCGGTGCTCCGCGGACGCGTCTCGCTGCCGACGCACGAGAAGGCGTACGTCGCCGTCCGCGGCCTCTCCGGCCTCGACGCGCGGACCGTCTCGCGCCAGAGCAACAGGAGGCGGGCCTGATGGCGGGCCCGCTCCGGGCAACCCCGCGCCGCGCCGCGGCGTCTGTGGCAGCGACAGAGGAGGACGAATGACCGCCATGACCGCCAACCGGGCCGTGGTCGTCGGCGGCGGCCTCGCCGGGGTCACCACCGCACTCGAACTCGCCGACGCCGGACTGCGGGTCACCCTCCTCGAAGGGCGGCCGCGGCTCGGCGGCCTCGCCTTCTCCTTCAAGCGCGGCGAACTGACCATCGACAACGGCCAGCACGTGTACCTGCGCTGCTGCACCGCCTACCGGTGGTTCCTGGACCGCGTCGACGGCGCCGACCTCGCACCCCTCCAGGACCGGCTCGACGTACCCGTCCTCGACGTCGCCCACCCCGGCGGCCCCCGCCTGGGACGGCTGCGCCGCAGCGCCCTGCCCGTTCCCCTGCACCTGGCCGGCTCGCTGGCCCGCTACCCGCACCTCTCGCTCGCCGAACGGGTGAGCGTCGGGCGCGCCGCCGTCGCGCTGCGCCGGCTCGACCCCGCCGACCCGGCCCTCGACGGCCTGGACTTCGCCACCTGGCTGGGCCGCTACGGCCAGTCCCCGCGCACCATCGAGGCGCTGTGGGACCTCGTCGGCATCGCCACCCTCAACGCCACCGCCGACCAGTCCTCGCTGGGGCTGGCCGCCATGGTCTTCAAGACCGGCCTGCTCTCCGAGAACGGCGCCGCCGACATCGGCTGGGCCAGCGTCCCGCTCGGCGACCTGCACGACACCCTCGCCCGCAAGGCCCTCGACGCGGCCGGCGTACGGACCGAGCTGCGCACCCGAGTCACCTGCATCTCCCGTACGGACGAGGGCAGTTGGCGCGTCGACACCGAGAGCGAGGCGCTGGACGCCGACACGGTCGTCCTCGCCGTCCCGCAGCGCGAGGCCCACGGACTGCTCCCGCCCGGGGCGCTCGCCGACCCGGACAAGCTCCTCGACATCGGCACCGCGCCGATCCTCAACGTCCACGTCGTCTACGACCGCAAGGTGCTCAAGCAGCCCTTCTTCGCCGCGCTCGGCTCACCGGTGCAGTGGGTCTTCGACCGTACCGAGGCCTCCGGACTGCCCGACGGGGGCCAGTACCTGGCCCTGTCCCAGTCCGTGGCCCAGGACGACATCGACGAGCCCGTCTCGGTGCTGCGAGCCAAGTACCTGCCCGAGCTGGAGCGGCTGCTGCCCGCCGCCCGCGGCGCCAAGGTACGGGACTTCTTCGTCACCCGGGAGCGCACGGCGACCTTCGCCCCCACCCCCGGCGTCGGCCGGCTCCGGCCCGGCGCGCGGACCGACACGCCGGGGCTCTACCTGGCCGGTGCGTGGACCGCCACCGGTTGGCCCGCGACCATGGAGAGCGCAGTCCGCAGCGGACTGAGCGCGGCGCACGCAGCGCTCGCGGCGCTCGGCCGTCCCCGCGAAAACCCCCTGCAGGAGGCGGCATGACCACCACCAGCACCACCGGCACAACTGCGGGAGCACGCACCGCAGCACGTACAGGAACCAGAGGAGAGCCAGTGAACCCGGGGAATCCGGCTGTCGAGCACTCGGATGCCAGTGTGGGCACATCCGCAGGGGGCGTGGAGAAGGCGGACACGCTCGCCCTCCTGGAGCGCGGCCGCACGCTGTCCACGCCCGTGCTCCGCGCCGCCGTGGACCGGCTCGCCGCGCCCATGGACACCGTCGCCGCCTACCACTTCGGCTGGATCGACGCCCACGGCAACCCGGCGGACGGCGACGGCGGCAAGGCCGTCCGCCCCGCCCTCGCCCTGCTCTCCGCCGAGGCCGCGGGCGCCGCTGCCGAGGTCGGCATCCCCGGGGCCGTCGCGGTCGAGCTCGTGCACAACTTCTCGCTGCTCCACGACGACCTGATGGACGGCGACGAGCAGCGCCGCCACCGCGACACGGTGTGGAAGGTCCACGGACCTGCCCTCGCGATCCTGGTCGGCGACGCGCTGTTCGCCCTCGCCAACGAGGTGCTGCTGGAGCTCGGCACGGTCGAGGCGGGTCGCGCGGCACGCCGCCTCACCACCGCCAGCCGCAAGCTGATCGACGGCCAGGCGCAGGACATCTCCTACGAGCACCGCGAGCGCGTCAGCGTCGAGGAGTGCCTGGAGATGGAGGGCAACAAGACCGGCGCCCTGCTCGCCTGCGCGGTCTCCATCGGCGCCGTGCTCGGCGGCGCGGACGACCGCACGGCCGACAAGCTGGAGGAGTACGGCTACCACCTCGGCCTCGCCTTCCAGGCCGTGGACGACCTGCTCGGCATCTGGGGCGACCCGGAGTCCACCGGCAAGCAGACCTGGAGCGACCTGCGCCAGCGCAAGAAGTCCCTGCCGGTCGTCGCCGCCCTCGCGGCCGGCGGCCCCGCGTGCGAGGAGCTCGGGGAGCTCCTGGCCGCAGACGCCAAGAGCAACGACTTCGAGAACTTCTCCGAGGAGGAGTTCGCGGCCCGCGCCGCGCTCATCGAGGCGGCCGGCGGCCGCCAGTGGACCGCCGACGAGGCGCGCCGCCAGCACGCGATCGCGATCCGCGCACTGGACGACGTGAACATGCCGCAGCGGGTGCGCGACCAGCTGGTCGCCCTCGCCGACTTCGTCGTCGTGCGCAAGAGGTGATCGCGACCCGGGCCCGTATATGACTCGCGAGTCGCCGGCCGGCGCCGCCCTCTGACAGCGGCACCGGCCGACGGCAGACCCCAGGACAGCAGAGGACACTGCAGGTAAAGGGGAAGCCATGACAGCGACGACCGACGGCGGCGCGGGTGCGGGTGCCCGCGACGCCGGCTCGGATGACACCGCGGTACGGACCGCGGACACGGCCCCGGGCCCGCCGGGCCGGGACACGGCCGGGGCGCCCCCGGCCCCCGGCCTGCCGCAGGGGGCCTTGGAGGCCGCCGCGCGGGCCACGCGGCACCTGCTCGCCCGGCAGGACGCGGCCGGGTGGTGGAAGGGCGACCTGGAGACCAACGTCACCATGGACGCCGAGGACCTGCTGCTGAGGCAGTTCCTCGGGATCGGGGACGAGGCCACCACCCGCGCCGCCGCGCAGTTCATCCGCGGCGAGCAGCAGGACGACGGCACCTGGGCCACCTTCCACCAGGGCCCCTCCGACCTGTCCGCCACCATCGAGGCGTACGTCGCCCTGCGCCTGGCCGGTGACGCCCCCGACGCCCCGCACATGGCGCGCGCCTCCGCCTGGATCAGATCCCGCGGGGGGATCGCCGCCGCCCGGGTGTTCACCCGGATCTGGCTGGCGCTGTTCGGCTGGTGGAGCTGGGACGACCTGCCCGAACTCCCGCCCGAGCTGGTCTTCCTGCCGCCGTGGGTCCCGCTCAACATCTACGACTTCGGCTGCTGGGCCCGCCAGACCATCGTCCCGCTCACCGTGGTCTCCGCGCTGCGTCCGGTGCGCCCGGCGCCCTTCGCCCTGGACGAGCTGCACACCGACGCCCGGGTGCCGAACCCTGTCAAACCGCTCGCCCCGATGGCCAGTTGGGAGGGCGCGTTCCAGCGGATGGACAAGGCCCTGCACGTGTACCGGCGGTTCGCCCCGCGCCGGCTGCGCAAGGCCGCGATGGCGGCGGCGGCCCGCTGGATCGTCGAGCGCCAGGAGAACGACGGCTGCTGGGGCGGGATCCAGCCCCCCGCCGTGTACTCCGTCATCGCCCTGCACCTGCTCGGCTACGACCTGCGCCACCCCGTGATGCGGGCCGGACTGGAATCCCTGGACCGCTTCGCCGTATGGCGCGAGGACGGCGCCCGCATGATCGAGGCCTGCCAGTCCCCGGTCTGGGACACCTGCCTGGCGGCCATCGCGCTCGCCGACGCGGGAGTGCGCCCCGACCACCCGGCGCTGGTGAAGGCCGCCGACTGGATGCTCGGCGAGGAGATCGTGCGCAGCGGCGACTGGGCCGTGCGCAGGCCGGGGCTGGCCCCCGGCGGCTGGGCCTTCGAGTTCCACAACGACAACTACCCCGACATCGACGACACCGCCGAGGTGGTCCTCGCGCTGCGCCGGATCAAGCACCCCGAGCCGGCGCGCGTCGAGGCGGCCATCGCCCGAGGGGTGTCCTGGAACCTCGGGATGCAGTCGAGGAACGGTGCCTGGGGCGCCTTCGACGCCGACAACACCAGCCCCTTCCCGAACAGGCTGCCCTTCTGCGACTTCGGCGAGGTCATCGACCCGCCCTCCGCCGACGTCACCGCCCACGTGGTGGAGATGCTCGCCGTCGAGGGCCGGGCGGGCGACGCGCGGACCCGCCGCGGCATCGCCTGGCTGCTCGCCGAACAGGAGGCGGGCGGCGCGTGGTTCGGCCGCTGGGGCACCAACTACGTCTACGGGACCGGCTCGGTGGTCCCGGCGCTGACGGCCGCGGGCATCGCTCCGGCGCACCCCGCGATCCGGCGGGCCGTGGGCTGGCTGGAATCCGTACAGAACGAGGACGGCGGGTGGGGGGAGGACCAGCGCTCCTACCAGGACCCGTCCTGGGCCGGGAAGGGCGCCTCCACCGCCTCGCAGACCGCCTGGGCGCTGATGGCCCTGCTGTCCGCGGGCGAACGCGACGCCGCGTCCGTCGAGCGGGGGATCGCCTACCTGGTCGGGACGCAGCGGGAGGACGGCTCCTGGGACGAGCCGTACTTCACGGGCACCGGCTTCCCCTGGGACTTCTCCATCAACTACCACCTGTACCGGCAGGTGTTCCCGCTCACCGCCCTCGGCCGCTACCTGTACGGGGAGCCGTTCGGCCCCGAGGGCCGGTACGGCGCGGACCCGGTCGGTGCGGGGGCCGAGGCCCCTGCGACAGCCCAGGCCGTCTCCGCCCAGGCCGTCTCCGCCCCTGCCGCCTCCGCCCCGGCCGAGGAGGCCTGATGGGGACGCCCGGGAGCGGACCGGCCGCCCCGCTGCTGGTCGCCTGCGCGCTGCGCATCGAGCAGGCGGCCCTGCGCAGCGGCGGCCGCGGCGCACGCGGCGGCGCGCCGCCCGGGTACGCCGTCCTGCGCACCGGCATGGGCCCGCGCGCCGCCGAGCGGGCCGTCGGGCGGGCGCTCGGCGAGCCGGGGCTGAGCGACGCGGCCGTCCTGGCCACCGGATTCTGCGCCGGGCTGGTGCCCGGCATGAACCCCGGCGACCTGATCGTCGCCGAGGAGACCCGGGACCCGCGCGGCGCCGTCGCCTGCGCCGGTACCGCCCTGCTCGCCGAGGCACTGGCCCGGGCCGCACCCGGCAGGACCGTGCACATCGGCGCACTGACCGGATCCGACCACGTCGTACGGGGCCAGGAGCGCGCGCAACTGCGCGCCACCGGCGCCATCGGGGTCGACATGGAGTCGGCGGCCACCCTCTGGACCGCTGCCGCGACCCGCGGCGGCGGCCTCGCGCCGGGCGCCGGGCGCCCGGTTGCGGCCGTACGGGTGATCGTGGACGCTCCGGAGCATGAGCTCGTCCGTATCGGCACGGTCCGCGGTGGAATATCGGCCTTCCGCGTACTGCGTGCCGTACTGCCCGCGTTTTACGACTGGCACCGTTCTTTGCTGCTCCCCAGGAGGTGAGCCAGATGGCCATGCCGCTGCGCCAGACCGTCAGGGTCGGGACCTATCTTCTCGAACAGAAGCTCCGCAAGCGAGAGAAGTTCCCGCTGATCGTCGAGCTGGAACCGCTCTACGCGTGCAACCTCGCCTGTGAGGGGTGCGGAAAGATCCAGCACCCGGCCGGCGTGCTCAAGCAGCGAATGCCGGTGGCCCAGGCGGTCGGCGCCGTACTGGAGTCCGGCGCCCCGATGGTCTCCATCGCGGGCGGAGAGCCCTTGATGCACCCGCAGATCCACGAGATCGTGCGCCAGTTGGTGGCGAAGCGGAAGTATGTCTTCCTTTGCACCAATGCGATGCTGCTCCGCAAGAAGATCGAGAACTTCACCCCGTCCCCGTACTTCGCCTTCGCCGTGCACATCGACGGCCTGCGCGAACGCCATGACGAGTCGGTGGCCAAGGAAGGCGTGTTCGACGAGGCGGTCGCGGCCATCAAGGAGGCGAAGAAGCGCGGGTTCCGGGTGACCACGAACTCCACCTTCTTCAACACCGACACCCCGCAGACCATCATCGAGGTGCTCAACTACCTCAATGACGACCTCCAGGTGGACGAGATGATGATCTCACCCGCCTACGCGTACGAAAAGGCTCCCGATCAGGAACACTTCCTCGGTGTCGAACAGACCCGCGAACTCTTCAAGAAGGCCTTCGCGGGCGGCAACCGGCGGCGCTGGCGGCTCAACCACTCCCCGCTCTTCCTGGACTTCCTGGAAGGCAAGGCCGATTTCCCCTGCACCGCCTGGGCCATTCCGAATTACTCGCTCTTCGGCTGGCAGCGCCCCTGCTATCTGATGAGCGACGGGTACGTGCCGACCTACCGGGAACTGATCGAGGACACCGACTGGAGCAAGTACGGCCGCGGCAAGGACCCGCGCTGCGCGAACTGCATGGCGCACTGCGGCTACGAGCCGACCGCCGTCCTGGCCACCATGGGCTCGCTCAAGGAGTCCCTGCGCGCGGCCCGGGAGACGATCGGCAGCAACCGGGACAAGTCGGCATGACACCCGCAACCGGAGGGGGCAAGGGCTTCGACCTCGGCGCCCTGCTGGCCGAGCGCGGCGGGGAGCGGTACGAGCTGCACGCCCGCCACCTCAACCACCAGCTGCCCCGGATGCTGCACACCATCGGCTTCGACAAGGTCTACGAGCGGGCCGAGGGCGCCCACTTCTGGGACGCCGAGGGCAACGACTACCTCGACATGCTGGCCGGGTTCGGAGTCATGGGCCTGGGCCGGCACCACCCCGTGGTGCGGCGCGCCCTGCACGACGTCCTGGACGCGCAGCTCGCCGACCTCACCCGCTTCGACTGCCAGCCGCTTCCGGGGCTGCTGGCCGAGAAGCTGCTCTCCTACAGCCCGCACCTGGACCGGGTCTTCTTCGGCAACAGCGGCACGGAGGCGGTGGAGACGGCCCTGAAGTTCGCCCGCTACGCCACCGGGCGGCCCAGGATCCTCTACTGCGACCACGCCTTCCACGGGCTCACCACCGGCTCGCTCTCGGTGAACGGGGAGGGCGGCTTCCGGGACGGCTTCGCGCCGCTGCTGCCCGACACGAAGATCGCGCTCGGGGACCTGGCCGCCCTGGAGCGGGAGCTGAAGCGCGGCGACGTGGCCGCCTTCGTCGTCGAGCCGATCCAGGGCAAGGGCGTACTCGCGGCCCCGCCGGGCTTCCTGCCCGCCGCGCAGGAACTGCTGCGCCGCCACAAGGCGCTGCTGATCGCCGACGAGGTCCAGACCGGCCTCGGACGTACCGGCGACTTCTACGCGTACCAGCACGAGCCGGGCGTGGAGCCGGACCTGGTCTGCGTGGCCAAGGCGCTGTCGGGCGGCTACGTCCCCGTCGGCGCGACCCTGGGCAGGGACTGGATCTTCAAGAAGGTCTACTCGTCCATGGACCGGGTGCTCGTGCACTCCGCCAGCTTCGGCTCCAACGCGCAGGCGATGGCGGCCGGTCTGGCGGTGCTCTCCGTCATGGAGGACGAGGAAGTGGTGGCCAACGCCCGGGCCATGGGCGACCTGTTGCGGGGGCGGCTCGCCGCGCTGGTGGACGAGTACGAGCTGCTGCACGAGGTGCGGGGGCGCGGCCTGATGATCGGGATCGAGTTCGGCCGCCCGTCCTCGCTGGGGCTGCGCAGCCGGTGGACGATGCTGCAGGCGGCCCGCAAGGGGCTCTTCGCGCAGATGGTCGTGGTGCCGCTGCTCCAGAAGCACCGGATCCTCACGCAGGTCTCCGGGGACCACCTGGAAGTGATCAAGCTCATCCCGCCGCTCGTCGTGGACGAGGCGGACGTGGACCGGTTCGTCAGGGCCTTCCGGGAGGTCATGGACGAGGCGCACGGGGGCGGCGGGCTGATGTGGGACTTCGGCAGGACGCTGGTGAAGCAGGCCGTCAGCAACGGCTGACGGCCTGCTCCGCCGGGCGATCTCGGTTGAGCAGTCGGCCGAGCGGTCGGTCGAGCAGTCGGTCGAGCGGTCAGTCGAGCAGTCGGTCGCGGAGCCGGTCGAGGGTCTCGGGCGTGAGTCCGAGGCCCTCGGCGAGGTAGCGGTCCAGGCCGCCCCAGTGGCCGTCGATGGTCTCGAAGGCGGCCTCCAGGTACTCGGCGCGGGCGTCGAAGAGCGGGGCGAGCAGCTCCATCACCTCGGGGGAGCGGGCCTCGGGGGCCGGGCTGCCGCGGCGGACCCGGTAGCGGTTGTGCGGGGCGTTCGACTCCAAGTAGTCCGCCACGACCGCCTCGCGCCCGACGCCCAGTGCGAGCAGGGTGACGGCGATCGACAGCCCGGCCCGGTCCTTGCCGGCCGCGCAGTGCATCAGGGCCGGGACGCTGTCCCCGGCCAGGGCGTGCACCACCCGGCTGTGCTCGGCGGTGCGGTTCTTGATGATCGTGCGGTACGAGTTCGCCATCCGATCCGCGGCCTTGCCGTCGCCCAGGATCGAGCGGAGCTGGTCGAGGTCGCCGTCGCGGACCATCTTCCAGAACTCCCGCCCGTCCGCCGGGTCCGAGAGCGGGATGTTGACGTTGAGCACGCCCGGCAGCTCCACGTCCCGTCCTTCCAGCGCGTGGTCGGCGCCGTTGCGGAAGTCGAAGATGGTGTGCAGGCCGAGGGATGCGAGGAACTCTGCGTCGGTTTCGGTGGCATGCGCGAGATGTCCGCTTCGGAACAGTCGTCCCGTCTTGACCCTGCGTCCGTCGGCGGCCGGAAGGCCGCCCACGTCACGGAAGTTGCGCACTCCGGCCAGCCCCGGTTCGGTGGACGGGCTCTGGGGTATCTGCTGGGTCACGGCGGCTCCTCCGGGTGGTTGAGGGGATGTCCGAATTACACTACTTGGCGGCAACTTGCCATAAGTGCAGGCGAGATCGGGCGCGTCCCCGTGAGCCAGATCATACGGTGACCGTGAGTGCCTGATCATCATGGGCGAATTGCTTTCCCAGGGCGGCTGTTGCCGCCGCGGAATGGACGCAGGGTGACCGGAATTCCGCTGGATCATCACCCTTGAGTTTCCGTCAGGAAATTCATGGCTTGTTCCGTGTGGACGAACTCGATTAGCTTCGCTCTCGATCCGGATGGACCGCCGAATCCTGCCCCATCCGGAAACCGCACCCGACTATTCACGCGCGCGGCAGGAGCGGGGGAACCAGGTAGGCCGCTGTTCCGGATCTTTATACCGGGACGGCTCGGGGTGAAGCCGTACATGTGCTGTTCATGTACGGCCGGACATCTCCAGTCCGAACCCGACAGCTCACCTCGCAGGCGACGGAGAGGAATTCACCATGCCTGCAAAGGGTAAGCACCGCCGTCCCAAGTCCCCCTCGATATCCCGCGGTTTCGCCATGGCAGGCACCGGCGGCGCGGCCCTCGTGCTCCCGCTGTTCGGGGCCGCCTCCGCCCAGGCCGCCTCCGCCTCCGCCCCGGCCGCGGCGCCCGTCGTGGCCGCGCAGGTTCCCGCGGCGCTGCAGGCCGCTCCCGCCGCCGCTGCGGCGGCCGCGCCGTCCGTGTACACCGTCGTCCCGGGCGACCATCTCTCCAAGATCGCCGCCCAGCAGCACCTCACCGGCGGCTGGCAGCAGCTGTACGCCGACAACCGCGCGGCCGTCGGCGCCGACCCCTCGCTGATCCACCCCGGGCTGAAGCTGACGCTCGGCGCCCAGGGGGAGTCCGCTCCCACCGCCGCTCCGGCCCCGAAGCAGGCTCCGGCCCCCGTCGAGCAGTCCTCCGCCGAATCCCCGGCCGATGCGGCCGACCCGGCCTCCGCCGGCGAGGGCCGGGCCGACCAGGCCGCGCTCGACAGTGCTCCCTCGGACGAGGGCGGCGCCCCCGCGGACGAGGCGCAGGCGGCGCCCGCCGCCCCCGCCGAGCAGCAGGCCGCGCCGTCCTCCGGTTTCGTCTCCCCGGTCGGCGGCGGCGTCTCCACCGCCTACAAGACCGCCGGCGCCATGTGGTCCAGCGGCTACCACACGGGCGTCGACTTCATCGCGAGCACCGGCACCACCATCAAGGCGGTCGGCGCGGGCACCGTCGTCTCCGCCGGCTGGGGCGGCGCGTACGGCAACGAGGTCGTCATCCGGCACGCCGACGGCAAGTACTCCCAGTACGGCCACCTCTCCCAGCTGTCGGTCTCGGTCGGCCAGAGCGTCACCGCCGGGCAGAGCATCGGCCTCTCCGGCGCCACCGGCAACGTGACCGGCCCGCACCTCCACTTCGAGATCCGCACCGGCCCGTCCTACGGTTCCGACATCGACCCGCTGGCCTACCTCCGCTCCAAGGGCGTCAGCATCTGACGGCCCCTCCGCCGGGCGCTCCGGCGGAAGCCTGACCCGCGTGAGGCCGGGACCCGAGGGGGGTCCCGGCCTCACGCGCTGTTATTCCTCACCCGCCGGGTGGTATAAATCACGGTCCGTCAACCCCTGCCTACGGTGGCGTAGGTCACGCGCCGGGGTGAAGGATGTGGTCTCGTGGCAGCGACGACGACACTCAAGACCATCGGCTCGTACGCGGCGATCGGGGACAGCTTCACCGAGGGAGTGGGGGACCCGGGACCCGGAGAAACGTTTCTCGGCTGGGCGGACCGGCTGGCCGTGCTCCTGGCCGATCGGCGTGAAGAAGACCGGTTCCGGTACGCGAACCTGGCCGTCCGGGGGCGGCTCCTCGACCAGATCGTGGCGGAGCAGGTCCCGCGGGCCAAGGAGCTCGCACCCGACCTGGTGACCTTCTGCGCGGGCGGCAACGACATCATCCGGCCCGGCAGCGACCCGGACGACGTGGCCGAGCGGTTCGAGGCGGCCGTCGCCGACCTCACCGGATCCGTCGGCCAGGTCATGATCACCACCGGCTTCGACACCCGCGGCGTACCGGTCCTCAAGCACCTGCGGGGCAAGGTGGCGACGTACAGCGCCCACGTGCGCGCGATCGCCGACCGGTACGACTGCCCGGTGCTCGACCTCTGGTCCTTGAAGTCCGTACAGGACCGGCGGGCCTGGGACGAGGACCGGCTGCACCTCTCGCCCGAGGGCCACACCCGGGTCGCGCTGCGCGCCGCCCAGGTGCTCGGCCTGGAGGTGCCCGCGGATCCGGACCAGCCCTGGCCGCCGCAGCAGCCGCGCGGCTCGGTGGACGTGACCCGCGACAACATCCAGTGGGCCCGCGAGTACCTGGTGCCGTGGATCGGCCGCCGGCTGCGCGGGGAGTCCTCCGGGGACCACGTCGAGGCGAAGCGACCGGACCTGCTGCCGCTCTAGAGGGACTGGAGCGGCGCATGATGGCGGGTACGGATCGGAATCCTTCGGGACCGGTACGCGTTGGGATGGTCGTAAGCCGTCCGACCGTCCCGCCCCCACTCCGTCAGGAGGCGCCTTGACCGGCTCCCGTTCCCTGCGTCCACGGCTGCGCGCCATGCGGCCCGAAGCCTTCGGCGCGGACCCGTCCGGCGCTCGCCTGGAGCGGATCCACCGCTCGCCGAACTTCGCCGACGGCGTGTTCCAGAACCCGGTCGGGGCCAGGATCAGGCCTTCCGGTTCGATGCTGGAGTTCGCCAAGATCTACTTCCACAAGGAGCAGCGGATCCGGCGCAACCCCGACGCGCCCGTCCCGGTCCACCCGACCACCCTGGCAGATCTGGCGAAACCGCCGGTCAGCGGCTTGCGGCTGACCTGGATGGGGCACTCCAGCGTGCTCGCGGAGATCGACGGGCGGCGGGTGCTGTTCGACCCGGTGTGGGGTGAGCGGTGCTCTCCCTTCCCCTTCGCCGGACCCAAGCGGCTGCACCCGGTACCGGTGCCGCTGGCCTCGCTCGGCCCGGTCGACGTCGTGGTGATCTCGCACGACCACTACGACCACCTCGACCTCCCGACGATCAAGCAGCTGGCCGGTACGGACACGGTCTTCGCCGTGCCGCTCGGCGTCGGCGCGCACCTGGAGCGCTGGGGCGTCCCGGCCGACCGGGTGCGCGAGCTGGACTGGAACGAGACCACCAAGATCGCCGGCCTCTCGCTCACCGCGACCCCGGCCCGGCACTTCTGCGGCCGCGGACTGCGCAACCAGCAGTTCACCCTGTGGGCCTCCTGGGTCGTCGCGGGCGACGAGCACCGGATCTACCACAGCGGGGACACCGGGTACTTCCCCGGGTTCAAGGAGATCGGCGCCGAGCACGGCCCCTTCGACGCCACGATGATCCAGATCGGGGCCTACTCGGAGTACTGGCCCGAGAACTACACGGGCTACACCCCGCTGCCCGGGGGCTGGCCGGACATCCACATGACCCCGCAGGAGGGCGTCCAGGCCCACCTTGACCTGCAAGGATCCAAGCCGCACGGTGTGATGCTCCCGATCCACTGGGGCACTTTCAACCTAGCGCTCCATGCCTGGGCGGAGCCGGGGGAGTGGACGGTCGACGCTGCCGAGGAGGCTGGCCAGCCGGTGGCGCTCCCGCGCCCGGGCGAGCCCTTCGAGCCTGCCGGAACACTGCCCGTGGACCCCTGGTGGCGCCCGGTCTCCCATCCGCTGGCCCACCCGTGGCGTCGCCCGAAGCCGGTGGAACCGGAGCCGAGCGAGTCTCGGGCCGGTGATCTGGACCTGGCGGGCGAGCGGTGACGCCAGATGCGGATCTGAGGCGGGTAGCTCATTGACGGGGCCCGGCTGAGCCACGAGGAGCGCGAGCGGGTCGTACGTGTCATTGATGGGCCCGGGGGTGTCCTCCGCCGGGCTGCCACCCGGCGGGGCACAGAAGAGGGCTTGCGGCTCTACGGGCCGATGTCCCGGCAGTTCATGTCGTCCATGGATTCCCCGCGTACGGGCATCCGTGCGGAGCCGTCCCGGACCGCGATCACGGGCGGTGAGGCCTTGTCGCCCAGCGTCTCCCAGGTGTCCGGTCCGGCCTGCTCGGCGAAGCGGACCAGGCGGTCGGCGTACGGGGCCACCGCCGCTCCTCCCCCGGCCATGACGTCCAGGGCCGCGGAGGCGACCCAGTTCTCGTCGTCCAGGCCGGCGGCGACCGTGTCCCACACCCCTGGCTCCGGGCTCCGCCAGTGGCGCAGGTGCGTGCCCGCCGCCACGGCGTCGTACCGCAGGTCGGCGCTGCGGTGCGCGGACAGCCCGCGGACCAGTGCGGCCGCCTCCTGCGGATGACCGGCCAGCCGGTCCGCGAGGCGGCCCACGACCGTGCGGCGCTCGGGCCACCAGGGAACCTCGGGCAGCAGCCCGCCGCCGATCTCGGCGAGCGTCCGGGCCACGCGGTGGCCCAACCCCGCCACCCCGTCGGGCGCGCCCGTCGACAGCGTCGCCCGCGCGGCAGCCAGCCGTACATGCGCGCGGTCGTGATCCAGCCAGGGCCGGAGCCACCCCACCGTGGCCGCCGCGTCGCCGGGACGCGACAGCACTCCGATCGCGAGCAGTTGCGAGACCAGCGCCGTCCGGTCGCCCCCACGGCCGCCGGCCTGCGCAACTCCGCCAGCTCCTGCTCCTGCGCCTGCGACAGCCCGTCGCCCGGGATCATCCGGAGCACCCAGGCCGCACCGGTGCGCACGCCGGCGTCGCGGTCGGCGAGCAGCGGTACGGCCCGGTGCCGGTTGGCCGCGAACCCGAGGAAGGCCGGGCGTTCGACGCCGGCGGGCTCGATGTCGCCGCGGTGGGCGCGCTGCGCCAGGAACACGAGCACCTTGCGCCGGTGTTTCGGGTCGAGGCCGGGAAGCGGTTCGAACAGGCGGGCCGCCGTCGGCGCGAAGACGGGGTGCCCCGTCGACCATCCGAGACGTTTCTCCAACCGCGCCCAGGACGTCCGCCGCTTCCCCAGCCTCACGAGCCCGCGCAGCGGACCCGGCACCTCCTCCCGCCCCGCGGGCACCTCTTCGAGCTCGTGCCAGGGCACCCCGGCCCCCGTGCGTCCATGACCAGGAGGTCAGACCACGGTCAAAGGGCCGGAACGGGGAAAAGCAGGACGCCCGGCCGAAGTCCGGCCGGGCGTCCGCAGTGCTTCTGGGCGTGGTGGTGACTACATCGGCAGGTTCTCGCCCGCCCGGTTGGTCACCGTGATCTCGCCGTCGATCAGGAGGCAGACGACGATGCCGTCCGAGCCGTAGGACACCTCGATGGAGTCGACGGGCGCGGGCGCCGTCACGGAGACGGTGAACCGGTCCTCACGGCGCAGCACGTGCTGCGCGCCCCACGGCTCGAAGGACACGACGCACTCGGGGCCGTCCAGGCAGGTCAGCACCAACGTGATCGTCTGTGCCGGGTTGTCCTGCTCCACTGGCTATCCGCCCAACTTCTTGATGATGTCAGCCATCAGTCTCGCGCGCGGAGGGGCCGATTTCCCGCCCAGACCCTTGCTGGCCGCGTCCTCGTAGAACAGCTTGAAGGCTTGGGCCTGCTCCATGGTCACGCCCAGCTCCTTCCAGTGTTCAGCGCTGTGCGCCAAGGCCGCCTCGGCGTCGTCGGGACCGACCCCCCACACCTTGTTGCCGTAGGAGTTGAACGTCTCCCCTTCGGGGAGGAGCTTGCGGATGTCCAGCACCGTGGGAACCCGGCACGGCGTGTCGTTGTGGACCAGGACCGGGGTGGTGCCTGCGAGCACGTGGTAGGTGTGCAGGTCGTCGACGGTGAGGTTGTACGCGGGCTGGAGCGTCTTCCAGTGGCGGACCGCGTCGATCTGCGCGGCGTTCCCGTCGGGCATCCGGAGGGTGTCACCGGTGGTGAGGTCGCCCGCGTCGGTCCAGGTCTTCGACGTCTCGGACCAGAACGGGTGGTGGTCCGTGGCGGTGACGGTTCCGCCGCCGTTCGCGGCGTTGACGGTGACGTCGGTGAAGTCACGGTCGTCGGGGGTGTAGATGGTCGCCTCGACGCGGCGCGGCCCGCTGACGCCCGAGACCGGGTCGGCTGCGAGAACCGAGTCGCCGATCCTGATCTGCTCGATGGGTCGGGCCGAGCCGTCGCCCATCAGGACGCGCGTGCCGGCGGGGAAGCTGTTGCGCGCCACGTCGGTGGCGCACTCGACGGCCTTCTCCACCTTCCGCGCGTCGATCGCGGCCTCGACGCCCTTCTCGCCCCACTTGACGACCTTGAGGGCCTTGCCAAACGGCGTGACGCCGGCAACGGCCATGGCGCAGCCGCCCCAGGACGGCTCCTGGATGCAGCGCTGGATGTCGGCGCCGCCAGAGAGCTCCCAGATGACGTTGCCCACGAGCTTGGCCACCGAGAGGTCGACGGTCCCGTAGAGGATCTCGTCGGGCTCGGCGCCCAGCATGCACGGGGGCAGGCTGTCCCGGTTGACGGGGACGTAGCAGGTCTTCTTCTTCGACTGCTTCGCGGCCTCGGCCTGCTTCTTGCGCTCCTCTTCCGCCGCCTGGCGTGCGGCGGCCTGTTCGGCTTCGAGCTTGGTCTTGACCACGTTCCACGCCTGGGAGGCGAGGGCGTTGGCCTCGTCCTTGCTCTTGCCCGCCGCGATGGCCGACTCACGGGCGGCAGCGGCGGACTCGTTCGCCTTCGTCGCCGAGTCACGGGCGTACTTCGCGGAGAAGGCGGCCTGGGCGGCGGATTCCTCGGCGGCGTCCGCGTCGCGGCCGGCGGCGGCTGCCGCGTTGCGCGCGGCCGTCGCGGAGTTCTTCGCCGCGGTGGCACTGGCCTCGGCGGCGGTCGCGGAGTTGTTGGCGTCCACGGCGGACTTGGCGGCGGATTCCGCGGACTTCTTCGCCTCAAGGGCCGCGGCGTCGGCCTCGGCCTTGGCCGCGTTGGCCTTGGCGGCCGCCTCGGCCGCGCGCCAGCGGTTCTCGTTGGCCTTGGCGGCGATGCCGGAGGCCTCGGCGATCAGGCGGTCGATCTGGTTCTTGTGGTGCTCGGCCAGCTTGTCCTTGCGATCGGCCATGAACTGGCCGACGCTCACGAAGTTGTGCAGCAGGTCGGCGGGGCCGGCCAGGGCGATCTTGGCGGCTGCCTTGACCTCGGGGCCGCCGTCGTTGACGAGCTTGGAGGCGATGACCTGCTCGTCGGTGGTGCGCGCCGAGTACTGGTCGACGGCGAGGAAGGTGGCGAGGGCCTTGCCGCTGCCGTCGGCGAGGGCCTTCTTGGTGGCGTCCTTGACGCTCGGGCCGCCGAAGTTGTTGAACTTCGAGACCTCGACCGCCAGGTCGTCCGTACCGGCCGTGTACTGGCCGGCGGTGTAGAAGCCGCTGACCTGCTCGGGCGTGCCGTTCAGCACGTTCGCGGCGGCGGTGCGCACCGACAGGTAGGGGCTCTGTCCGCTGAGCTGGAAGACCCGCTCGCGGATCTCGTCCTGGCCGGTCTGCTTCCAACGCGTGCGCAGGTACTCCAGGACCTCGGCGTCGGTGCCTTCCAGCGCGATGGCCGCGGACGCCTGGCTCCAGGGGCCGCGCAGCTTCATGGCCTTCATGGCCAGGTCACGGCCCTTGGCGGCGGTGGCCTTGACGTCCACGTCAGGCTTGGCCGCCTCGGCGGCCAGCGTGGCCGCAGTGGCGTCGAGCTTGACGGTCTCGGCCTGCTCGGAAGCGGCCTTGGAGATGTAGGCGTCGGTCTGGGCCTTGCGGGACTTGGCCTTCTCGACGGCGGCCTCGGTCCGCATCGCCAGGTCCGCGTCCTCGGTCTCCCGCGCGATCTTGACGACGTTCTTCGCCGTGGCGACCGCGGCATCGGCGGCCTCGGCCGCCGTCTTGGCCGCCGCGGCGTGCTTGGTCGCCTGGGCAGCGGCGTTCGCCGCCTCGCCGGCGTGGGCTGCGGCCTCGTCGGCCGCGTCGGCGGCAGCACGGGCGTGCTTGGCAGCGGAACGGGCCGCGTCACGGGACTCGAAGGCCGCGGCCGCGGAACGCCGGGCCAGCGCGGACGCCTGGTCGGCGGCGCGGTTGGCGGCGTTCGCGTGACGACGGGCTTCGACGGCGGCCTGGCGGGCCTCGGCCGAGGAGTTCCCGGCCGCGTCCGCGTAGTTGTTGGCCGACTCGGCCGCGTCCGCTGCCGCGTTGGCGTTGTCGCCCGCGCTCTTGGAGGCGTTCGCCGCGAGTCCGGCGGCCAGGGAAGCCGCTCCGGCCATGTCGGAGGCGAGGGCCGAAGTCTCGACGAGACTGGCCGCCATACGGGCGACGCCCGCGAGGGTCTTCGCGCGAGCGGCCTGCGAGGCGTCGTTACCGGCGGCGATGGCCGCGTTGTACGCGTCGTTGGCGGCGTTCGCGGCGTTCGCGGCCGCGGTCGCGGTCTGGGCCGCCGCAAGGGCCGCGACGCGCGCGGCACGGCTGGCCGCGTTCGCCGAGCTGATCGCCTGCTGGGCGGCAGCGGCTGCGGCGCGGGCCGCGTTGGCGGCCTGCGTGGCCTTCACCGCGGCGCGCGTGGCGTCGTTCCGGGCCAGCTCCGCCTCGTGGGCGGCCTTCTGCGCGGCCTCCTTCGCCTTGGCCGCCGCCTCGATGGCGGCGGCCGACGCGAGCTCGGCCGCCTTCATGGCGTCCTCGGCCTGGAGACCGGCCTGCTTGGCGTCTGCCGTCAACTGCTCGACGGTGGCGTACTCCTGGTCCCGGTTACGGGCCGTGAACTGCCCGATCTCCAGGAACTCGACCATGTCGTCCGGGGTCCCGCGCAGGGCGACCCTGGCGGCCGCCTTGACGTTCGGACCGCCGCTGCCGGCCAGCTTGGAGACCGCGACCTCGTTGTCCGACTCGCGCGCCGCGTACTGGCCCTCGTCGAGGAACTTGGCGATGTCCTCCGGAGTGCCCTTCAGGGCGGCCTTGCCGGCCTCCTTGACCCCGGTCCCGCCCAGGTTGATGATCCGCGAGACCTCGACCTGGCGGTCCTCGTTGAGAGGAGCCTTCCAGCCGTCCTTCAGGAAGGTGTCCAACTGCGCGGGCGTGCCCTTGAGCGCCTGCTTGGTCGCCGTCCGGACTGCTACGCCGCCCACGTTGATGAGGCGGCTCGCGGTGACGGAATCGTCGTCGTACTGGATCTGCAGGCTCTCGTCGAGGAACTTCCTGATGTCCTCGTCCGAGCCGAGCAGTGCCCGCTCGGCGGCCTCGCGCAGTCCCGCACCGCCGGACTGCCAGAGCCGGACGGCCATGACGCGGTTCATGGGCTCTGACGTGTCCGCCCCGTCGACGGCCGCAGCGGGCCACGCGCCCAGCAGGCCTGCCGCCAGCGCCGTGGGAAGCACGCCTGCGCAGAGGATGCGCAGGCTCACTCTGCTTCCACCCCTGCGGTGGCCGACCGCGGACCATTTGGCCCGATCGAACATGTGCCGTTTCATCCGGCAGGTTCCCCCTCGCGCTCTCCACCTACATGATCCCCGCGATACTCAACCACAATTGACCAAATATCAACCTTGGTTGACTGGCATTACGCGAGGAACCGCCGCTGTGAAGAGACCGCGGCGCGCCGCGCGAGCCCTGGTGGCGCCCGTGGGGTCCGGGGTGCCCGCGGGGTTCGCGGGGCGGGCGGGTGTGTGGAGGGCCGCGGGGCACAGGTGAGCGGGCCGGGCGGCGCGCGCCCTCGGACAGCCGGGGCGTACACGCTCCCGGCGCATTCGGCCGTCCGTACGAGCGCTCCATCGGGAGCGGGAAGCACCCCGGCGAAGTTCCCCAACTGGGCGTCCGGGGCGGCAGCGCGCGGTCTAGCGTGGGTGTCCGGTGATCAACACCGGACCCCGGAACGCTGGGGGCTCCGGGCCCCACTGACCGAGGACGCCGATGTCCGGACTC
The DNA here is from genome assembly GCF_055604165.1 of Streptomyces sp. NPDC037242. NCBI lineage: Bacteria > Bacillati > Actinomycetota > Actinomycetes > Kitasatosporales > Streptomycetaceae > Streptomyces > Streptomyces sp. NPDC037242. The sequence goes on from NZ_JBVJUY010000001.1 coordinate 548,292, forward strand.
CGCGCCGCCCGCCACGCCCCGTCGAGACACGCCGTCACCGGTCCCGGCCGGCAGATACGGCCCCAGCTGGTACGCGCCGCCGTACTGCCCACGCTCGCCGCCGGGCTCAGCGGCGCCGCCGCGGTCATCTTCACGCTCCAGCTCGGCGGCGGGGCGGGCGACCGGGACGTCCGCCTGTGGCCGGTGCTCACCGGCTGCGCCCTGCTCGTCGTCGGCGCCCTCGCGGCCGCCCTGCTCGGGGCCCAGCGCGCCGCCAAGACCGTACGCGACCGCTGTGAGGCGCTGCGCCGCTCCAGCGTGCGCGGCCGCCAGGAGCTGCGCACCGCCGCGGACCGGCTGGAACGGGGCGAGGCCCCGGGTCGCCCGGTGCGCGGCGGGCCGACCGGACCACCGCCCGGCACCGACCCGGCGGGCGTGGACGAGTTCTGGCTGCTCTCGCAGGAACTGCGCGGCGCCCGCGAACAGGCGCACGCCTCGCTGGTCCGGCTGGGCGGACCCGTCACCCCGTCCGACAGCGACCGCAAGGTCGAGGTCTTCGTCAACCTGGCACGCCGGCTGCAATCGCTCGTGCACCGCGAGATCTCGCTGCTGGACGACCTGGAGGACACGGTCGAGGACCCGGACCTCCTCAAGGAGCTCTTCCACGTCGACCACCTGGCCACCCGGATCCGCCGCCACGCCGAGAACCTCGCCGTGCTCGGCGGCGCCGCCTCCCGGCGCCAGTGGACGCGGCCCATCGACCTGAGCGAGGTGCTGCGCTCCTCCGTCGCGGAGGTCGAGCAGTACACCCGGGTCAAGGTGGTGCCCCCGGCCGGCGGCACCGTCCGTGGGCACGCCGTCGCCGACGTGGTGCACCTGCTGGCCGAACTGGTCGAGAACGCCACGGTGTTCTCCGCCCCCGACACCGATGTCGTGGTGCGGGCCGAGCGGGTCACCGCCGGGATCGCGATCGAGGTGGAGGACCGGGGCCTCGGCATGCCGCCCGAGGAACAGCACCGGATGAACGCCCTGCTCGGCGACCCCGACCAGATCAACGTCCGGCACCTGCTGGCGGACGGCCGGATCGGCCTGTTCGTCGTCTCGGCGCTCGCCCGGCGGCACGGGGTGGCCGTCGAGCTCAAGTCCAACATCTACGGCGGTGTGCTCGCCGTGCTGGTGCTGCCGCAGGACCTCCTGGGGGCGGAGGCGCCGGGCGCCGCCGATGCCCTGGGGGGCTCCCGGGCCACCTCGTGGGGGACCGCGGAGGGGGCCGGGTGGGCCGACGGCGCCGCCGTACCGCCCCTGGAGCCCGTACGCGTGGGACCGGCCCGGCCGGAGCCGGCCGGGGCCCCGGCGGCGGTGCCCGCCCGGGCCGTCGAGGTGCCGGGTCCGGCGCCCCGAACCGAGCCCGCCCCCATGCCCGCCATGGCCCCCATGCCCCCGGTGTACGCCGTGGAGCCCGCGGCCGTGCCCGAACCTCTGGCCGCGGTGGAGCCCGCGGAGCCCGCCGTCACCGTCGCGGGCCCGCTGCTGCCCGTACCGGCCGCCCGCGTGGGCGAGGACCGCCCGCCGCTGCCCAAACGACGGGCCCAGCAGCACCTCGTACCCCAGCTGCGGGACGCCCCCGCACCCCGGCGGGCCGACGACGGCGAACAGCCCGTGCACGACCCCGGCCTGATGGCCGCCTTCCAGCGCGGCTTCGGCCTCGCCCAGTCGGAGCACCGGACATGATCCGGACCACCCCGACCCCCGTACCCGTACCGGAATTCCCCAGCATCGAGGAGCACACCCCCATGAGCGGCGAAGTGGCGACCAGGACCGGCCGGCTCTCGGATCTCGACTGGCTGCTCAGCGGCCTCGTGCAGCGCGTGCCGTACACGCGCAGCGCGGTGCTGCTGACCGCGGACGGGCTCGTGACCTGCGTACACGGGATGGACGCCGACAGCGCCGACCACATGGCCGCGCTGGCCTCCGGGCTGTACTCGCTCGGGCGCAGCGCCGGATCCCGGTTCGGGGACGGCGCCGAGGTCCGCCAGGTGGTGGTCGAACTCGACACGGCCCTGGTCTTCGTATCGGCGGCCGGATCGGGCACCTGCCTGGCGGTGCTCGCCGACCGGGAGGCCGACGCGGGCGTGCTCGGCTACGAGATGGCGATGCTGGTCAAGAGCGTACGGCCCTACCTGGCGGCCCCGCCGCGGCGGCCCGTCGCCGACCCGGAGCGATGAGGGTCCGGGCCAGGGGGGCATCGGGGGCGCCGCGTGACACGCCGTGGCTGGACGATTCTGCGGGCCGGGTGATGCGGCCCTACACCGCGAGCGGCGGGCGGACCCGGTCGGCCGTCGCGCTCGACCTGCTGTCCCTGGTGACGGCGACCGGCGTACGCCCGCGCGCACCGCTCGGCGCGGAACACACCCTCGCGCTCCGGCTGTGCGCCGGCGCGGCGGCCGTCACGGTCGCCGAGGTGGCCGGGCAACTGCGGCTCCCGGCGGTGGTGGTGAAGGTGCTGCTGTCCGACCTGATGGAACACGGGGCGGTGACGGTGCAGGCGCCGCGGTTCCCCTTTCCCGGAGGCATCGGCGGCGCGGCTTTCGCGGCCGACGACCAGTCCCTGCTCCAGGCGGTGCTCGATGGCCTTCGCAAACGACTGTGAGGGCCGCGCCCACGAGCTGCCCGCGACCCTGAAGATCCTGGTCGCGGGCGGGTTCGGGGCGGGCAAGACCACCTTCGTGGGCTCGGTCAGCGAGATCGAGCCGCTGAGCACGGAGGAGTTGCTGAGCGGGCTGAGCGAGGCCGCCGACCCGCTGGACGGGGTCGAGGCGAAGACGGCGACGACCGTCGCGCTGGACTTCGGCCGGATCACCCTGGACGCCCGCCACGTCCTGTACCTCTTCGGCACGCCCGGGCAACAGCGCTTCTGGTTCCTGTGGGAGGAACTGTGCGCCGGCGCGCTCGGAGCGGTGGTGCTGGCCGACACGCGCCGCCTCGCCGACTGCTTCCCCGCCGTGGACTTCTTCGAGCGGCGCGGGATCGGCTTCATCGTCGCCGTCAACGAGTTCGACGGCGGCCACCGCTACGCGGCCGAGGAGGTCCGCGAAGCGGTCGGGCTCGGGCCGGACGTGCCCGTCGTACGGTGCGACGCGCGGCTGACGAAGTCCGGGACGGGGGCGCTCGCCGCGCTCGTCCACCACCTGCTGTCCACAGCGAACCAGCGGAAGTATCAGGATGTGGGGGAAGCGCCATGACGTACTACGAATCGACCGGGCACCTGCTGCTGACACCGGTGGACCGGGAGGCGCCGGCGCGCGCCGTCCGGCTGCGTGAACTCGGCCTGGGCGAGCGGCCGGACGGGGAGCTCGACGCCTTCGCCAGGCGGGTCGCGGACACCCTGGCCGCGCCCTATGCCGGGGTCAACTTCATAGGCGAGGAACGGCAGTTCTTCGCCGGACTGCACCACTCGGCCGACGCCCCGGCGAGCGGCTACCCGGCGCGGGTACTGGCCCGGGACCACGGGTACTGCCCCTACGTCGTGGTGCGGCGCCGGGCGTTGGTCCTGGAGGACGTACGGGACTTCGCGCGCTTCGCGGGCAACGCCGTCGTGGACGAGAGCGGGGTGCGGTCGTACGTGGGCGCGCCGCTGACGGACCGGCGGGGGATCGTACTCGGGACGGTGTGCGCGGTGGACACGGTGCCGCGGCGGTGGGGGACGGACGGCCTGGCCACCGTGAAGGAGCTGGCGGCGGAACTGGTGGCCCTGGTCCACGAGCGGGAGGACCGGCGCGGCTGAGGGTGCGGTCCGGGGCGGTTGTCAGTGGTGGGGGCTACCGTCGACGGACGAGGGTTCACCGGTGTCCGGAGAGGAGTCGCGGGGATGGCCACGACGGCGCAGGACGTCAGGAAGATCGCACTGTCGCTCCCCGACAGCAGCGAGAAGCTCGCCTGGGGGATGCCCACCTTCCGCGTGGGCGGCAAGAACGGCAGGATCTTCGTCTCGCTCGCCGACGACGACACCTCGATCGGCGTGAAGTGCCCCAAGGAGGACCGGGCCGAGCTGATCGGGGCGGAGCCGGAGAAGTTCTTCATACGCGAGGGCCACGACGACAACTACGCCTGGCTGCGGGTGCGTCTGGCGGCCGTGGAGGACGTGGCCGAGCTGCGCTCGATCCTGGTCGACTCCTGGCTCCAGGCGGCCCCGAAGCGCCTGGTCGCGGCGCACCCCGAACTGACACCCGCCACGGACTGAGCCCGGCGGCGGGGCGGTCGCGGACGACCGTGCCGACGCCGGGCCCAGACACCCCCTAGCGCTGCGGCCGCAGAAAGGCGTCGATGCGGGCGCGCAGGGACGCCGGGTCCAGGCCGTGGGCGGCCACGTGCTCGTCGAGCGTGCCGTAGCGGCGCAGCTCGGCGCGGCCGACGCCGAGCCCGAGGACGCGGTGCGGGGTTTCGGAGAGGGCCTGGGCGGCCGCGGTCGTGGAGGTACCGGCGAGGTAGGGCTCGACCAGGACCACGTCGGCGGTGGCGCGTCCGACGGCCGCGCGAAGCGCCGCGTCGTCGAAGGGCCGCACCGTGGGCGCGTACAGGACCGTCGCGTCCAGGCCCTCCGTCGCCGCCAGTGCGTTGTCCAGCAGCGGCCCGACCGCGAGGACCACGCCGGCGCTGCCCTCCCGTACGGTCTGGAAGCCCAGGTCGGCCGCCATGGGGCGGGGCTCGGCGTTCGACTGCCCGGAGAGCCGGACGTACACCTTGTCGTCGCCCGCCGCATACGCGTGGCGCAGCAGCGCCTCGGCCTCGTCCGGGTGCCCGGGGACGTGGACCGTCCAGCCGTCGAGGGTGTCCAGCAGGGCCACGTCGCCCGGTGACATGTGCGTGAACCCGCCGGCCGGCCAGTCGTAGCTGGCGCCCGCGCTGACCAGGACCCCGCCCGTGCCCTGGTGCCCGAAGTCCAGCTTGACCTGCTCGAAGGGCCGCTCGACGAGGAAGCTGGCGAAGGTGTGCACGACGGGCCGCAGCCCGGTGAGGGCCAGCCCGCCGCCGACGCCGACCAGGAGCTGCTCCCGGATGCCGACGTTGATCACCCGGTCCGGGTGGCGGTGCTGGGCGGGCCGGAACCCGTCCATGGTGATCTCGGCGAGCACGAGTGCCAGCCGCGGGTCCTCGTCGAGCACTCGCGATGTGACCGAGACGAACCGTTCGCGCATGGTGTCCATGACTTCCCCCTGTTCCCTACTGCTTCTTCTCGACGCGGGCGACGACGGCGTGCGGCCGGCCCGGATGCGGTGCGGTGTAGGCGGCGTGCAGCGCGGCGTGGTCGTGCCCGTCCACCGTCACCGCGGACCAGCCGGCCGCCTCGAACCGGGAGGCGATCCCGCCGTGCCACCCGTGGGTGGCCGAGTCGTTGTCGATCACGATCGTGTGGAGCCGCTCCAGCCCGGCCGAGCCGGCGTACGCGATGGCCTCGTGGTTGCTGCCCTCGTCCAGCTCGGCGTCGCCGATCAGCACCCACACCGCCGGGTCGTCCAGCCCCTGGGCGCGCAGCCCGAGCGCGCTGCCGACGGCGAGCGGGAGCCCGTGCCCGAGGGAGCCGCTGGCGATCTCCACCCCCGGGATCAGGGTGCGGTCCGGGTGGTGCCCGAGGGGGGAGTCGTACGAGCCGAATCCGCTCAGCCAGTCGACGGGGAAGAAGCCCTTGGCGGCGAGCACGGCGTAGTAGGCCATCGGCCCGTGCCCCTTGGACAGCAAGAACCTGTCCCGCCCGGTGTCCTGGGCGCTCGCGGGGCCGACGCGCAGGACCCGGTCGTAGAGCACCCACAGCGCGTCGAGCGTGGAGGTGGCGGCGGGGCCGTGCTTCTCGGCCCCGGTCATGAGCGCGATGAGGCGGCTCAGATCCTCGTAGCGGAACCCGGTGTCCGCGGTTGCCTGTGTCATGCACCGATCGTGCAACCTCAAGCGCGCTTGAGGTCAAGCGCGAGAAAGGTGCGCGCGACCACCCCGCGAAGTGCGGTATCGTTCTCCTGCGCGTTCAACCAGGGGAAACCCCAGGTCAACGGGCATCGGGACGTGGCGCAGCTTGGTAGCGCACTTGACTGGGGGTCAAGGGGTCGCAGGTTCAAATCCTGTCGTCCCGACTTTGCGGAAACGCAGGTCGGAGGCCGTTCTCTCATCCGTGGGAGGGCGGCCTTTCGTGCGTCCGGAGCCATGGTGGTCGCAGTGTGGTCGCACGTCCATTCTGCGGGCCGGTTGGCCGCGACGCTGGAGCCGGGTACTGCGGGGGAGCGGAGCCGGCGGAGGGCTGCGCGGAGCCGGTGGATGTGGTTTCACGGACGCGCTGCGCGGGCTGCGACCGTGTGGCACCGGGCACGACCCCGGCCGGAGCGCGGTCGATGGCAGGCTTTCGGAGCGAGGGCTCGGGTCTGAGGAGTCGCGACCCGTTTCCGCACAGGCCGGCGCGGAGGTGGATGGCGCTTCCGATTCCCCGATCTACGAGGCATTGGAGCGGTTGTGCTCCAGCGGGACCGGAACTGCCCTGGCGCCGCCCTGGCCCTCCGCATGCGAGGAACCTCTCGGGCTGGGGTGACATCCGTCCCTGCTGAGGGGGGATCCGTCCGCGGCGGATGTGCGGCCCGCACGTCTTGACTGGTGCTCCCGGCCGAGCTGCGAGCGGGTGGGGCCCCGGGCATGCTGGTTCGAGGCGGTTGGTGTCCGGGCCCGCCGGGCCCCGGCCGTCCGGGATGAGGGTGAACGCCGGTGTGGGGCGAAGGGGAAGCATACGAGCCGTACATCGGGCGGTGGAGCCGGCAGGTGGCGGTGGAGTGCGTCCGCCGGTTGGGCGTTGCGGAGGGCAGTGACTGGCGGGACATCGGCTGCGGGACGGGTGCCGTCACGCGGGCGGTCCTGGACGTGGCCGGTCCCAGGCGGGTGGTGGGAGTCGAGCCGTCGGACGGCTACGTCCGGTACGCCCGGCAGCACGTCACGGATTCCCGGGCCCAGTTCGTACGCGGCGATGCGATGAGGCTGCCGTTCCCGGATGGCCGGGCGTCGGTGGCGGTCAGCGGCCTGGTCCTCAACTTCGTCCCTGCTCCTGAGCGGGCGGTCGCCGAGATGGCCCGCATCGTTCGCCCCGGCGGCACGGTCGCCGCGTACCTCTGGGACTACACCCAGGGGGGCATGGAACTGATCCGCTACTTTTGGAAAGCCGCCGTCTCCCTGGACGAGGGCAGCCGGGAGCTGGACGAGGCCCTCCGGTTCCCCCTGTGTGCGCCGGGCCCGTTGGACGGACTGCTGCGAGCGGCCGGCCTGGCGTACGTGGAGGTCGACGAGATCAACATCCCGACACACTTCAGGGATTTCGACGACTACTGGGCCCCGTTCCTGGGCGGGCAAGGGCCTGCCCCGTCGTACCTCGCTTCACTGCCGCGGAAGCGGCAGGACGCGTTGCGTGAGCGTCTGCGAGCCGACGTCCCCACCGAGGCTGACGGCTCGATCGCTCTCACCGCACGCGCCTGGAGCGGCCGGGGAAGACGTCCGACCGCTGAAGTCAGGCCATAGCCCCCTCGCCGGCCGCACGCAGGCATCGGGCGGGTGACGCCCGCGAGCTGCCGCCCCTCTCGGCGGGGCCGCGCTGTCGTACGCCGGACTGAGCACCCGCGAGCAGGAGGTGCTCGCCCTCTTGGCCGACGGACTCCGCAATGCCGAGATCGCTGATGAGCTGTTCCTGTCGCGGCGCACCGTGGAGCACCACGTCGCCGCCGTGCTCCGCAAGCTCGGCGTGGCGAACCGGTCGGAAGCCGCTCGATACGCCCGGCGAAACGTCGTGACCGCTCGCCGGCCTGCCGTGCCCCCGTCGACCCGGACACCGTGATCGAGTCGCCGGAGGTCATCCTCGACCCGCGACGCCGAGCCGAGAAGACGCCCCGCCCGACAACAACGGCGTTGTCGCTGCGGACCAGTTGGGGACCAGCGCCCACGTCGATAGGCGCACAGCACGTACGGATGTGCACGCTGCGCGTCCTCGGATTGACCCGTATGTGCCGGACCGCGCCGCCCGAGGGGCGTTACGCCGGGTGGGTCAGCGTGCGGATGAGTCGCTCGACCTGCGCCTGCGAATCCGGCGCGGCATCGGCCGGGCCGCCGGTCATCAGGAGGTGGTGCAGCGTGCCCACGAGTGCGAGCGCCACCGACTCCACGTCCATCGGCGCCGCGACCCTCCCGAGACCCTGCTCCGCGCGCAGGTAGCCGCTGACCGCCTCCTGGATCGCGGTGAACCCCGGGGCGCCGGCCTGCCAGGCCTCCCGGACGCGCCGGGCTGCCAGTGGTCGCGTCACCGCCAGCCCGACCAGCCCCGGATCCAGGGACAGCACGGCTGAGGCCACACCCGCGAGGTTGTCCGGTACCGAACCAGTGCCCGCTCTGGAGGGCAGGTCCTCCGACAGCGCTGCTGCCGCCCCGAACCGGTACAGGACCAGTTCGGCGACGAACTCGTCCAGACCGGCGAAGTGTGTGTGCAGCACGCCCTTGGCGCACCCGGCCTCCTCGGTGACCGCCCGGCTCGTCAGTGCCGCGGCCCCGTCCCGGGCCAGGACGCGCTCCGCTGCCGCGAACAGCCGCTCCCGCAGACCTTCGATGGCGACTCCGCGCGGTGACATCAACTTCCTCCAGAGGCAGGGGCGTTGCGAGTATGGGCATCTGCCCATACTCTTTGGGCGTGCGCCCATTCTAGGGGCTCTTCCCACTCGTCCGGAGGTCACTTCCGCATGCAGCAGATCGCCAACACCGGCCAGGCGCAGGCCTGGAACGGCTACGAGGGCACGCACTGGGCCGCGCATCACGACCGCTGGAACGCCGTCAACGCCGGCTTCAACGAGCCGCTGCTGGCGGCCGCGTCGATTCGCCCCGGGGAGGACGTACTCGACATCGGCTGCGGCGCGGGCGCGACCACGCGGCTGGCCGCTCGGGCCGCGGAGCAGGGCTCCGCGGCAGGTCTCGACCTCTCCGGCCCCATGATCGAGCGAGCCAGGACCGTCGCTGCCGAAGCAGGCATCACCAACATCTCCTTCACGCACGGCGACGCCCAGGTTCATGACCTGCCCCGTGCCGCCTTCGACGTCGCGATGAGCCGCTTCGGCATCATGTTCTTCTCCGACCCCGCCGCCGCGTTCGCCAACATCGCCTCTGCGTTGCGTCCGGGTGGGCGCATCGCCTTCCTGAGTGCGGCGGAACCCGAAGGAAACGAGTGGCTGACCGCGCTCACCGCACTCAAGGAGATCCTGCCGATCGGCGGCTTCGGAGCCCCTGGCGGACCGGGTATGTTCTCCCTCGCCGACCCCGACACCGCAACCGGCCTACTTCGTAAGGCGGGTCTCCAGAACGTGCACGCCGAGCACGTCCAGGCGCACGGGAGCTGGGGCCGTACCGCCCAGGAAGCCGCGGACTTCCTCCTCGACTCCGGCCCCGGCCGGCACCTCCTGAGCACGGTCGATCCCGCCACTCAGGCTCGTGCGCGCCGCCGCCTCACCGAAGTCCTCGGCGCTCACGAGACCGCCGGCGCGGTCCGGCTCCGCAGCACCGGGTGGCTCTTGACCGCCACCCTCGCAGCCTGAGCCCGGACCGCCACGGCTTCAAGCCCCTACTGGGCGTGTCCCTGGCGGACGTTCAGGCACAGCGCCCAGACATCGGAGCAGCTGCCGTTGAGGTGGGGGCCGCCCGACGTCGCCTTCCCGGTAGCCGGTAGCCGGTAGCCGGTAGCCGGTAGCCGGTAGCCGGGAGTCACGGAGTCAGGCTCGGCGACGGGCCCAGGTCGCGGACAGGACGAGGGCGACCGCGACGCCGTACGCGGTGGTGCTCAGCGCCGGCTGGTTGTGGAAGGTCGGGCCGAGGACGTACGCGGCGGCCCCCGCGGGCGCGATGCCCAGCCACTCCCACCGTCCGTCGAGAGCGACGAGCGCGACCAGGAGCAGCGCGTACCAGGAGTAGCCGGGCGTGAGGAGGGCGAAGGCGCAGCCGGTGACCAGGAGGGCGCCGCTCCAAGGGCGTCGCGGGTCCCCGCGCCACATCACGTACAGGGACACGCCCGCCATGACGACGACCAGTACGGGCAACGACCAGGCATCCGGCAGCACCAGGCGCAGGAGCGCATAGCGGGACCCGGCCGAGGCGTCGTCGTAGCCCTCTTCCTGGACGTAGCCGCCGAGGTAGCCGAAGACCGGGCCGTGCGAGAGGAGGACGTACGGGAGGTAGGCGAGTACGACGAAGACCGCGGCGGGCAGCAGCACGGCGGCCGCGTCGCGGACGCGGCGGACCCCGGACAGTACGCCGGGGAGAACGACGGCCGGCATCAGCTTCACGGCGATGGCGGCGCCGATCAGCACTCCGCCCGCCGTCCGCCGGGTCAGGGCCCGGGAGGCGACGAGGCCGAGTCCGGTCACCGTGAGGAGCACGCCCAGGACGTCGATGTGCGCGTTGTTGACGGCCTCGATGGGGACGGCAGGGCACCAGGCCCAGTACGCGGCCCTGCGGAGGTCCTCGCCGCGCCGTCGCAGGATCAGGAGCAGCGTGCCTGTGACACCGAGGGAGATCAGGGCGGCGCCGATCTGGAGCGGCTTGTGCCGGGTGCCGACGGGGGAGAGCTGCTCGACGGCCAGGAAGTACACCTCAGCGACGGGCGGGTAGATGGTGTGGACGGCGGGCCTGTTGATGCGGGTGCAGTGGGCCGCGCCGCCCGGGTGCGGGATCGGCGCCATGTCGGGGCCCTCGCAGGCGGCGCCGGTGGGGAAGAGCCAGGGGTCGCGGAGCCGGGCGAGCGCCGGGTCCTGCGGGGTGTGGTCGTACGGGGAGAGGCCGGCGGACTGGACGCGGCCGTCCCAGGCGTAGCGGTAGGAGTCGGTGCTGGTCCGCGGTGGTCCCGTCAGCCCGGTCACCGTGACGGCGACGGCACCCGCGGCGATCAGCCACGCGACGTGGCGGGCCGGGACCCGGCGCAGAGCGAGCAGAGCGGCGGTGAAGAGAACCCAGCAGGCCGCGTACCAGCAGAACAGCCCGACGGGGTCGCTGGGGTAACCCTCGTCCATGAGGGTGGGGACGAGCACCGCCGTGAGTGCGGCGAGGGCGAGTGCGGTGGTCACGAGCGCGGCGCGCGGGCTGAGGGCGGCAAGGGGCTTCACCTGCGGAAGCGTTCCAGGCTCGGCCCTCCCGTGGGCCGCGCCACCGCGGATGTCCGTGATTCGTAGGGGGTCGGCCTGTGCCGGGCTCGGTTGACCGGCTCCGTGGGCTGGGCGGTCACCGGGTCGCCGCGCACAGCTCGCAGTGCACGGCGGCGAAGCGGGTACGCGGAGCCGCCCGCGCCACGCGTTCCGCGTCGGCGGGGGTGTCCACGTCGCACAGCTCGGGCAGATCGCGCACGGCCAGCCCCGCGTCGGTCAGCCGGCGGCGCTGCACCTCTCCCGTCTCCGGTACGGACATGGGTACGCCGAGCAGCAGGGCCGGGTCGGGTTCGGCCAGGCCCAGGGCCCAGAAGCCGCCGTCGTCGGCGGGTCCGAACCAGGCGTCGGCCTCGGTGAAGTCGAGCCCGGGCGCGAGGAGGCCGGGGGTGACCTGCGGGGTGTCCATGCCGATGAGCAGGGCCGGTCCGTCGGCCAGGGCGAAGGCAGCGGCCAGCCGGGCGTCCAGGCCGCCCGTGCCCTGGGGGACGACCTCGATGGCGTCCGGCAGCCAGGGCCCCGGCTGCCCGTCCAGGACCAGGACGCGGCGCCGGGCAGGGGTGGCGAGGACCGCCGCGAGGGTGTCCTGGAGCGCGGCGCGGGCCAGGTCGGCGGCCTGCTCGGGCGTGAACCGCGGGGTCAGCCGGGTTTTGACGCGGCCGGTGACGGGGGCCTTGGCGATGACGAGGAGGGTGCTCACGCGGACGCCCCCTCGGTCGGTGCCGTCCGGGCGCCCGGCGACTCGGCCAGGACCCGGCGCATGTCCCGCACCGCGTGCCAGGTACCCCGCCAGGTTCCGGTGACCTTGGACTTGCCCGAGCGGGGCAGGTAGGGGACGTCCGTCTCGGCCACGCGCCAGCCGGCGTCGGCGGCGCGGACGACCATCTGGAGCGGGTAGCCGCTGCGCCGGTCGGTCAGGTCCAGGCCGAGCAGCGCCTCGCGGCGGGCCACCCGCATCGGCCCGAGGTCGTGCAGGCGCAGGCCGGTACGGCGGCGCAGCATCCGGGCGAGGGCGAGGTTTCCGGCGCGTGCGTGCGCGGGCCAGGCGCCGCGGGTTTGCGGGCGGCGCCGGCCGAGCAGCAGGTCCGCCTCGCCGGCGGCGACCCGGGCGGCCATCGGGGCGAGCAGGCCGGGGTCCATGGAGGCGTCGCAGTCGCAGAAGCAGACGAACTCGGCGCCGGCGGCGAGCAGTCCGGCGTGGCATGCGGCGCCGAAGCCGCGGCGGCTCTCGTGCACGACGGTGGCGCCGAGGGAGCGGGCGATGTCCGCCGAGCCGTCGGTGGAGCCGTTGTCGACGACGATCGCCCGCCACCCGGCCGGCACCCGCGCCAGCACCCAGGGCAGGGCCTCCGCCTCGTCGAGGCAGGGCAGTACGAGGTCCGCGACAGGCGGACGACAAGCAGAGGAAGTCACCCTCCACACCGTAGGAACGGACGGGCGCGGAAAGTGGCCGGAAGACCTTACGAAACGCGGACACCGTGCGCGGCCGCAGCCGCAGGGCGGATCAGCCGACGGCCCCCGCCGACGCGCGCTGGCCCGCGCGGGCGAACTCGGTCATGCCCTGAGCGAAGCCGACCTCCGGGCGCCAGCCCAATTCCTCGCGCAGCCGGGTGGAGTCGGCGGTGATGTGGCGTACGTCGCCGAGGCGGAACTCGCCCGTGACCACCGGGCGCGGGCCCCCGTACGCCGCCGCCAGCGCGGACGCCATCTCGCCGACCGTATGCGGAACGCCGCTGCCCGTGTTGAACGCGGTCAGCGTCCCGACGGACAGCCCGCCCACGGCCTCCAGGGCCACCGCGTTCGCCGAGGCCACGTCTCCGACATGGACGAAGTCCCGCCGCTGCGCGCCGTCCTCGAAGACCCGAGGGGCCCCACCGCGGGCCAGCGCGGACCGGAAGAACGAGGCCACCCCGGCGTAGGGCGTGTCGCGCGGCATGCCCGGCCCGTACACGTTGTGGTAGCGCAGGGACACGGCGCGGCCCTCCGTGCACCGGGCCCACGAGGCCGCCAGGTGCTCCTGGGCCAGCTTCGTCGTCGCGTACACGTTCCGGGGATCCGTCGGGGCGTCCTCGCCGACCAGACCCGGGGCGAGCTCGGCCCCGCAGTCGGGACAGAGCGGCTCGAACCGGCCCGCCGTCAGGTCCTCGGTCCGACGTGGCCCCGGGCGCACCGTGCCGTGCCGTTCGCACGTGTACCGGCCCTCCCCGTAGACCACCATCGACCCGGCGAGGACGAGTTCCCGTACTCCGGCGGCCGCCATCTCCGCCAGCAGTACCGCCGTCCCGAGGTCGTTGCAGCCGACGTACTCGGGAGCGTCCGCGAAGTCCTTGCCGAGGCCGACCATGGCCGCCTGGTGGCACACCGCGTCCACCCCCCGCAGCGCGGCGCGCACGGAGTCGGCGTCCCGTACGTCCGCGCGCAGGAACTCCGCGTCCGGCAGGGGCGGCGTGTCCGGGTGGGCTGCCGGCAGCAGGGCGTCGAGCACGACGGGGTCGTGGCCGCGGTCCTTGAGGGCGGAGACGATGTGGGAGCCGATGAACCCGGCTCCTCCGGTGACGAGTACACGCATGACGGCGACGCTACGCAGCAGGCAGCGTCGGCGGAGTCTGCCACGCGTGCACGTAAGACTTCCGTCACGCGGTGCGGCGTCCGGAGGCCGTCACTTCGTCGCGCCGCGTGCCTGCCGCCGGGCCCGGCTCCGCCTCCGCCCCCGGTTCCGGTTCCACGTCCGAGCGATGAGTACCGCTGCGGAGGCGGCGAAGAGCGCGGCCGTGATGAGCAGCCACCGCGGCAGGAAGCCGTCCGCGGAGAGGGCGGTCGCGGCGGTGTATTGGCCCACCTGACCCAGGATCAGCGGCCACCAGACCAGCAGCAGGACACCGGAGACGAAGGCGGGCACGCGGACGTGGTTCACGCTCACCCGCGGCGTCGGCCGCTCGTCGTTCCGGTCCCCGGCGAACGGGACCTGCATCGCGCGGTCGGTCACCGCGTACAGGGGGAGCAGTACGAGGTCGTGCAGGAGGGCCGCACCGACGAACCACACGGCCACGCCGACGGTGTCCCCCTCGAACAGGCGCAGACCGGCGTACAGCGCGAGGGCGAAGGAGGCCAGGACGAGCAGCAGGTGCAGCGGGGAGGCGCCGTAGCGGCGGCGGAAAGCGGTCCGAGCGTTCATGCCGGCCCTCCGAAGGTCAGCCGGGTGACCCACTTGGTGTTGTACACGCCGGGTGCCCCGGGGACGATGACGCGCGCCGGATGGCCGTGGTCGGGGGAGAGGTACGCGCCGTTGACCCGGACCGCGAGGAGCGAGCGTCGGTCACGGGCCTGGTCGTCGCTCAGTACGGCGGAGCGGAACGATCCGCCGCGCTGGACCGACTCCACCAGGACTTCGGGGGTGTGCACGCCGAGCCCGACGAGTGCGGCCAGTTCGGTGAGCCGGACTCCGCTCCACTGCTGGTCGGTGGTGGACCAGCCCTCCACGCAGGCGATCGGCAGGGCCGCCTCACGCTGCGGCATGGCCAGCAGCTGCTCGTAGGTCAGGTCGACCTGTCGGCCGGCGCCGCGTACGGTCAGCCGCCAGGCGGGGCCCGTGTCACTGGGCCGGATGCCGACGGAGGCGGCGGTCTTGTTGATCTGGAAGCCGTTCGGGCCCGAGCCCGGGTCCCGGCCGTGCGGCGCGAGCAGTGCGGTCCGCCGCCACCACCCGCCGATGCTCTGCCCCGCCGTGACCACCAGCAGTGCCGCCGAGCCGAGGCCGACCATGGCCAGGGCGCCCCGGCGCGAGATGGTCGGCGCCGCGGGCCGCGGGGAGACCAGCCCGGCCGCCTCCTCGGTACCCGCGGAGGGTTCCCCGAGCCGGCGGCGGACGGCCCGCAGGGCTCGGGGCAGCCTGAAGGCCACGTGCACCACGAAGGCGCCGATGAACACCCAGGCCCCGTAGAAGTGCAGGGCGTAGAAGGAGCCGGGGAAGACGTAGTGCAACTGGACGTTGAGGATCCCGGTGACGAACTCGAATCCGGCGCCGCCGACCAGGAGGAGCAGGGAGAGCCGGTCGAGGGCATGACTCAGCGAGCGGATCGGCGGCCACTCGAACAGCTTCGGAATGACCGACCACAACTTCGCCAGCAGCACGGGCACGAGCACGACCCCCAGCGTCACGTGGACGCCCTGGGTCAGCCGGTAGAGCCAGTACGGGGAAGTCGGCCAGGAGAACAGGTAGAAGCCGAGCCACCCCTTGTCCGGGGTCTGGTCGTTGACCGCCGCGAGATCGGGGTTGTACGCCGCGTACGACAGCAGGCCGGTGACGAACAGCACCGTGATCCCGCACAGCAGGACGAGTCCGAACACCGCGGTCAGCCACGGACCGCGCAGGGGACTGCGCCAGAACTCCGGGCGCGCCGGCCCCGGCCCCGGCCCCGGCACGAGGTCCGGCCGCTTCGGTCCGACACCGCTCGTACCCATCGGAGACCTCCACGTCGCGGGATACCGGCCGTTGGAGAGAACATGCCGCACCCCGGATGCGACCGGTCCGGTGACACGCCAGACGGGCACCGCCCTGCGCATTCGGGCGTGGCGGGCCTACCGGGCCTACCGGGCCGGGCGGTGCCGTGGCTGCGACCACCGCCCGGCCCGGAGTCTCAGGCCGCCTCGGAGACCGGGTGCGGCTGCTCGTGCTCGCAGGCGTCGTCCATGCCGTACGTCTCCCACGCCGGGAAGTCGTCCTCGGCGGGTACGCGCTCGCCGGGGTCGAGCAGGCAGGCTTCGAGCGCTGCCCGAAGGGCGTCGGGGCGCAGGCCGGTGCCGATGAAGACGAGTTCCTGGCCCTGGGTGCCGTCAGGGCCGAGGGCGCCGGAGGGTTCGAACCGGGCCACAGCTCCGGCTTGTGACCACAGGCCGGTGATCCGGGGGCGGCTGGCGAGCCGGAAGAAGCCCTTGGAGCGCAGGATCTGTCCGAAGGCGCCGCTGTCGAGGCCCCCGGTGACGAAGGCCCACAGGCGGTCGGGGTGGAAGGGGCGGTCGGAGCGGAAGACGAGGGAGGAGATGCCGTACTCCTCCGTTTCCGGGACGTGGTCCCCGTTGATCTCCTTGACCCAGCCGGGGGCCTGCTGGGCCCGTTCGAGGTCGAACAGGCCGGTGCCCAGCACCTGTTCGAGGGCCACGTGCCCGCGTACGGCCGGCACGATCCGGGCCTCGGGGTTGAGGCGGCTGAGCGTGGCGCGCAGCCGGGCGGCCTGTTCCGGTCCGACCAGGTCGAGCTTGTTGAGGACGATGACGTCCGCGAACTCGATCTGGTCCACCAGGAGGTCGCTGACGGTGCGTTCGTCGCCCTCGTACTGGTCCAGGCCGCGTGCGGCGAGCTCGTCGCCGCCGGCGAGTTCCGGCAGGAAGTTCGCCGCGTCGACGACGGTGACCATGGTGTCGAGCCGGGCGAGGTCACCGAGGGTGGCGCCGTCGTCGCGGGGGAAGGAGAAGGTGGCGGCGACGGGCATGGGCTCGGAGATGCCGCTGGACTCGATGAGCAGGTAGTCGAAGCGCCCCTCGCGGGCGAGGCGGTCGACCTCCTCCAGCAGGTCGTCGCGCAGGGTGCAGCAGATGCAGCCGTTGGTCATCTCGACCAGGCGTTCCTCGGTGCGCGACAGGGCGGCCTCGCCGCCGCGGACGAGCGCGGCGTCGATGTTGACCTCGCTCATGTCGTTGACGATGACCGCGACCCTCAGCCCCTCGCGGTTGCCGAGGACGTGGTTGAGCAGGGTGGTCTTCCCGGCGCCGAGGAACCCGGACAGGACGGTCACGGGCAGTCGGTCGTACGTCGTCTTCATGTGCTGCTCAGCCCTCGGGGCGGAGCAGGCCGCGCTCGTACGCCTTCACCAGGCGCTGCGGCACCTGGTACACGGAGCCGTCGACCGTGACCGGGACGAGCTGCGGCGTGGCGGCCTTCCACTGGGCGCGGCGGTGACGGGTGTTGCTGCGGGACATCTTCCGCTTGGGGACAGCCATGGGGGCCTCCTTGGGTGCGTCGGGGCGTCACCGCAGACACTATATGGAAATGGAATCCATTACCAATAGCGTCCCGGGCTACGGGGCGATCTCCGCGATCAGGCCCTCGACGAGCTCCTTGATCTCGTCGCGGATCGGGCGTACGGCCTCGACGCCCTGGCCCGCCGGGTCCTCGAGCTTCCAGTCCAGGTAGCGCTTGCCCGGGAAGACGGGGCAGGTGTCGCCGCACCCCATGGTGATGCACACGTCGGAGGCCTTGACCGCGTCGATGGTGAGGATCTTCGGGGTCTCGGCGGACATGTCGATGCCGACCTCGCGCATGGCCTCGACGGCGGCCGGGTTGACCGAGTCGGCGGGAGCGGAGCCGGCCGAGCGGACCTCGACGCGGTCGCCGGCGAGGTGGGACAGCCAGGCGGCGGCCATCTGGGAGCGGCCGGCGTTGTGGACGCAGACGAACAGCACGGAAGGCTTGTCGGGCACGGCGGGTCTCTTCTCGGGACGGAAGCGCGGCACGCATCAGCGCCGGGTGGAGTCAGTCACCACTGATGTGACAGTATCAGCCCATGATGACGTCAGTCGACACTGATTTGATCCGGGTTCTGGCCGACCCGCTCAGGCTCCGGATCGTGACCCTGCTCGCCCGCGAGACGCTGTGCACCACCCACCTCGTGGAGGAGACGGGCGCCAAGCAGACGAACCTCTCCAACCACCTGAAGGTGCTGCGGGAGGCGGGGGTCGTGGATACGGAGCCGTGCGGGAGGTTCACGTACTACCGCCTGCGTCCGGACGTCGTCGAAGCCCTGGCCGGCCACTTCGCCGACCTCGCCCGGACCGCGCGGGCCACCGCCGAAGCGAACCTCAAGCGGTCCTGCCCGTAGCCTTCGCGGCCCCGTCCGCCCTGCCTCACCTGCCCGAGGAGAACCGTTGTCCGTCACCGAGCCCGTCGCCGCAGTCCCCGCCCCCGCGGCGGAGTCCGCCCCAGTCGCCGATGCGCCCCGGCCCGCGCCCGGTGCGACCCCGCCCCGTACCCCGCTGATCGCCCGGGCCGCCGCCGAGCTGGTGGGCACCGCCGCCCTGGTGGCCGTCGTGGTCGGCTCCGGCATCCAGGCCACCGAGCTGACCCAGGACGTCGCCCTCCAGCTGCTGGCCAACTCCACCGCCACGGTGTTCGGTCTCGGCGTGCTGATCACCCTCCTCGGCCCGGTCTCCGGCGCCCATTTCAACCCCGCCGTCACCCTGGCCGAGTGGTGGACCGCCCGGCGCGGCGGCCCGGGCGCGAACGCCCGCGAGCTGGCCGTGTACGTCCCCTCGCAGATCGCCGGAGCGATCGCGGGCGCGATCCTGGCGGACGCGATGTTCGGTGAGCCGCTGGTGAAGTGGTCCCAGCACGACCGCTCCGCCGGGAGCCTCCTCCTCGGTGAAGTCGTCGCCACCGCGGGCCTGATCCTGCTGATCTTCGGCCTCGCGCGCACGGACCGCCTGCGCTTCGCCCCGGTCGCGGTGGCCTCGTACATCGGCTCCGCGTACTGGTTCACCTCCTCCACGTCCTTCGCCAACCCGGCCGTGACCATCGGGCGCGCCTTCACCGACACCTTCGCGGGCATCGCCCCGTCCTCCGTCGCCGGCTTCATCGGCATGCAGCTGGTCGGCGTGGTCGTGGGCCTGGCGCTCGTGGCGCTCATCTTCATGCGCGGCAAGAACGCCGCGGACGTCGACGGGGGGAACGGAGTCAGCTGATCTTCGGGCTTCGGCGTTCCAGCATGCCCCGGCCGCGGGTGGCGGGATCGACGTAGAGGGAGTGCTCCACCACGCCCGCGTACGCGCGGCTCGATCCTTGTGCTCATGCGGCGGCCGCTCGGGCCGGCAGCCGTCCCATGGCGGCGAGCACCGAAGGCCTCACCTGGCAAGGAGCACTCGCGATGTAGGGAATTACAGAAGTTTGCAACTCGGATATCCTGATCGGCCCATCGCGTCGGTGCCTCCAGGGCCCTGCGCGTACGCACCGAGCTAGGACAGAACAGATGACGGCGAGCCTGCCCCCGTGCCCGAAGTGCTCCAGCGAGTACACCTACGAGATGAACGCCCTGATGGTCTGCCCGGAGTGCGCCCACGAGTGGGTTCCCGCCGCGGCCGGGGCCGAGGACGCGGGTGGCTCCGGTGAGCGGGTGGTCAAGGACGCCGTCGGGAACGTGCTGAACGACGGCGACACCGTGACCGTGGTCAAGGCCCTCAAGGTCAAGGGCAGCCCGTCGGGGATCAAGGCGGGCACCAAGGTGCGCAACATCCGCCTGGTCGACGGGGTCGACGGCCACGACATCGACTGCAAGATCGACGGCTTCGGCGCCATGCAGCTCAAGTCGAGCGTGGTCAAGAAGGCCTGACCCGTCGCGGGCCGCCGCGGCTAGGGGGTGTCTGGTGGGTGTCCGTGGGGAAGGAGCGGCGTCCGGTGCGTGCTCTCGGTGTGCCGGCCGGAAGTCCGCGTGCTGGACGTACTCGGGCTTTCGGCCGGTGCGGCGAGAGTGCGTGCCGGGCGTCGCGACGCCGCGGACATCCGCCAGACACCCCCTACGGCCGGCTGGTGGCGCGGAGGTCCGCCAGGAGTTCGGCCTGGCATTCCAGGACGCCGGAGAGAATGCCCCGGGCGACCCGCAGGAGCTCGGCGATCTGGGGGTGGGTGAGGCTGTAGTGGACGTTGGAGCCTTCGCGGCGGGTGACCACGAGGTTGGCCTTGCGCAGGACGGCGAGCTGCTGGGAGAGGCTCGCGGCCTCCACCCCGACCTCGGGCAGCATCTCGGCGACGGCGTGCTCGCGCACCGACAGGAGCTCCAGGACGCGGATGCGGACCGGGTGGCCCAGCGTTTTGAAGAACTCCGCCTTGAGCTGGTACAGCGGTGTGCTCACCTGGCTACCCCTGCCTTGACTGCCCATGTCATCCATCCACTTCGCCCCTCTCACGCCTCGTGACCTCCACAATTGCAGATCCCTGCAACTCCCGGGTGGGGCGCTTGAGTGCCCGGAGCGGGGTGGGGTTAGCATATGAGCGCCGCCTAGCTCGAAAGATAAACCTGTGACTGTCAACGAGGACTCGTTCACCAACTGGAAAAACCGCGAGGAGATCGCGGAGTCGATGATCCCGATCATCGGGAAGATGCACCGGGAGCGGGACGTCACGATCCTGCTCCACAGCCGCTCCTTGGTGAACAAGTCGGTGGTCAGCATCCTCAAGACCCACCGATTCGCCCGGCAGATCGACGGCGAGGAGCTCTCGGTCACCGAGACCCTGCCGTTCCTGCAGGCTCTCACCGCGCTCGACCTCGGTCCCTCCCAGATCGACATCGGCATGCTCGCCGCGACGTACAAGAGCGACGACCGCGGTCTCTCGGTGGAGGAGTTCACCGCCCAGGCCGTCTCCGGCGCCACGGGCGAGAACAAGATCGAGCGCAGCGACGGCCGCGACGTCGTCCTCTACGGCTTCGGCCGCATCGGCCGCCTCGTCGCCCGTCTGCTGATCGAGAAGGCCGGCTCCGGCAACGGCCTGCGCCTGCGTGCCATCGTCGTCCGCCAGGGCGGCGACCAGGACATCGTCAAGCGCGCCTCGCTGCTGCGCCGCGACTCCATCCACGGCCAGTTCCAGGGCACCATCACCGTGGACGAGGCGACCAACACGATCGTCGCCAACGGCAACACCATCAAGGTGATCTACGCGAACGACCCGTCCGAGGTCGACTACACGGCGTACGGCATCAAGGACGCCATCCTCATCGACAACACGGGCAAGTGGCGCGACCGCGAGGGCCTCTCCAAGCACCTGCGCCCCGGCATCGACAAGGTCGTCCTGACCGCTCCGGGCAAGGGCGACGTCCCGAACATCGTGCACGGCGTCAACCACGACACGATCAAGCCCGACGAGCAGATCCTGTCCTGCGCGTCCTGCACCACCAACGCGATCGTCCCGCCGCTGAAGGCCATGGACGACGAGTACGGCGTGCTGCGCGGCCACGTGGAGACGGTCCACTCGTTCACGAACGACCAGAACCTTCTGGACAACTACCACAAGGCCGACCGTCGCGGCCGCTCCGCGCCGCTCAACATGGTCATCACCGAGACCGGCGCCGCCTCGGCCGTCGCCAAGGCGCTGCCCGACCTGAAGGCGCCGATCACCGGCAGCTCGATCCGCGTCCCCGTCCCGGACGTCTCGATCGCCATCCTGAGCCTGCGCCTGGGCCGCGAGACCACCCGCGAGGAAGTCCTGGACTACCTCCGCGACGTCTCGCTGCACTCGCCGCTCAAGCGCCAGATCGACTTCACGACCGCGCCCGACGCCGTCTCCATGGACTTCGTCGGATCCCGCCACTCCTCGATCGTGGACGCGGGCGCCACCAAGGTCGACGGCGACAACGCGATCCTCTACCTCTGGTACGACAACGAGTTCGGCTACTCGTGCCAGGTCATCCGCGTGGTCCAGCACGTGTCCGGGGTCGAGTACCCCACCTACCCGGTGCCGGCGGTCTGATCCCCGTACCCGGCAGCTGAAAGGCCGTCCTCCCCTCCGGGGGAGGACGGCCTTTCGCGCGTCCCGGACCTGCCGCGCGCTACGGGCTCGGGACCGGGCGGCCGGCGTGCAGTTCGAGGGGTCCCGCGCCGGTGGCGCGCGCGGTGAGGCAGGCCTTGATCTGGCGGCGCAGGGCCGGCTTGGTGACGCCGGCCAGGTCGGCCCGGGGCACCGCCCGCCACTGGAGGAGCTCCGAGGCGGGCAGGCGGATCCGGGCCAGGGCGGACGCGTCGAGGGTGCCGCCGTCGTAGAGGAAGCGGACGCGCGCCGGACGGCCGCTGCGGTGCGACCAGTTGACGGCGAGCAGGCGGCCCGGCGCCAGGTCGAGGCCCAGTTCCTCCAGGACCTCCCGGCGGGCGGCGGCGCGCGGGGTCTCGCCCAGGTCGCTGTCGATGCCGCCGCCCGGCAGGTGCCAGCGGGCCGGGTTCCCGTACCCCGGCTGGACCAGCAGCACCGCGCCCGCGGCGTCGGTGAACACCACGCTCGCCGCGGTGAGCGCCTTGGGGCGGGCGGCCCGGTGATCGGCGGAGCCGTAGGCGCCCGCGTGCTCCAGGGCCGTACGGCGGACCGGGTCGAGTCCGGCGGGGGAGCCGGGCTGGGGTACGCCGTCGACCAGGTGGGCGAGGGAGCCGGCGTACAGCGCGGCCAGGGCGGCGCGCAGCCGGGGCGCGATACGGTCGGGCAGGACCGCGCAGGCCTCCTCCGGGGCGAGCCAGCGGGCCTCGGCGACCTCGCCGTCCGCGAAGGAGATCGCGGCGGCCTGCTCGGGGGTGAGGGGGCCGACCAGGTGCACGTGGGCGACGAGGGACCGGCCGAGGGAGCCCGGCGGCCGGGAGTCGACGGCGAGCAGCCGGCCGACCGGCACGCTCAGGTCCAGCTCCTCCTTCAGCTCCCGGGCCAGGCCCTCCTCCGGGGTCTCGGTGTCCTCGACGCTGCCGCCCGGCAGCTCCAGGCCGTCCTTGTACGAAGGGGTCAGTACGAGGATCCGCCCGCGGCAGTCCAGGACGACTCCGGTGGCCGCGACGAGCGGGGCCGGGCGGGCGGCGTAGTACGCGCGCTCCGCTTCGGGAGTGGGGCGCTCGGGCACGTGCGGCTCCTGGGGCTTCGACAACACGACCTGGGGTGAGGGGGATCCTTACCCCGCGGGTCGCTCCTCGGCAGGCGTCACGCCCGTACGAGGAGCAGCCCGCCCATCGTGACCATGGTCGCCGCCACGAAGCCGTCGAGCACCCGCCAGGCCGAGGGGCGCGCGAGCAGTCCGCTGAGCAGGCGGGCACCGTAGCCGAGGCTGCTGAACCAGGTCAGGCTGGCCAGCCCCGCCCCGACGCCGAAGGCCCAGCGCAGGTCGCCCCGGTCGGCGGCCAGGGAGCCGAGGAGCAGCACGGTGTCCAAGTAGACGTGCGGGTTGAGCCAGGTCATGGCCAGGCAGGTCAGCACGGCCCGGCGGGCGGACCCGGCGTCCGCGCCCCGGCTGCTGAGGGCGGCACCGGGCGCGGGCCGCAGCACCCGGCGGGCGGCGAGGACCCCGTAGCAGATCAGGAACCCGCCGCCGAGGAGCCCGACGAGGGTCAGGGCGGGCGGCCAGGCCGTGACGAAGGCGCCGACCCCGGCCACGCCGAGGGCGATGAGCAGGGCGTCGGAGAGCGCGCAGATGGCGACCACGGCGAGCACCGAGTGGCGGCGGGCGCCCTGGCGCAGCACGAACGCGTTCTGAGCGCCGATGGCGACGATGAGGGAAAGTCCGGTTCCGAAGCCGGCGAGGCCCGCCGTGATGATGCCGTGTGTCATGTCTCCGACCGTAAGGACCAGCGTGTCAGCAGTACAGCTAAAGATTTTTACGTAGCATTAGCGCTCGTGATGGATGAGCTACCCCTGGAGCAGGTGCGGACCCTGCTGGCCGTGGTCGACGAGGGCACCTTCGACGCGGCGGCCGCCGCCCTGCACGTGACGCCGTCGGCGGTCAGCCAGCGGGTCAAGGCCCTGGAGCAGCGCACCGGGCGGGTGCTGCTGATGCGTACGAAGCCGGTACGGGCGACCGAGTCGGGCGAGGTCGTCATCAGGTTCGCGCGGCAACTGGCCCGGCTGGAGCGCGACGCGCGGGAAGAGCTGGGGATGGCGGCGGGCCTCGGGCCGGTACGGCTGCCGATGGCGGTGAACGCGGACTCCCTGGCCACCTGGTTCCTGCCCGCGCTGAGCCGGGTGCCGCAGGACCCGCCGATCTGCTTCGAACTGCACCGAGAGGACGAGGGGCACACGACGGCCCTGCTGCGGGAGGGCCAGGTGATGGCCGCGGTGACCTCCCAGCCGGAGCCCGTGGCCGGGTGCACGGTGAGCCCGCTGGGCCTGGCGCGGTACCTGCCGGTGGCGAACCCGGACTTCGCGGCCCGGCACCTGGCGGGGCCGCCCGAGCGGGACCTGCGCGAGGCTCCGGCGATCGTCTTCGACCGCCGGGACCTCCTCCAGGACGTGTTCGTACGGTCGCTGACGGGGGACCCGGGCGCCGCGGCCTCGGTGGTACGCCACCACGTGCCCACCTCGGAGGGGTTCTGCGACGCCGTGGCCGCCGGGCTGGGCTGGGGCCTGGTCCCGGAGTCGCAGGCGCTGCCGCTCGTGCGCTCGGGGGCGTTGGAGGTCGTCGTGCCGGGGCGGCCGCTGGACGTACCGCTGTACTGGCAGCAGTGGAAGCTGGACTCGCCGGCCCTGTCGGCGGTGGCGGCGGTGATCGCGGAAGCGGCGGCCGGGGCGCTCCGCTAGGGGGTGTCTGGCGGGTGTCCGTGGGGAAGGAGCGGCGTCCGGCACGTGCTCTCGCCGCACCGACCGGAAGCCCGAGTACGTCCAGTACGCGGGCTTCCGGTCGCCACGCCGAGAGCACGCACCACCAGACACCCCCTAGTGCGGTGTCGGGCAAAACGTTGCCTGTCACGGCACTAGGGTGCGGGGATGGAGACCTACACGATCGGTCAGGCGGCGCGGATGCTCGGCGTCAGCGTCGACACGGCGCGGCGGTGGGCCGACGCCGAGCGGTTCCCGACCCGCCGCGAGGGCGCGCGGCGGATGGTGGACGGGCCGGACCTGGCCGCGTTCTGCGTGGAGGCCGCGCAGGAGAGCGGCGAGGGCGACGAGGCCCCGTACACCTCGGCGCGCAACGCCTTCCCCGGGATCGTGACCGCTGTGAAGCTCGGCACGGTCGACGCCCAGGTGGAGATCCAGGCCGGGCCGCACCGCATCGTCTCGCTGCTGACCCGCGAGGCCGTCGAGGAACTCGGCCTGGAGGTGGGGGCGCGGGCCACGGCCCGGGTGAAGTCGACCAGCGTCTTCATCGACCGGGCCTGACCCGCGCCCCGTTCACCGTACGGACGCCGCCAGCCGGTCCGCCGCCTCGCGGGCCGCGTCCACGGCGCCGGCCCGGGCGGCCTCGCGGTCGCCGTCGGGACGGGCGTACGCCACGGAGACGACCATGTTGCTGCGCCGGAAGGTGACCTGGGCCGTGATGCCCGCGGCCGGCTGGGACGAGGACGACCGGAACCGGATGAACGCCTCGTCGCCGATGCCGGGCACGTCCGCCACCGAGCCCGCATCCCACAGCAACTCGTCGCCGCGCTCCTCGCGCAGGTCCTTGCGGGCGAGTTCCTCGGTGAGCCGGACGGCGAACAGGTGGATGCCGGCCCGGTTCGGCCCTTCCTCGCGCGGGGCGGACCAGTTGCAGCCCGACACGTCGGCGCGGCCGCCGTAGGAGCTGGGCACCAGGCGGTGCACGGTCTGGGGGGTCAGCAGTTCGCAGAACGCGGGATCGGCCGTGAACTCGCCCGGATGCGCCCGCTCCCAGGCCCGCCACCCGCCGAAGCCCGCGGCGGCCAGGACGGCCAGGCCGAGCACGAGCAGCGTGGCGAGACGGCCGAGCGGACGGGGCGGGCGGGGGGCCGGTGAGGCGGCGGGGGGTATGGTCACCGCCGCAGCATAGGGCCAGGCCGCGGCGGTGACTTCGGCCCGGCGCCGGGCGGACGCCGGAGGGGCTGCCTCGGAGGGGCTGCGGCGGAGCGGTGGCGCGGCGGTGGCAGACTGGCCGGTGTTCCGCCGAAGGGGAGTACGCCGTTGTCCATGTTCAGCAACCTGCGCCGGGCCGTGCGCCGCGGCTACCGACGAGCGGTCGACCTCAGCCACCCGGCCCGCTCCCCGCTCGGCAGCGCGGTGGTCAACTGTGTGGTCTACCGCGACGGCGTACGCCAGGACGGCTGCTCGGAGGTCGAGGAGGCGCTGCGCCGGGTCCGCAAGACGGGCGACGGCTTCGTCTGGATCGGCCTGCACGAGCCGGCGCAGGCCGAGCTCACCGGCCTCGCCGAGCTGTTCGGCCTGCACCCCCTCGCCGTCGAGGACGCCGTGCACGCCCACCAGCGCCCCAAGATCGAGCGCTACGACGAGACCCTCTTCTCCGTCTTCAAGACCGTGCGCTACGTCGAGCACGAGGAGCTGACCGCGACCAGCGAGGTCGTGGAGACCGGCGAGCTGATGGCCTTCGCCGGCGAAGACTTCGTCATCACCATCCGGCACGGCGGCCGCGGCACGCTCGGCCCGGTCCGCGAGGCCCTGGAGGCCGATCCGGAGCAGTTGGCGAAGGGGCCGGCCGCGGTGCTGCACGCCATCGCCGACCACGTCGTCGACGACTACGTGGCCGTCACGGACGCGGTGCAGAACGACATAGACGCCGTGGAGACCATGGTGTTCAGCGAGCACGGCGGCCGCGGCGACGCCGGGCGGATCTACCAGCTCAAGCGCGAACTGCTGGAGCTGCGCCGGGCGGTGGCCCCCCTCGGCCGCCCGCTCCAGCAGCTGGCCACGCAGCCGATACCGGTCATCCCGCCGGAGGTCCGCGCGTACTTCCGCGACGTGGCCGACCATCTGACCCGCGCCACCGAGCAGATCAGCGCCTACGACGGTCTCCTCGACTCCATCCTCCAGGCGCACCTCGCGCAGGTCACCGTCGCGCAGAACGAGGACATGCGCAAGATCACGGCCTGGGCGGCGATCGTCGCCGTGCCGACGATGGTCTGCGGGGTCTACGGCATGAACTTCGACAACATGCCGGAACTGCACTGGACTTACGGCTACCCCCTGGTCCTCGGGATCATGGCCGTCGCCTGCTTCGTCATCCACCGGGGGTTCCGCCGCAACGGCTGGCTCTGACGCCGGATAGGGTCCCGCGGTCGGAAGATCGAATACGGGAACGGGTGGGTCGGACAATGGAACAGACGGTGGCGGCGGAGCTGGTCGGCGAGCGGGTACGACTGGAACCCCTGGAGCAGCGGCACCACGACGGCCTGTGCGAGGCCGTCCGGGACGGGAAGCTGTGGGAGCTCGCGGTGACGCTCGTCCCGCACCCGGACGATGTGCGCGCCTTCATAGACGAGGCCGCCCTGGCGCGCGAGCAGGGCGTCCAGATCCCGTACGCGACGGTCGACGCCGCGACGGGGCGGGTCATCGGCTCGACCCGGCTGATGGTCATCAACACCGCGAACCGGCGGCTGGAGATCGGCTGGACCTTCCTCGCCCGGGCCTGGCAGCGGACCGGTGCGAACGCCGAGGCCAAGCTCCTGATGCTGACCCATGCCTTCGAGGTGATGGACATGAACCGGGTCGAGTTGCTGACCGACGTGCGCAACAGCGCGTCGCGGGCCGCGATTTCGCGCATCGGCGCCACCCATGAAGGCGTGCTGCGCCACCACATGGTCATGCGGGACGGCTGGATCCGCGACACGGCCGTGTACAGCATCACGCGCCCGGAATGGCCCGTCGTGAAGGAGAACCTCCGGGCGCGCCTGGCCGCGGCGGCAGCCCGCGACTGAGGGGGCGGCCTGGGCTGAGGGGGTGGACAGGGCGGACGGTGCAGCCGGGAGGGGAGAGGCCGAACGAAGCGTGGGTTCACGGGTCTTGAGATGCCTCGAAGGCTGGTAGTAAAGTTTCCTAACGAAGACGCCCAGCCTCAACTCCCCCATGGAGGCCCTGTGTTCACCCCCCACCGCAAGAGTCTGGCGATCAGTGCCGTGCTCGGTGCGGCACTCCTCGCGGCACCGGCCGCCGCCCACGCGACTGCCGCCCCCGAGGCCGCGGCCGCGTCCGCCGCGCAGGCGCCGGCCGCGGCCGCCGTCGGGCTCGACGATCCGGTGAAGAAGGAAATCGCCATGAAGATCGTCTCCAGCGCGGAGAACTCCTCGCTGGACTGGAAGGCGCAGTACAAGTACATCGAGGACATAGACGACGGCCGCGGCTACACGGCCGGAATCATCGGTTTCTGTTCCGGCACCGGCGACATGCTCGACCTCGTCGAGCACTACACGCAGGTCAAGCCCGGCAACATCCTGGCCAAGTACCTGCCGGCGCTGCGCAAGGTCGACGGCACCGACTCGCACGCCGGCCTCGACCCGAACTTCACCAGGGACTGGGCGAAGGCCGCCCAGGACTCCGAGTTCCGCAAGGCCCAGGACCACGAGCGCGACCGGGTCTACTTCAACCCCGCCGTCAAGCAGGGCAAGGCCGACGGGGTCGGCGTGCTCGGCCAGTTCACGTACTACGACGCCATCGTCATGCACGGGGACGGCACCGACTCCACCAGCTTCCGCAACATCCGTAAGCGGGCCCTGTCCAAGGCCAAGCCCCCGTCCCAGGGCGGCAACGAGACCACCTGGCTGAACGCCTTCCTCGACGCCCGCGTGTGGGCGATGAAGCAGGAGGAGGCGCACAGCGACACCAGCCGCGTCGACACGGCGCAGCGGGTGTGGCTCAAGAAGGGCAACCTCAACCTCAACACCCCGCTCGACTGGAAGGTCTACGGCGACCCGTTCCACATCGGCTGAGCCCCCGCAGCCCCGGGGCGGCCATCTCCCCCGCCCCGGGGCGGACCGGCCGGAAGAGGCCGGTCCGGGGTGGCCGGGCCGCGCCCGTTGTCGCAGTGCGATAACGATGTGGGAGCCGAGGCACCCCCTGCGCCGGTGACGAGAACGCGTGTGCCCTTGACGCTGCGCAGTCTCGGTACCCCACGAGTGCTCCCACGCCCCGCCCCAGGACTTCTGCCACCCCCGTTTGGTCACTCCTTGTGACCTCTTGAGGCCTGTGGGTTCCAGCGGGTGTGTGATGCACGTGTTTTGAGTGCCGGAAGCAACGAAGATCGCGCCTCCAGAGGTCCTGTGAACTGGCTTGACCGAGCCATAAGCGGGGCATAAGTTCTGCCCCGGCTTGCTCCAGCAGGACGGGCCCAAGAACCGTCCTCTGGGGGGACAAAAATGCACTACTACACCGACGTTCTGAAGAAGTACGTGGACTTCTCCGGCCGCGCGCGCCGCCAGGAGTACTGGATGTACACCCTCTTCACGGTGGGCATCGTCATCGTCCTCGCGATCATCGACTTCGCGCTGGAGACCTACCCGCTGTTCGTGGGTCTGTACTTCCTCGCCACGTTCCTGCCGAGCCTGGCGGTCACCGTCCGCCGGCTCCACGACCTCGGCAAGTCCGGCTGGTGGTACTTCATCAGCCTGGTCCCGTTCATCGGCGGCATCTGGCTGCTGGTCCTGACGGCGACCGAGGGCCAGGCCCAGCCGAACGAGTACGGCCCGAGCCCGAAGGCCGTCCACGCCTGATCGAACCTGCACGCGCAGGCAAGGCCTGAGCGCCGCCACCGGCTGGAAACAGCCGGTGGCGGCGCTCTCGCCGTTTGCGGCTCCGGGGCCGGAGGTGACGCGCGTCTCGCAGGGCTTGCGGCAGGGGGCTGTCCAGACCGGCCCGATCACGAGATATCTTGATGTCGAGCAATGTTGCAGACGAGAGACGCAGACTGTGGAGCGGAGCATCCGGTGACTGACTCGACCATCATCTACACGCACACTGACGAGGCCCCGGCCCTCGCGACGTATTCGTTCCTGCCTGTGATCCAGGCATACGCGTCGACGGCCGGTGTGAATGTCGAGACCCGTGACATCTCCCTCGCCGGTCGGATCATCGCCAGCTTCCCCGAGCACCTCGAGGAGAGCCAGCGGATCGCCGACGCCCTCGCCGAGCTCGGCGAGCTGGCCAAGACCCCCGGCGCGAACATCATCAAGCTGCCCAACGTCTCGGCCTCGATCCCGCAGCTGAAGGCCGCGGTCGCCGAGCTCCAGGGCCAGGGCTACGCGCTCCCGGACTACCCGGACGACCCGAAGACCGACGAGGAGCGCGAGATCCGCGCCCGCTACGACAAGATCAAGGGCAGCGCCGTCAACCCGGTCCTGCGCGAGGGCAACTCCGACCGCCGCGCCCCCGCCTCGGTCAAGAACTACGCCAAGGCGCACCCGCACCGCATGGGCGCCTGGACCCCCGAGTCGAAGACGAACGTCGCCACCATGGGTGTGAACGACTTCGCCTCCACCGAGAAGTCCACCGTGATCGCCGAGGCCGGCACGCTCCGCATCGAGCACGTGGCCGCCGACGGCGCCACCACCGTCCTGCGCGAGTCCGTACCGGTCCTCGCCGGTGAGGTCGTGGACGCGTCCGTCCTGCACGTCGACGCGCTGCGCACCTTCCTGAACGCCCAGATCGAGCGGGCCAAGGCCGAGGGCGTGCTCTTCTCCGTGCACCTCAAGGCCACGATGATGAAGGTCTCCGACCCGATCATCTTCGGCCACGTGGTCCGCGCCTTCTTCCCGAAGACCTTCGCCCGCTACGGCGAGACCCTGGCCGCCGCCGGCCTGTCCCCGAACGACGGCCTCGGCACCATCCTGAACGGCCTGGGCGCGCTGCCCGACGGCGACGCGATCAAGGCCTCCTTCGAGGCCGAGATCGCCGAGGGCCCGGCCCTCGCCATGGTCGACTCGGACAAGGGCATCACCAACCTGCACGTCCCGAGCGACGTCATCGTCGACGCCTCCATGCCGGCCATGATCCGCACCTCCGGCCACATGTGGGGCCCGGACGGCGCCGAGGCCGACACCCTCGCCGTCCTCCCGGACAGCAGCTACGCGGGCGTCTACCAGGTCGTCATCGACGACTGCCGCGCGCACGGCGCCTTCGACCCGGCCACGATGGGCTCGGTGCCGAACGTCGGCCTCATGGCCCAGAAGGCCGAGGAGTACGGCAGCCACGACAAGACCTTCGAGATCGCCGCCGCGGGCACCGTCCGCGTCGTCGACGCCGCGGGCAACACGGTCCTGGAGCAGGAGGTCGCCGCCGGCGACATCTTCCGCGCCTGCCAGACCAAGGACCTGCCGATCCAGGACTGGGTCAAGCTCGCCGTCACCCGCGCCCGCGCCACCGGCGTCCCGGCCGTCTTCTGGCTGGACGAGGGCCGCGCGCACGACGCGCAGCTGATCGCCAAGGTCAAGACGTACCTCGCCGACCACGACACCGAGGGTCTGACCATCAAGATCCTCTCCCCGGTCGAGGCCACCGCCTTCTCCCTGGAGCGCATCCGCCGCGGCGAGGACACCATCTCGGTGACCGGCAACGTGCTGCGCGACTACCTGACCGACCTCTTCCCGATCCTGGAGCTGGGCACCAGCGCCAAGATGCTGTCGGTCGTCCCGCTGATGAACGGCGGCGGCCTCTTCGAGACCGGCGCCGGCGGCTCCGCCCCGAAGCACGTCCAGCAGCTCGTCAAGGAGAACTACCTCCGCTGGGACTCGCTCGGCGAGTTCCTCGCGCTGGCCGTCTCCTTCGAGCACCTCGCCGCCACCACCGGCAACGCCCGCGCCCAGGTGCTGGCCGACACGCTGGACCGCGCGACCGGCACCTTCCTCAACGAGGACAAGTCGCCGAGCCGCAAGCTGGGCGGCATCGACAACCGCGGCAGCCACTTCTACCTGGCCCTGTACTGGGCGCAGGAGCTGTCCCGCCAGACCGACGACCCGAAGCTGGCGGCCGCCTTCGAGCCGCTCGCCAAGGCGCTGGGCGAGTCCGAGCAGGTCATCGTCGACGAGCTGATCGCGGTGCAGGGCTCCCCGGTCGAGATCGGCGGCTACTACCAGCCCGACCCCGCCAAGGCGTCGACGGTCATGCGGCCGTCCGCGACCCTCAACAAGGCGCTCGCGCTCCTCGGCTGAGGCCCGCGGCTCCTGTGAGCCACACGTGTTCCGCCCCGGTCGGCAGCAGCCGACCGGGGCGGACCCGTATCAACCCGCATCGGGAAACCCGCTTGTGGTCCGGCCCCCGCGGGAGCTAGTAAGACGCCATGATCCAGGGAAGGCTGACCGGGCTGCGGGCCCGGCACACCGATGACGTACCCGTGCTCCACGCGGCCCTGTACGAGGACGTGGCGACCCGCTCGCGCGCCGACACCCGGCCCTGGCGGCCGGTCGGCGCGAAGAGCGGCCACTCCCCGTACGAGCCCTCCCCGCCCTCCGACACGGTCGCCGTCTTCTCCGTGGTGGACCTGGCCTCCGGCGAGCTCGCGGGCGAGGCCCTGCTCTGGTCCATCGACCCCCACAACCGTTCCGCCCACCTCGGCATCTCGCTGCTCCCGGGCAGCCGGGGCCGCGGGTTCGGCGCGGAGGTCGTCCGGCTGCTCTGCCGCTACGGCTTCTCCGTGCGCGGGATGCACCGGCTCCAGGTCGACACGCTGGCCGACAACACCGCCATGATCCGCGCCGCGACCGCTTCCGGCTTCACCCTGGAGGGAACCCTGCGCGGGGCGGCGTGGGTGTGCGGGGAGTTCCTGGACGAGGTGGTGCTGGGCCTCCTCGCGGAGGACTGGCAGGACGCGTGAGGTGACGTCAGAGGCGGTGGATCCGGCCCTGGCCGACGGCCAGGGGATGGCGGCCGGAGGCCAGGATGCACAGGCCCGGTGCGTCGGCCAGAAGGGTGCGCAGCCAGTCCAGCGCGGCGGTGGTCAGGTGGTCGCAGCCGTCCATCACGAGCAGCATGTCCCGCTCCGCGAGCCACGAGGCGGCGTTCGTCGTCCCGCAGGGCAGGAAGGGCATGCCGGGTACGCAGCCCAGCGCGGCCACCAGTTCGCGCACGCCACCCTGCTGTTGGACGGTGACCACGGCCGCCCCGTCGTAGAAGTTGGACGCGAGCCGCTGCGCGACGTCCCGTACGAGCAGGCTGCGCGGCTCGCTGAGCGGGCCGGTCACGGTCAGCACGCGGCTGCGGCGCACGGCGGCGAGCAGCAGGGACAGCTCGGTGAACGTGGTCGGCAGGACGTCGGTGGTGCCGTCGGTGGTGCCGCCTCTTCCCGTTCTCGCGCTCATGACGGTCGGTCGGGATTCCCTCATCGGCACGATGCCCCCCATTGCATGCGTGACCAGGCGCGGCCAGAGGGTTGGTTCAAGCCGCATGCGGTCGATTATGCGCCAGTTCCGGAGCAAGACCAGGGGAATGTCGCATTCCGCCGAAAGGCCCGCTCCCACTCCGGCTTCCGTCCCGCTCCTGCCCGCTCCCGTCCCGCTCAGCCGATGCCCTGCCGGTCAGGCTGGAGGGCGAAGGCGGCGCGCTGCGGTGTCGGAGCGGTGGTCCGTACCGCCTCCTCCAGCAGATCCCGGTGCCGGCGTACGGGTTCACGGCGGTCGGCCGGTGCGACCCGCTCCAGATCGTCGAGGCACGCCGCGATCCGCCGGGTGATCTGCACCGAGCCGACCCCCTAGTCCCGGATCTCGGTCAGCGCGAGGTCCAGCAGCTCCGGCCAGCTCGGCAGCGTCTCCACCAGCCGTACGCCGCCCCCCGCGCCGCGGTGGTACGCCCGGCCCAGCGGCTGCCCGGTGAAGGCGGTCAGCAGCACCTGGATCCGGTCCAGGGACTGCACGGCGGTGGTGGGGTCGTTGACCGCGGGCGACAGGGCGCGGGCGGCGATGTCCGCGAGCTGGCGGATGCCGAAGGCGAGGTCCTGCTCGGTGGTCCGCTCCACGCCGATGTCCAGCGCGGCCTGGAGCTCGGAGTCGGGCGGCGTGGGCCCGCCGGAGACGCGGAACAGCGGGGTGTGCGGCACCAGGTAGTCCCCGATGCGCGGGATCAGGTGCAGCACGAGACCGTCCCGTTCGGCCGCCGCGACCAGCCGGGGCACGTCCACCGTCTGGAGCACGCCGGGCCGCCAGGTGTGCGGCACCAGCGTTCCGCCCGGCTCGGGCTGCGGGTCGGGGTCAGGGCCGCTGCGGGCGGCGGGTCCGGCGCTGGAGCGGATGAGCCGCAGGCTCTCCTGCGTGACGCGGTCCATGACGTACGTGACGCGCATGAGCCGAATGGTGGAGTGGACGTAGACGACGAACAGGACCAGGCTCAGCACCACGAAGCCCATGGCGAGCGAAGCGCCCAGGTAGGGCACGACCGCGTCGCTGGAATCGGTGGCTCCGGTGTACTCCTTCTGGACCCGCAGGGTGTAGAGGAAGGTGCACAGAAACACGGCCGGCGAAAAGTTTGCTCGGCATATAGGTTGAGTTGAGCTTGGAGTGCTCCTGAACTGGCGTTTTACCGGTGGGTCTCGTCAACCAAGCGGATCATGTCGTCCAGCCGGCCACGGAGCCGCTCGAACTGGAGGATGAGCGCGGCGATCGGCATCGCGGCAAGGTCGGCCACGCGATAGAAAGTTCGAGCCATGATCACCGAATTTACCTGGACAGGTAAAGGCAAAACGGCATGATCATTCCAGTTTTGGGGGATGCCGACCGACGACCCCCCGGCCTGGGTAAGCGCCCGCCGCCGGGGCATCGGCGCCTGAGTGAGAACCGGCCGCCTCGACGCCGACCTAACCCAGATTGAGCTGGGCGAACGCGTCGGCGTCGACCACAAGACGGTTCACCGAATCGAGTACGGCACCAGCGACCCACGGCTGTCGGTCCTGCTCCGCATCGCCGACGCATCGCCATCGGCGTGCCGCTCGCCGACCTGGTCCGCGAGTAGCCCCGGCCGGAAGGGGGCCCGGCCGGGGCTGGATGAGACTCAGCGCGCGAAGACGAAGCCGCGCTCGGGCTGCCGCTCGCGCGCCTCAGCGACCCGGGCGAGGACGTACGCCGTGATGTCTCGACGCGTACTGGGGTCGGCCTCGTCGTACACCCGCCAGCTACCGGCCGGGTCCCGCGGGGTCTCAGGTGCTACCACCCCGGAGATTCCATGCCGCCTCATGGCGTTGTGCACGTGCCAAGCCTCGCTGCCGTCCATGTCCTCGCCTCTCGTCGGGTGCGTGGAGCCTATTCCCCTTCGCCGCCGCCGTGCGTTGCACAGTTCCCGGGGTTGATCGGGCCGCACCCGCCCGGAACCGGGGTGTGCGAGCAGGACGCTGCGACGGTGACCAGGGACCTCTCGGGGCCGGTCCACAGCTCGGCGTCCGGCGTGTACCCGGCCTGCTCGATCAGGGCCACGGTCCGCGTCAGGACGTCCGGGTCGTGGCGGGACTGATCGGGCCGCTCCGGGTAGTGGTGGACGGTGCGGCCCAGGCGGCTGCACAGGGTCGCGTACAGGTGCGTGTGCAGGATGAGCGCGTGCCAGCCCTCGTCGACCTCGCGGGTCGGAGCGATCCGCACCGTCGGGAACAGGCTGGCGGCGGCGACGAACTTGAGGGTCTCGACGACGAGGCGGCCGGCCATCTCCGGCTCCATGCCGGGGTTGTTGTCGAGGACGGTCGCCCGGACGTCGTTGAACTGTGCGTCGGAGAGGAGAGCGCGGGGCGGGGGCGGCTTCTGCGGGCCGGTCTGGCATGCAGCGGTCACGATGTGCTCCTCAGCGAGATCCGATTGTGCGGTGATGGGTGACCCGCCCCGGCCGCTCGAAGGGGAACGATCCGGGCGCCGGGGCGGGAGTTCAGTGGGTGCCGACGACGATGACGGCCAAGAGGCCGAGGACGATCAGCACGTACAGGGCTTGGCGCTGCCACTCGCTCACGCGGGCGGAGCCTGGCACTTGGCCATCGCCATGACCATGGACTGAAGAGCCTTACCGAGGGACTGCGCGTAGGCCCAAGTGGCGTCAGGGGTTCTGGACTGCGGGGGCGTCTTCACCAGCCGGATCCACTCCCGGATCGCTACGTCGAGCACCGGGTACTGCTGCTCCAGCGGGATGCGGTGCCGCCGGAAGCCGACCCGCTGCCCGGCGGCCAGCAGCTGGTTGACGAGGCGCGTGGCCTCAAGGGGGCCGGGGTGCTCCTCGTGCGGCACGAGGGTCCGCGCGATCAGTTCCTCAGGGGTCACCGAGCTGCTCATGAAGTGGCCTCCACGTTGCCGACATGGGTGGTGATCTCCCGGCCGGACCCGGTCCGGATGTACGCCACGTCAACCCACCGCTCGTAGACGATGTCGTCGGACACGTCCTCGTGGATGACGGCCATCAGCTCACCCTCGGTACCGGACGCGATGTCGCGTACCGGCTTGCGGAGCAGGCGGTGCGGAACGTACTTGTACGCCTCAGACATCGGCCGGCTCCTCGCCGGTGAAGTGCTCCCAGCCGACACGGGCCCGTTCGAGGAGGTCCGCGCTGGGCAAGCCCAAGCCTTGGGTGCCCCACTCCGCGGGGTATCCGTCCGGGGTATCTGCGCTCAGTACGCTGCGGGCACAGCTCTCGCTGGTCACGGGTCACTCCCTACCGTCGTCAGCGGGTGGTGAGAGACACCATGGACCCGGAGAAGTCCCATTGCGAGGACTTTTAGGCGGCCTTTCCGGGCCCTAAAACAGGGCTTTGTGGCCCCCGTCCTGGTGAACCATGGAAGTCAAGAGGACGTCCTGAGACAGTAGGTCAGAACCTTTACGGCCCATGGGAGTTGGAATGACTCGAAGCACAGGCAACGCCCGGTTCAAAGCGGCCCGCCAAGCAGCCGGATACCGGACCCAACAGGAACTCGTGGACGCCCTCGCAGCACGCGGCCTCCACATCGGACTCCGGCAGGCTCGCCGATACGAAGCCGAGAACCCGCCCCTACCTCAGCCGGATGTGCGGCAAGCCCTCGTCAACCTCCTCGGCCGCCCCCTCGACGAACTTGGCTTCAACGTCCCACCCGGCTCAGGCCCCCAGGCGACCCGAAGCCTCATCGCCCCCGCGAACCGCGGCCCGCTTCGCACCCCCAGTGCCCCGCAGCCTGCAACTGCGGCAGCCGACTTCCTTGCCGTCACCCGCGCCCACCGCCGGCTGTACTGGACCGTCGCGCCGGCCATACTGCACCCCGCCGTTGCCGCGCACGCCACCCTCGGCGGCCAACTGCTCGACGCGACCACCGGTCGCACCCGCCAGGCCCTTGCCGCCGCCCTCGCGGAGAGTTGGCTCCTCGCTGGGCGGGTGGAGTTCTTCGACCTTCGCGAACCCGACCGAGCCGGAGACACCTGGGTCCGCGCGCTCCAGGCTGCCGGAGAAGCAGATGACGCGCTCCTCGGCAGCGCCGTTCTCGCCCACATGGCGTTCATCCCCGGATGGGCCGGACAGCGGCCCGCCGCGACAGAGCGCATGGTCGCCGCCCGAACCTACGCCCGGAGGGGGCAGGCCAGCGGGCACTTCATTGCGTGGCTCGATGCGGTCGAGGCTGAGTGCGCAACCCGGTGCGGAGACACTCGCGCGGCCCTCAACCTGATCACCCACGGTGAGACCGTCGTCGAGGACACCGCGAGTCAGCCCACCCCCGAGTGGATGGACTGGTTCAGCCCGACCCGGCTGGCCGCCTTCAAGGGCAACACCCAGCTCACCGCCGGGCACCTGCCGCAGGCACGGGAGACGCTGCTCCTTGTGCTCGACGAACTTCCCGCCGATGCCGACAAGCAGCGGACCGTCATCCTCGGCGACCTCGGCGCGGTCGAGGCCGCCGCCGGACAGCCGGAGGACGCAGCGCGCTACGCCCTCCGCGCGTTGGAGCTGTTGGAGACGCACTGGTACGCGACCGGGCTGGAGCGGGTCCGCGAGGTGCGGCGCGCGCTCGGCCCGTGGGAGCACGAGCAGTACGTCCGCGACCTCGACGACCGGCTCTACGGCTGGGGGGCGGTGGTCAGCGCTCTCGCCTGTTGAACTCGGCGATCCGGGGGGACAGCTCGGCGAGGCTCTCGATGCGGAACGTCGGCAGCTCGATGGCCTCGGGGGTGTTCCACTGGATTGTGGCCCACGGGCCCCGGCGAACGAGCGCGGTGTGCATGCCCGCGGCGGCGCCGGGGCGGAGGTCGTTGTCGACGCGGTCCCCGACATACAGGATCTCCGACGGCTCGGCCGGGACGACGGCAGCGACCCGCTCGAAGAACTCCGGGTGCGGCTTCGAGGCGCCCCAGTCGTCCGAGGTGCCGATGAGGTCGACTTCCTTCGTGAACAGCTCGCGCAGCAGGCCGCCCGCCCTCACGGTCTGGTTACCGGCGATACCGAGCCATAGTCCGTCAGCGCGGAGCTGCCCGAGCGCGGGCCGTACGTCCGGGTAGAGGTCGTCCTCACCGAACCATTCTGGCTTCCCGGCGGCCGCGCGGGCCTCGCGCTGCTTGGTGAGATCGAAGTTGGGCTGGAACTCCTGGAACACGTCCCGGTAGTCGCGGCCCTGCGCGATGACAGCGCCGAACATTGCGGCGAATGTGTGCCGCGGGATGCCCAGCCAGTCGGCCCAAGTGCCGTATTCCCGGGTTTCGTCGACCAAGCACTCGCCGACGTCGAACACCACAGCGCGAATCGTCATACGGGCAAGCCTACGACCCCCCGGACGCACGAAAGTGCCCCCTCCCAGCCCGAAGGCGGAGAGGGGGCGCTGTCGTTCAGGCGATGCGGGTCAGCCGGAGCCAGGACCCTGTCTTGATGATGGTGGCCGTACCCGAAGAGGCCGACTGGGCCCACCGGAACCGGAACGTGCCACCCGTGCCGGCGACGCGCAGCACCCCGCCGGGCCGAACCGCCGATCCGGCCGCGATGATGCCGACGCCGGACGACGTCGCGATGTCGTTGCGCGCGAGTTTGATCGACCCGATGTTGTTGGTGTTGCCCGCGCTGATCCCGCCCTCCGTCCACGACATCACCGCGGACGCCGGGGCCGACCAGCCCATCAGCAGGTCACCCGCCGGGTCCGCCTCGACGTCAAGGTAAGTCTCGACCGAGTACCAGCCGTTCGCGGCGACGGTCACGAACAGGTGGTCATCGTCCTGGAGTGAAGTGCTGCTGGTGACGGACTCGTCGGCTGTCTTCGTCGCGCTGACGACCTTGCCCTCCAGGGTGAGTTTGGTGACCCGGCTCTCCACATAGATGCGCAGCACCCGCGGGGAGAACTGCCCGGCCGCCATCTGGAGCGCGACCAGGGTGATCGAGAAGACCACGCCGATGAAGGTCAGCATCGCGGAACTCATCGCTGCGACCGCGCTCTTCGCAGCCGCCCCGAAGTCCTTCGCGGAACGCAGGAACCACAGGTCGGCGAGGTCCACATCGGACCAGCGCGCGTCGAGGTCGTGGATGAAGGTGTCCACCTGCACCACGGTCGTCGCGAGGAACCAGCCGAGCAGCAGCCCTGTGAACGGTACGAAGAGGAAGGAGTTGCGCATGCGTTTGCGCAGCCTCGGGAACAGGCCCCGGTCGCGCCGCACCACGGTCATCGCCATGGAGGTCAAGTTAGCCCGGGCAAAGCGGTCGGCGTAGTTCCTGTGGTCCACGTGACGTACGTGCCGCGGCTCGACCGGAGGCGAACGGTTGTCCGCAGCCCGGTAATCGGCTCTACTGCTGTGCAGCCCACACGCGGGCATATTCCGGGAGGGGAACCAGGATGACGCCGGACCGGCCGTCGCACAGGCGGCGCGCACGCTTCCGGGGGCGCAGACCGCTGCTGACGCTCCTCATCACCGCCTTCCTCCTGGTCGGTGTCTGCGCGGCCACCGGCATCGCCTGGGACCCCTTCACGGCCGCCAACGGGCAGGCCGGCTCGGCCGACTCCGGCCCCCGCATCGGCGAGCCCTGGTCCGCCGGCCCCGCCCCCTCCGGCAGCGCAAGCCCCGTACCGCAGGAGAGCCGGAGCGGCGAGCAGACCGGCGAGGCCGCCCCGAAGGCCGGGCCGGACACCGGCGCCGCCCGTCCCGAGGGCGCGCTGCCCTTCGACATGCCGCAGCCGGCCGCCCTGCGCTCGGGCAGCGCCGGCAAGAAGCTGGTGTTCGCCCACTACTTCACCCCGTACCCGCTCTCGCTCGACAACGCGAGCGCGGACGGCGACTACTACACCCGCAACTACCTCAACCCCGGCGGCGAGAACGGAAAGCACGCGCGCTACGGCGGCCTGCTGCGCGACCGGCCGCTGCCCGTGCCGCCCAAGAGCGGTGCCTGGGAACTGGCCAACCTCCAGCAGGAGGTGCGCACCGCCCGCGCCGCGGGCATCGACGGGTTCACCCTGGACATGCTCTCCCTCTCCGGCCAGAACCGGGACCGGTCCAACCTCCTGATGGAAGCGGCCCGTTCGGTGGACCCGGCCTTCAGGATCATGCTGATGCCGGACATGACCTCGCTGAAGACCGACGATCCGGCCGTGCTCGCCGACGCCATCGCCGAGCTCGGCAAGGCCCCGGCCGCGCACCGGCTCGCCGACGGCCGGCTCGTCGTCTCCCCGTTCAAGGCGGAGCAGCAGAAGCCGGACTGGTGGAGCCGGGTCATGGACGTGCTCCAGTCCCGGCACGGCATCCGCACGGCACTGGTCCCGCTCTTCCTGGAGTTCGGTGCGAACAACGCGGCCTTCGCGCCCATCAGTTACGGGTTCTCCGAGTGGGGCAGCCGCAGCTACGTCGGCCAGGAGGGCGCCGCGGCCGACGTGCGGCGGACGCATGGCATGGGCAAGATCTGGATGCAGCCCGTGTCGGTCCAGGACGCCCGCCCCAACCAGGGCATCTACGACGAGGCGGGCAACACCGCGACCCTGCGCACCACATGGACGCGCGCCATCGAGGACGGCGCCGACTGGGTGCAGCTGACCACCTGGAACGACTACTCCGAGGGCAGCCAGTTCGCACCCTCCCTGCACAACGGCCACGCGTACCTGGACCTGAGCTCGTACTACCTCACGAAGTTCAAGACGGGCGCCTGGCCGAAGATCGTCCGGGACACCGTCTACCTCACCGCGCGCACGCAGTTCGCCGGCGCCGGACCGACCGGCGGGCAGTCCCTGGTGATGGCCCTGCGCAGGGGCAGCGCCCCGGCCCGGGACACGGTCGAGGTGCTCAGCTTCCTCACCGGCCCGGCGAGCGTGCGCACCGCCGTCGGAGCGGCCAAGGGGACGTACGAGGCCCCGGCCGGCCTCCACTCCGAACTGCTGCCGCTGGGCCCTGGCATCAGCTCGGCGACGGTGGTGCGCGACGGAAAGCCGGGCGCGGGCGTGGAGCTGCCGTACCCGGCGGACCGCACGGTGGAGGTCCAGGACCTCCAGTACCACGCGGCGACCAGCGGTCGGAACTAGGTCGTGTCGTCAAAGTCCCGTCTGGCCAGCGGGGCCCGCCCTTCGGGCGGCCGACGCCACTTTGACGACACCCCCTAGGGCGCGCCGCCGGGGCGGCGGCGGACCGCGGCCCGATCTCGCCCTCGCGCCCGGCGATGGGGGATGATCCAATCGACACCTGCGCGCCGCACCCACGGAGGCCCAATTGAGCGAGCCCATAAGCCCGGTCCGCAAGCCCGCCGACCCGCCGGGCGAGTTCCCGGGCGGGCGGGACCTGTTCCGCCTCGACCCCGGGATCGCCCACCTCAACCACGGCTCCTTCGGCGCCGTACCGATCCCCGTGCAGGAGCGCCAGGCCGCACTGCGCGCGGAGGCGCACGCCGACCCCGACAGCTTCTTCATCGGCATGCCCGAGCGGCTCGCCGCCGCCCGCGGCCGGATCGCCGTACGGCTGGGGGCCGACCCGGACGGCCTCGCGTTCATCTCCAACGCCACCGAGGGCGCCAACCTCGCCCTCGACGCCATCCCCCTCGCCGACGGCGACGAGATCCTGGTCACCGACCACGGCTACGGCACCGTCGTCGCGGCCTGCGCCCGCCGCGCCCCCGTCACCACCGTCGCCCTGGACCCGGAGCTGCCCGACGAGGACGCCGTACGCCAAGCGGTCCTCGCCGGCCTCACCCCGAGGACCCGGGTCGCCGTACTCGACCACATCAGCTCGCCCACCGCCCGGGTCATCGCCTCGCCCAGGCTCCTCGCCGAGCTCGCCGACCGGGGCGTCACCACCGTCGTCGACGGCGCCCACGCCCCCGGCATGATCGCCGACCCGCTCGCCGGCGGCGCCGACTTCTGGTTCGGCAACCTCCACAAGTGGGGCTACGCCCCGTCCGGCAGCGCGATCCTGGCCGTCGCCCCCGAGCACCGCGACCGCGTCCGGCCGCTCGTACCCTCGTGGGAGCACGAGCACGGGTACCCGCGCTCCGTCGAGAACCGCGCCACCGTCGACTACACCGGCTGGCTCGCCGCCCCCGACGGCCTGGACCTGCTCGACCGGCTCGGCGCCGCCGAGGTCCGGGCCCACAACAGCGCACTGGCCGCCCACGGCGCGGCCGTGCTCGCCGAGCTCCCCGGCATCACCGCGCTCCCGCACACCGACGGCCTCGCCATGCGCACGCTGAAGCTGCCGGCCGGCGTCGCCGCGACCCATGAGGCCGCCCGCGACCTGCGCGAGGAGATCGCGGCGCGGCTGCGGATCCGGGTGCTGATCTGGCCCTGGCCGGGCGGCGGCGGGATCCGGGTCTGCGGACAGGTCTACAACCGCGCCGAGGAGTACGAGCGCCTCGCCGCGGCCCTCGGCGAGTACGTCAGCCGCGCCTGAGCAGGTACGTGTCCATGATCCAACCCTTGCGGGCACGGGCCTCGGTACGCAGTTCCTCGATGCGGCCGGCGACCTCCGCCAGCTTCCCCGAGACCAGGATCTCGTCCGGGGTGCCGACGTAGGCCCCCCAGTAGATGAAGAGGTCCTGGTCGAGGTGGGCGGTGAAGGCGTGCCGGGCGTCCAGCATCACCACCACGTCGTCCACGTCCTGCGGCCAGCCCGCCGCGAGGCGCCGGCCGGTGGTGATCTGGACCGGGCGTCCGACCCGGTTCAGGTTCGTCCGGTGCCGGGCGAGCAGCGAGGAGATGCTGCTGATGCCGGGCACGACCTCGTGCTCGAAGGCCACGCGGCCGTGCTCCAGCACCTCGTCGAGGATCGCGAGCGTGGAGTCGTAGAGGGAGGGGTCGCCCCAGACCAGGAACGCCCCGGTCTCGCCCTCGGACAGGTCCTCGGCGATGAACCGCTCGAAGATCTCGGCCCGCGCACTGCGCCAGCCGTCCACGGTCGGGGTGTAGTCGGCCGGGGTCCGGTCGCGGTCCGGGTCCCGGCCCTCCACCAGCCGGTGGCCGGGGCGGGCGTGCGCGTCGAGCATCGCGCGCCGCAGCCCGGTCAGATCCGCCTTCTCCTCGCCCTTCTCCAGGATGAGGAACGCGTCCGCCGCGCCGATCGCCTTGACCGCCTGGAGGGTCAGGTGGTCCGGGTCGCCTGCGCCTATGCCGATCACTGAGAACTTCTTCACCCGGCTATTCTGCCCGTCATGCGCGCCGCTCTGTTCGTCACCTGCGTCAACGACGCGCTCTACCCGCGGACCGGCATCGCCGTCGTACGTCTGCTGGAGCGCCTCGGAGTGGCCGT
Source organism: Streptomyces sp. NPDC037242 (assembly GCF_055604165.1). Classification (NCBI taxonomy): domain Bacteria; kingdom Bacillati; phylum Actinomycetota; class Actinomycetes; order Kitasatosporales; family Streptomycetaceae; genus Streptomyces; species Streptomyces sp. NPDC037242. Next base: position 591,533 of record NZ_JBVJUY010000001.1, read on the forward strand.
GGACTTCCCGGCCGCCCAGAGCTGCTGCGGCCAGCCGCAGTACAACACGGGTTACCGGCACGAGGCGGAACCGCTGCTGCGGCGCACCGCCGAGGCCTTCGCCGGGTACGAATACGTGGTCACGCCCTCCGGCTCCTGCGCGGCGATGATCCGCGAGCACTACCCGCGGATGGGGCGCCTGGCCGAGGCCGAAGGGCGGGGCGGCGCACTGGCCGAGCTGGCCGGGGAGCTCGCGCCGCGGGTGTACGAGCTGACCGAGTTCCTCGTCGACGTGCTCGGGGTCGTCGACGTCGGCGCGTACTTCCCGCACACCGTCACCTACCACCCCTCGTGCCACGGACTGCGGAGCCTCGGGCTGGGGGACCGGCCCAGAAGGCTCCTGGCCGCCGTGAAGGGCCTGGAGCTGATCGAGCTGCCCGGCGCCGAGGAGTGCTGCGGCTTCGGCGGCACCTTCGCCGTCAAGAACCCGGAGGTCTCCGCGGCCATGGGCGCCGACAAGATCGCCAACGCGGCCGCGACCGGCGCCCGGGTGCTGTGCGGGGCCGACAACTCCTGCCTCGCCCACCTAGACGGCCTCCTGCGCCGCGCCGATTCCCCGGTCCGGGCCCTGCACCTCGCGGAGATCCTGGCCGCGACCGAGGAGGAACCCCCGTCATGACGGGCACGCATCTGGGCATGCCGGCCTTCCCCGCCGCGGCGCGGGAGGCCGTACGCGACGACGTGCTGCGCGCCAACCTCCGGCACGCCACGCACACCATCCGCGACAAACGGGCCCGGGCCGTCGCAGAACTGGAGGACTGGGACCGGCTGCGCGCCGCCGGCAAGGCCGTCAAGGACCACACCCTGCGCCACCTCGACCGGTACCTGCTGCAACTGGAGGCGTCCGTCACCGCCGCGGGCGGAACCGTCCACTGGGCGGTCGACGCCGACGAGGCCAACCGCATCGTGACCGGGCTGGTGCTGGCCACCGGAGAGCGGGAGGTCGTCAAGGTCAAGTCGATGGCCACCCAGGAGATCGGACTCAACGAGGCCCTGGAGGCGGCCGGGATCGCCGCCTACGAGACGGACCTCGCCGAGCTCATCGTGCAACTGGGCCACGACAGGCCCTCGCACATCCTGGTCCCGGCCATCCACCGCAACAGGGGCGAGATCCGCGACATCTTCCGCTCCGAGATGGCCGGTTGGGGCCGCCCCGCACCCGAAGGACTCGGCGACGACCCGAGGGAACTCGCCGAAGCCGCCCGCCTGCACCTGCGCGAGAAGTTCCTACGGGCCAAAGTCGCCGTGTCCGGCGCCAACTTCATGGTCGCCGAGACCGGCACGATGGTCGTCTTCGAGTCCGAGGGCAACGGCCGCATGTGCCTCACCCTGCCCGAGACCCTGATCTCCGTCGTCGGCATCGAGAAGGTCGTCCCCACCTTCCGGGACCTGGAGATCTTCCTCCAGACGCTGCCGCGCTCCTCCACGGCCGAGCGGATGAACCCGTACACGACCATGTGGACCGGCACGACTGACGGCGACGGGCCCCGTGCCTTCCACCTCGTCCTCCTCGACAACGGCCGCACCGACACCCTCGCCGACGAGACCGGACGCCAGGCCCTGCGCTGCATCCGCTGCTCCGCCTGCCTCAACGTCTGCCCGGTCTACGAACGCGCCGGCGGCCACGCCTACGGCTCCGTCTACCCGGGCCCCATCGGAGCCATCCTCAGCCCCCAACTCCGGGGCACCGGCAGCGAGATCGACGCCACCCTGCCCTACGCCTCCACCCTGTGCGGAGCCTGCTACGAGGTCTGCCCGGTCGCCATCGACATCCCGCAGGTCCTGCTCCACCTGCGCGAACGGGTGGCCCAGGGCGGCCCGGTGACCCGCGAAGGCGTCCGCGTACGGATCCGCCCCGCGCACGGCCACACCGCCGAACGGGCCGCGATGCGCGCCGCCCGGCTGCTCCTGGACCGCCCCGGAGCGCTGCGCGCCGGCGAACGCCTGCTGGCCCGGGCCCGCCGGCTCGCGCCCCGCAGGCTCCCGGGCCCGGGCCGGGCCTGGACCGACGCCCGCGAACTGCCGCCCGTCCCCGCGCAGTCCTTCCGCGACTGGTGGGCGGCCCGAGAACGGGAGACCCCGCAGTGAGCAGCAAGGACCGCATCCTGGCCCGCATCCGCCGCGCCGTGCCCGAGGCGGGACCGGGAGCGGGACGTGAGGCTGTACCCGGGGCGGAGATCCCCCGGGACTACCTCCGGGTCCACGGGAACCGCACCCCGGCCGAGAACGTGGACCTGCTCGCCGCCAACCTGGCCGAGTACCGCGCGCAGGTCCACCGCACCGACGAGGACGGCCTCGCGCCGCTGCTGGCGCGCCTGCTCGCCGCACGCGGCGCCGAGACGGTCCTCGTCCCGCCCGGCCTGCCCCCGTACTGGCTCTCGGCGGCCGACCAGACCCGTATCCCCGACCGCGCCGCGTCCACCGCGAGCGAACTGGACCGGGTCGCCAGCGTCGTGACCGGCTGCGCCCTGGCCATCGCGGAGACCGGCACCATCGTCCTGGACGGCGGCCCCGCCCAGGGCCGCCGCCGGATCACGCTGGTCCCCGATCACCACGTCTGCGTGGTCCGCGTCCCGGACCAGGTGGTGGACTCGGTGCCGCTGGCCCTGCCGCTGCTCGACCCGACACGCCCGCTGACCTGGATCTCGGGCCCCTCCGCCACCAGCGACATCGAACTCGACCGGGTGGAGGGCGTACACGGCCCGCGCACCCTGGAAGTCGTACTCCTCGGAGCACCAGCGCAGTCGCCTGCCCCAGCACAATAGGGCCATGCCCTCCCACATCGCCCTCACCACCCTGGTCGTCGACGACTACGACGAGGCCATCGGCTTCTACACGCGCGCCCTCGGCTTCGACCTCGCCGAGGACACCGCCCGCCCCGACGGCTCCCGCTGGGTCGTGGTCCGCCCGCCGGGCGCCAAGGAGACCGCGCTCCTCCTGGCCCGGGCCAAGGACGACGCCCAGCGCGCCCGCGTGGGCGACCAGACCGGCGGCCGGGTCGGCTTCTTCCTCCACACCGACGACTTCGCGGCCGACCACGCCCGGATGACCGCCGAGGGCGTCCGCTTCCTGGAGGAGCCGCGCCACGAGACGTACGGCTCGGTCGCCGTCTTCGAGGACCTGTACGGCAACCGCTGGGACCTCCTCCAGCCGGCCACGGCCGGCTAGGGGGTGTCTGGCGGGTGTCCGTGGCGTCGCGGCGCCCGGCACGCGCTCTCGCCGCACCGACCGGAAGCCCGAGTACGTCCAGTACGCGGGCTTCCGGTCGGCACACCGAGAGCACGCACCGGACGCCGCTCCTTCCCCACGGACACCCGCCAGACACCCCCTAGCTAGCCCGCCAGGTCCGGGGCCTCGGCCGCCGCGTCCACGGGCGCACCGTCCGCCACCCGCGGGGCCAGCTCCCCGGCCCAGCGGACCAGCCCCGGTACGTCGATCCCGTACGCGGACGCATCCACCCCGGCCAGCGCGTCGGCCCCGCGCCGCAACAGCCGGGCCCCGCCGACCGCGTTCCCGCGCGCGGCGTGGGTCAGCCCGACCGCGAGCTGCGCGAGGGCGCGCCAGAGCGGGGCCGCTTCCGCGGGCCCGGACTTCCAGGCGTCCTCGAACACCTCGTGCGCGTGGAACGGCATCCCGGCGTCCAGCAGCCGCTGCGCCTCCGCGACGGTCTCCCCGGGCGTCCGCACCACCCCCTCGGGCTGCCGCTCCACCCCGGTCGCCCCGTACGGCAGCGGCCGCCCCAGCCCATCGCGGGGCCGCGCACTGCGCGCCCGCCCCTCACCGTCCCGATCCCGTGCGTTCACACCCCCATCCTGCCCGGCCCCGATTACGGGTGCATGCACACCCCTCTGCGTGGGGTAATGTTCTGCATGTGCCGCCGGGCGGGGCGATAGCCCAGGCCGAGAGCACATCGGGACGTGGCGCAGCTTGGTAGCGCACTTGACTGGGGGTCAAGGGGTCGCAGGTTCAAATCCTGTCGTCCCGACCATGCTTTTAGCAGGTCGGAGGCCGTCTTCTCAGAAATGGGAGGGCGGCCTTTCGTGCGTCCGGGCCATGGCGGTCGCAGCCACGCCATGTGGCCCGTTTCGGGGCTGGCCCTCTCGGCTCCGGTGAACGGGTCGTCAGGATCGCCGCGCGTTCGAGGTGCTGTTTTTGGTGGTCCCGGATTTCCCTGGACGAGCGAGGGAACACTCTGCATGATCAACTGGTGATCACCCCGGAGACCATCGTCGAACGCCAGCTCGCCGCCTACAACAGCCATGACCTCGAAGCCTTCGCGGCGACGTACGCCCCCGACGTCTGCATCAACCGCCGCGGCAGCGACCGCCTGCTCGGGCGCGACGCCGTGCGGGAGGCGTACGCCGACCAGTTCGCCGCGGGCCGCTGCCGGGCCGAGATCGTCGGCCGACTCACCGAGGGCGACTGGGTGGTGGACCACGAGATCGCCCACGGCATCACGGACGAACCCCTCCGCGTGCTGGTCGCCTACCGGGTCCGCGGCGGCCTGATCGACCGCGTCGACTTCCTCGGCTGACCTGCCGGACCTCCCTGACCAGCCGCCCTTGAGCGCAGCGTCCTGCGGTCGTGCCCCAGGCATCGGGTGGCACTGAGATCGACCAGCCCTGGCGGCGCAGCGCTAGACGCAGGCCCGGGCCGGGGTGGCTGATAGGGGGTGGTGGGCGATCCGCATGCGGGCTTCGGTGAACTCCACCGTCTCGCCCGGCAGGATCAGTAGACCGGCCTCGCCGTCCGGGCCGGAGCCGATCCGGCGGACCTGGACCGCCGGGCCCAGGCCGCCGGCCATGAACACCATCGGGTCGACCTCCCAGCCGTGGCCGGCCAGCCAGCGCTCCAGCGACTCGACGTCCGCCGCCTCCGCCGCGCGCGGCCATGCGTGCGTGGTCGTGCTCTCCATGCCTACCCCCTGTAGCTGATGGGACCACCGGCCCAGATCGTGCCACCCGCCTCCGACTGCGGCCCGTGGATTGCGTGCCCGGCAACTCGTGCTGAGGCGGCTCTCCTTGAGGCCTCAAGGCAGGCATCCCGTTTCGTCCTGGGGATCGAAGTGCCGCCTCCCGTAGGCGCCTTGGAAACCGCGTATGCCGGGTGTGGGCGACACCACTCCAAGGTGGGGGCGGATCCTCTGCGGGGGTGCGGGATCGAGTCAACTCCTCCGTTGTGCAGTCGAGTTGATATGTACTGACATATGTTCCATGGGGCCTGTAGTGGTTCACGGTTCACGGTCGCCCAGGAGGTCCGATTGCACCCCCAACGCACCCGCACCCGCACCCGCGCCCTTGCCCGAGCGTTACGTCGCCCCCATCTGCTCATCGCCTTCGCCCTCGGCTCGCTGCTCGTCGGGTTCACCCCCTGGCTCGGCGTGGCGAGCACGTCGCCGGGCGGCCGCGGCCCGACGGCGAACCTGTCGCCGCACCACGGCGTGGCCCCGGCCAACGCCATGGAGCCGACGGCCCCCGTGCTCGACCGGACCGGATGGACGGCCACGGCGAGCGACGAGGAGACCGTCGGGGAGAACGGCCGCGCGGCCAACGTCCTCGACGGTGACGCGGCCACCCTGTGGCACAGCAAGTGGACGGGCACCCCGGCCCCGTTGCCGCACAGCATCACCGTCGACATGCACCGCACGACCGTGGTCTCGGCGCTCGTCTACCTGCCCCGCAACAACGGCCCCAACGGGCGCGTCGGTGAGTACAGCATCAGCGTGAGCGCCGACGGCCAGAACTGGGGCAGCCCGGTCGCCAGCGGCACCCTCGCGGACGATGCCGGCGCCAAGACCCTCGGATTCGCCCCGCAGGGCGCCCGGTTCGTCCGGCTCACCGCCGTCACCGAGGCCGGGAACCGCGGCCCGTGGACCTCCGCCGCGGAGCTCAACCTGCTCGGCGACCCCGGAACCCCGGCCGCCACCGTCGACCTGCCCCGTACCGGATGGACGGCCACGGCGAGCGACGAGGAGACCGTCGGGGAGAACGGCCGCGCGGCCAACGTCCTCGACGGCGACGCGGCCACCCTGTGGCACAGCAAGTGGACGGGCACCCCGGCCCCGCTGCCGCACAGCATCACCGTCGACATGCACCGCACCACGGCCGTCTCCGCCCTCGTCTACCAGCCCCGCAACAACGGCCCCAACGGGCGCGCAGGCGCGTACACCGTCACCACCAGCACTGACGGCACCACCTTCGGTGCGCCGGTCTCCGCGGGCGCCTGGCGCGACGACGACACCGTCAAGACCGCCACCTTCACCCGCACCGAGAACGCCCGCTACGTACGCCTGACCGTGACGGGCGAGGCCGGCAACCGCGGGCCCTGGACCTCCGCCGCCGAGATACGCCTGAGCGGACCGGCCAGCCCGGCCGCCCACGGCTCCTGGGACCGGATCACCGGCTTCCCCCTGGTGCCGGTGGCCACCGCCGTCCTGCCGGGCGACAAACTCCTGGCCTGGTCGGCGTACGCGGTCGACCGCTTCGGCGGCAGCAACGGCTACACCCAGACCGCGATCCTGGACCTGAAGACGGGCAAGGTCACCCAGCGCCGCATCGACAACACCGGCCACGACATGTTCTGCCCGGGCATAGCGATGCTCGCCGACGGCCGGGTCCTGGTCACCGGCGGCAGCAACGCGGAGAGGGCGAGCATCTACGACCCGGCCACCGATGCCTGGTCCGCGACCACCAGCATGAACATCGCCCGCGGCTACCAGGCCATGACCCTGCTCTCCACCGGCGAGGCCTTCGTCCTCGGCGGATCCTGGAGCGGAGCCACGGGCGACAAGGCCGGCGAGGTCTGGTCCCCGGACACCAACACCTGGCGCCGGCTCCCCGGCGTTCCCGCCGCCCCGGCGCTGACGGCCGACCCGGCAGGCGCCTACCGCGCGGACAACCACATGTGGCTGCACGCCGCCCCGGGCGGCAAGGTCCTCCAGCTGGGCCCGAGCAAGCAGATGAACTGGATCACGACCGGCGGCAACGGGAGCATCACCTCCGCCGGCACCCGGGCCGACAGCCAGGACGCCATGACCGGCAACGCCGTCGCGTACGACATCGGCAAGCTGCTCACCCTGGGCGGCTCGCCCGCGTACGAGAAGACGCCCGCCACCCGCCGCGCGTACACCGTCAGCTTCGACGGCAGTCAGGTCCAGGCCGCGCGCACGGGCGACATGGGTTACGCCCGCGCCTTCGGCAACAGCGTCGTCCTGCCCGACGGCAAGGTCGCCGTGTTCGGCGGGCAGGCGTACCCCGTGCCGTTCAGCGACGCCACGTCCGTACTGACCCCCGAGCTGTGGGACCCGGCGACCGGGAGCTTCACCCCGCTCGCCACCATGGCCGTCCCGCGCAACTACCACAGCGTGGCGAACCTGCTGCCCGACGGACGGATCTTCTCCGGCGGCGGCGGCCTGTGCGGGGACTGCGCGACCAACCACGCCGACGGATCCGTGTTCACACCGCCGTACCTGCTCAACGCGGACGGCTCGCCCAAGCCGCGTCCCGTCATCACCGGCGGCGTTCCGCCCCGGGCCGCCGCCGGCACCTCGCTCACCGTCGCAACCCAGGGGTCGGTGACCTCCTTCGTCCTGATGCGGGCCGCGGCCGCGACCCACTCCACGGACAACGACCAGCGCCGGGTCCCGCTCGTATCCACGGCCGCGGGGAACGGCACGTACACGGTGTCGATCCCGGCCGACAAGGGCGTGGTCCTGCCGGGCACCTACATGCTCTTCGCCCTGGACGCCCAGGGGGTGCCGAGCACAGCCCGGTTCATCACCGTCTCCTGACGGCAGGGCGCCCGGCCCCGCGGGCCGCATGGTCGTGGTCAGTGGCCCGCGGGGGACCGCCTGCGCCGGGGGACCGAGTCCAGGAGGAGCCGGGTGTACGGGTGTTCCGGGGCCTCCAGGACCCGCGAGACCGGGCCCGTCTCCACGACGTGACCGGACTTGAGCACGAGGACCTCGTCCGCGATGTGCCGGACCACCGCCAGGTCGTGCGTGACGAACAGGTAGCCGATCCCCGACGCGCTGCGGATCTCACCGAGGAGTTCGAGGATCTGCGCCTGGATCGACACGTCGAGCGCGGCGACGGCCTCGTCGAGGACGAGGACCCGGGGCTCCACGGCGAGGGCCCGGGCGATCGCCACGCGCTGCCGCTGTCCGCCCGAAAGGTCGCGGGGGAGGGCGGCGGCCTCGCGCGCGCCGAGGCCGACCTGGTCCAGGAGTCGGGCGACCCGGGTGCCCCGGCCGGCCGCGTCGAGATCCGTGTGGAGGCGCAGCACCTCGTCCAGGCATCCGGAGACGGTCACCCGGGGATCGAGCGAGAGGTACGGGTCCTGGAAGACCATCTGGATCTCCCGGGCCCGTGCCAGCCGCTCCGCCCGCCGCCGGGGCAGCGTGGAGCGGTCCCGGCCGTCCAGGCGGACGGTTCCGCCGTCGGGGCGCTCCAGGCCGACGAGCATCCGGACCGTGGTGGTCTTGCCGCTGCCGGACTCGCCGACGATCGCGAGGCAGGCCCCCGGCGCCAGGGAGAAGGACACGTCGTCGACCGCGGTGTGGTCCCCGTACCGCTTCCGCAGTCCCGCTACGACCAGTCCCTCGGCGGCCGGAACCTCGGCGGCCGGAACCTCCCTCGCTGAGGCGCTCACAGCGTGATCCCTTCGTCGGCGCGGTGGCAGGCGGCGAATCCGTCGCCGTGCCGGGTGAGTGCGGGCCTCTCCTCGGAGCAGCGCGCCACCGCGTGGGCGCAGCGCGCGGCGAAGGCGCAGCCCGGCGGCGCCTCGGCCAGGGATAGGGGACGCCCGGGGATGGGGCGGGGCGCGGACGCACCCGCCTCGATGCTCGGCGTGCAGGCGAGCAGCCCCGCGGTGTACGGGTGCCGGGGCCGGTCGAACAGGTCGTCGGTACCGCGGGTCTCCACGATCCGGCCCGCGTACATCACGTACACCCGGTCGCAGACGGTGGCGGCCAGTTCGAGGTCGTGGGTGACGAAGAGCAGGCCCGTGCCGCGCTCGGCCCGCAGCCGGGCGAGGAGTTGGACGATCTCCGCCTGGGTCGTGACGTCCAGGGCGGTGGTCGGCTCGTCGGCGACGATCAGCGCGGGTTCGGCCGCGAGGGCCGCGGCGATGACCACCCGCTGGAGCATGCCGCCGGAGAACTCGTGGGGTCGGCGGCGCAGGGCGCCGCGCGGGTCGCGGATGCCGACCGCGTCGAGGAGTTCGAGGGCCCGGGCGTCCGCCGCGGCTGCCGGGGTCCCGGCCGCGCGCAGCCCTTCCGTGAGGAAGTCGCCGACCCGGCGGAGCGGGTTCACGGAGGCGCGCGGATCCTGGAAGACCATCGCGACCTGCCGGGCCCGCAGCTCGGCGAGCTCGACCCGGTTCATGGTGAGCACGTCCCGGCCGGCGACCCGGACCTCGCCGCTGGTGCGTGCGCCCGCGGGCAGCAGCCCGAGGACGCTGCGGCACGCCACCGACTTCCCGGACCCGGACTCGCCGACGAGGCCGACGCTCTCCCCACGGCGCACCCGCAGGCCGACGCCGTCCAGGATCGGCCGCCCGGCCCGGTCGTCGGGCAGCCGGATGCCGAGCCCGTCGATCTCCAGGACCGCGCGCCCGTCGCCCGCCGCCGCCGCGGCCGCGGCCGCGTCTTCCTGGCCCCGCTGTTCCTTCATGCGGTTCACCGCTTCCGCCTCGCGATCCGGTCGGCGAGGCCCTCGCCGACGATGCCGAACGCCACCACGGCGAGCACGATGCACGCGGAGGGCGCGAGGGCGGGCAGCATCGCCCCCTGCTGGACGGCCGACTGGCCTTCGTTGATCATGGCGCCCCAGTCGGCGGTCGGCGGCTGCACGCCGAAGCCGAGGTAGGAGAGCGCCGCCAGGTCCATCAGCGCGTACCCGAAGTTCATCGCGGACTGGGCGAAGACGGTGGGCGCGATGTTGGGCAGCAGGTGGCGCAGGCAGACGTTCCAGCCGGACCAGCCCTGCACCCGGTAGGACTCGATGTACGGGCGGGCCTTCTCCTGGCGCGCGATGCCGCGCACCAGCCGGCCCACGTACGGGGTGTAGGCCACGGCCATCGCGATCACGGGCGCGGTCATCCCCGAGCCGACGACGGAGACGAGCAGGATCGCGAGCAGGAGTCCGGGGATCGCGAAGACCATGTCCATGGAGCGGGACAGCACGGAGTCCGCCCAACCGCCGCGCCAGGCCGCCACCACGCCGAGCAGGGTACCGAGCAGGGTGGAGACGCCGACGACGAGCAGCGGCCCGAGCAGTCCGGTGCGGGCCCCGTACATCAGCCGCGACAGGACGTCCCGCCCGGACTGGTCGGTGCCGAGCAGGTGTTCGCCGGTGGTCCCGGCCAGGCTCGCCGAGAGGTCGAGGGCCTCGGGGTCGTACGGGGCGAGGACGGGGGCGAGCACGGCGATCAGGAGGAGAACGGCGAGCACCGCGACCGAAGCGGTGAAGAGCGGCCCCTGGGCGAAGAGGCGCAGGGGGCGCAGCCCGGGCCTGCGGCGCAGGACGGCGGGCTCCGGAGGTGCGGTGGTGGTCATGAGGAGCCTTCCCCGTGGAGCGACAGCCGGGGGTCGATGAGGGGTGCCAGCAGGTCGACCGCGAGGTTGACCAGGACGAAGGCGCCCACGCTGAGCAGGGTGATCGCCTGCACGACGGCGAAGTCCTTGGCGGTGACCGACTGCACGAGCAGGGAGCCGAGGCCGGGCACGTCGAAGGCGGTCTCGACGATCGAGGTGCTGATGAGGAGTCCGGCGAGCATCGTGCCGCCGACGGTGACGACCGGGCCGAGCGCGTTGCGCAGGACGTGCCGGCGGACCACCGTCCGCCCCGGGACGCCGCGGGCGCGTGCCACCTCCACGTGCTCCCGGCCGAGTTCGTCGAGCATCGCCGAGCGGGTCACCCTGGCGAGCAGGCCCGCGAAAGTGAGCGCCAGGGCGAAGGCCGGCAGGGTCAGGTGGTACAGCCGTTCGGAGAATCCGGCGGGCGCTCCGCCCGGGCCGGGGAACCAGCCCAGGCGCACGGAGAACAGGGATACGAGCGCGATCGCGGTCACGAAGGACGGGGTGGCGGTGGCGACGCCGCTGCCGAGGAGCACCGCCCGGTCCAGCGGTCCGGGCCGCAGCGCGGCGAGGATCCCGGCCGCCACGCCGACGACGGCGACGAGCAGCGCCGCGTACCCGACGAGCAGGGCCGTGCCGGGCAGCCGGGAGCCGATGAGCGCGGAGACGTCCTGGTGGAACTGGGCGGAGCTGCCGAAGTCGCCCCGGAAGACGCCGCCGAGCCACTTCGCGTACTGCACGGCCAGCGGGTCGTCCAGGTGGTACTGGTCGCGCAGGGCGGCCACGGCCCCGGGAGTCGCGGGGCGGCCGTGGAGCAGGAACGACACCGGGTCGCCGGGAGCCAGGTGGACGCTGCCGAAGACCACGACGGAGGTCACGAACAGCACCGCCACCAGGCCGAGGATGCGTCCGATGAGGTAGCGCGTCATTTCGCCGCGGCCCCGATCGTCGCGGCCCACGGGTAGTAGAGCTGGGCGATCCCGGTCGGGGCGCCGGTGACGCGCTTGCCGAGGAAGACCAGGTAGGGCGCCTCGTAGAGGGGGATGATCGGCAGCTCGCGCATCGCGATCTTCTGGAGTTCGGCCGTCAGTTCCGCGCGCTTGCCGGCGTCGGGTTCGGCGTTGGCCCGGTCGAAGGCGGCGTCGTACTCGGCGTTCGACCAGTTGCCGTAGTTCCCGAAGTCGCCGGTGCGCAGGTACTGGTAGAACTCCAGCGGGTCGGGCGTGTTGTCGTACCCGTTGGTGATGACCAGGTCCAGGCCGGCGCGTGCGCTCGGGTCGACGAAGATGCTGCTGTACGCCTCCGGGGGCACGGGCTTCAGCTCGACGTCCAGGCCGATCTCCCGGCCTGCGGCCTGCACGGCGTTGGCGACGACGCTGATCTCGGGGGCGAGCGTGCTGGTGGCCAGGGTGATCTTGCGGCCGGCGGCGCCGGCCTCCTGTATGAGCTTCTTCGCGGCGGCGGTGTCGTAACCGGGCTCGGGCAGGGTGTCGTAGAGCGCGGCGGTCTTCTCCGGGGCCAGCGCCCACGCGCCGCGCGCGGCGGGGGCCTTGGCGGGGACGCCGATGCCGCCGGCCGCGGCCTTGATGATGTTCTTGCGGTCGAGCGCGAGGGAGAGGGCCTTGCGCACCTTCTCGTCGCCGAGGGGCCCGCCGAAGTCGAGCACGGCGAGGTTGGAGGCTGCGGTGTTGGGGCCGAAGAGGATGCTGCCCTTGCCGCCGGAACGCAGCTGTCCGACCGTGGCGGGGGCCACCAGGTATCCGCCGTCGGCGGTGCCGGACAGGAAGGCGTTGGTGCGGGCCGCCACGTCCTCGACGAAGGTGAACTTCACGGCGGCGGTCTTGGGGGCGAGCTGGGGGTCCCAGTACGCGTCGTGCTTCTTCAGGGTGATCTCGGCGCCCTGGGACCAGGTGTCGAGGGCGTACGGACCGGTGCAGTTGACCTTGCCCGCGGGGGTGCCGTAGTCCTTGCCGGCCTTGGCGAGGGTGGCGGCGCTCTCGATGGTGCCGGGGGAGGCGGCCATCAGCTCGTGGAGCAGGACGTCGGGCTTGGTGAGCCGGAGCGTCACCTCCAGCGGACCGGTCTTCTCCACGGCGTCGACGTTCTTGAACGCCGAGCCCCAGGGGGAGCCGGTCGCCGGGTCCATCTGGCGCTGGAGGGAGGCGACCACGTCGTCGGCGGTCATGGTCGTGCCGTCGTGGAACTTCACCCCGGGGCGCAGGGTGTAGACCAGCGTGAGCGGGTCGGGGCGGTCGAACTTCACCGCGAGGCCGGGCTCGATCCTCATGTCGGGCGTGACCCGCATGAGCTGCTCGCACACGTTGGCGAGCACGGTGTTCGGCGGGTAGTCGTACGCCAGGGCGTAGTCGAGCGTGTAGGGCTCGGCGTACAGGGACCAGGTGAAGGAGTCCAGGGGGCCCTGGGCGGGCGGCGAGAGCGGAGCGACCTTGAAGTCCGCGCCGTCGGCGGTCTTGGGCGTGGTGGCGCCGGAACAGGCGCTGGTGGTCGCCGCGAGGGCGGCGGTGCAGAGGAGAAACGCGATGGCTCGGGACATGCGCATGCAGACCCACCCCTTTACGGGTGTAGTGACGGGCGCTGGGGGATGGAGCGAGTATTGATGCGGGAACGTTCCCGCACAAGGCTGTGCGGGAACGGTTTTGCAAAGGTCACGAGGGTGGCAGCATCAGTCGCATGACCGAAGCCTCACCGCATGGCGGACAGCCCTCGCCGCCCCTCCCGCGCGTCCGCCTCGTCGACGTGGCCCGCGAGGCGGGCCTCTCCAAGACGACCGTCTCGGCGGCACTGAACGGCACCGGGAGGCTCTCTCCCGAGGTTCGGGAGAAGGCCCGCGAGACCGCGCGCAGAATGGGCTACCGGCCCAACGCCGCCGCGCGCCGGCTGCGCGCGGGACGGGCCAGATTGATCGGATACGTGGTCGGTGAGTTCGCGGACGCCCCCTGGACCTTCCTGGAGTCGCCGTACTTCGCCCGGTTGACCGCGGCCACCGCGGCGACGTCGCTGCGACGCGGCTACGCCGTGGTGCTGCTGCCCGCCGGGTCCCTGCAGAGCGAGTGGGCCGACCTCTCGCTCGACGCGGTGATCGTTGCCGACCCCGTCGCCGACGACCCGATCGTCGAGGACCTCCTCGCCGCCCGCATCCCCGTGTTCAGCGACCGCTCCGTCGAGGGGCGGCCCGGGGCGTACTGGGTGGACGTGGACGCCGGCGCCGCCGTGCGCGAGGCCCTCGACCACGTCCGCGAGCAGGGCGCCCGCCGACCCGTCCTCCTGGTACCGGACAGCACCACCCGCTTCCACACCGAGGTGTTCGCCGCACACCGCGAGTGGTGCGCGGCGCACGGCCTGCCGGAGCTGGTCGTACGTGTCGCGGCGCCGGGCAACGGACCCGTCATCCGCGCCGTCGAGACCGCCCTCGCGGGCGATCCGGCGGGCGATCCGGCGGGGGACTCGGCTGGCGATCCGGCCGGTGACCGGGCACGACCCGACGCCCTGCTCGTCGTGGCCGAGGCGAGTCCGCCCCTCGTCCTGGACGCGGCGCGCCGGCTCGGCTACGACGTCCCCGGCGACCTGCTCCTCGTCTGCGTGAGCGAGGACATCACCGCCGAGCACACCGAGCCGCCCGTGACCACCCTGAGCCTGCGGCCCGAGGCGATCGCGGAGGCGGGCATCGAGAACCTGGTGGCGGTCCTGGAGCACGGGGACCGCGAGACGGCGGGGGTGCTCGTCCCGACCCGGCTCGACGTACGGGCGTCATCGGTGCGGTCCGCTCAGCCCGAGTGGACGAGCCGGCCGCCGACGTAGGTCCGCTCCACCCTCGCCGCCGCGATCTCCTCCGGGGGCGCCGTGAGGATGTCGCGGTCCAGGACGACCAGGTCGGCGAGGTTGCCGGCCCGCAGGCTGCCCGCGTCGTCGTGGCCGTTCACGTGGGCGGCGCCGGCGGTGTAGGCGGCCAGCGCGGTCGGCAGGTCCAGCCGCTGCTCGGGATAGAAGATCCGGTCGTGGTCGGCTTCGGGATCCCGGCGGTTCACGGCCACGTGGAGGCCCGCCAGCGGATCGGGGCTGCTCACCGGCCAGTCGCTGCCCGCGACGAGGGTCGCGCCCGCGCGCACCAGGTCGCCGAACGGGTACTGCCAGGCGGCCCGCTCCGGACCCAGGAACGGGATGGTCAGGTCATCCATCTGGGGTTCGTGGGCCGCCCACAGGGGCTGGATGTTGGCCAGGGCGCCGAGCGCGGCGAAGCGGGTGAGGTCCTCGGGGTGGACGACCTGGAGATGGGCGAGGTGGTGGCGGTTGCCGCGGTGTCCGTTGGCCGCCACCGCCGACTCGATCGCGTCGAGGGCCTCGCGCACGGCCCGGTCGCCCAGGGCGTGGAAGTGCACCTGGAAGCCGAGCGCGTCGAGCTCCGTCACGTATCCGCGCAGTGCCCCCGGCTCGACGAAGCTCAGGCCGCTGTTGGCGGTGGCGCAGCCGCAGCCGTCCAGGTAGGGGGAGGTCATGGCGGCGGTGAAGTTCTCCGCGACGCCGTCCTGCATGATCTTCACCGAGGTCGCGCGGAACCGTCCGGCCCGCAGCTTCTCGCGCCGGGCCACGAGTTCGGGTATCTGCTCGGCGCCCCGTGCCCGGTCCCACCACAGCGCCCCGGTCACCCGGGCCGTGAGCGAGCCGTCCCCCGCCGCGGTCACGTACGCGTCCGAGGGGTCGGGCCGGCCGTCGAGCTCACCGAGCATCGCGTCCTGCCAGCCCGTGATGCCGAGGGAGTGGAGCAGCTTCTGGGCCCGCAGCAGCCCGGCGAGGAGTTCCGCCGGCGTGCTGGTCGGCAGCAGCCGGCCGACCAGCGAGGTGGCGCCCTCCTGGAGCATGCCGCTGGGGGTACCGTCCGGCTCGCGCTCGATCCGGCCGTCGGCGGGGTCGGGGGTGGCGGCGGTGACCCCGGCGAGTTCCAGTGCCCGGGTGTTGGCCCAGGCGCCGTGGTGGTCGCGGTTGGACAGCAGGACCGGGCGGTCCGGGACGACGGAGTCGAGCAGCTGCCGGGTCGGCAGTCCGCCCTCGAAGCTCTCCATCGACCAGCCGCCACCCGTGATCCACTCGCGGTCGGGGTGCGCGTCGGCGTAGGCGCGGATCCGGGCCAGGTAGTCGTCCACGCCGATGGTCTCGGTCAGATCGCACTCGGCCAGTTCCATCCCGGCGAAGACCGGGTGCATGTGGGCGTCCTGGAAGCCGGGGAGCAGCAGCTTCCCCGTCAGGTCGACCACCTCGGTACCGGGCCCCACGAGCTCGCGCACCTCGTCGTGGCCGACGGCCGCGATCCTGTCGCCGATGACGGCGAGCGAGGTCGCCCGGGTGCGGGCCGGATCCGCCGTGAAGACGGGGCCGCGGGTGAAGACCAGATCGGCCTTGGCCATTCGAAAGCTCCAGAGCGTGAGGCGACGGGGGATGGGCGCCATGGAAGCGGTAAGCCCGTTTACACGTCAATGGTGTTGACGTAAGGTCCCGGCCATGTCCGAACGTGTCATCCCCGAGGGCGGGCGCCAGCGCCGCAGGCCCACCAAGCAGGGCGCCGTCCTCTCGGAGCAGCTCATCGTCGAGACGGCGCTGCGGCTGGTCGCCCAGCACGGCGCCGAAGCGCTCTCCGTGCGGAGGCTGGGCGCCGCACTCGGCGCCGACCCGAGCGCGCTCTACCGCTACTTCCACAACACCGACGCCCTCCTGCTCGCCCTCGCGGACGAACTGATCGGCAGGGCGCAGGAGGGCTGGCGGGCGACCGGGGACTGGCGGGAGGACCTGCGCTCGATGGGCCTGCGGATCCACGCCTGCTACCTGTCCCACCCGCAAGCGGCCGTCCTCGGCGCGTACCGCACGACGGGACGCCTCCACGAGACCCGGGCCGTCGAGCGGATCCTCGGCATCCTGCGCTCGGCGGGCTTCCCGGACCCCTTCGCCGTGCGCGCCTACCACGCGTTCGTCGATCAGGCCCTGGCCTTCGCCGCCCAGGACGCCGCCGCGCTCGCGCTGCCGAAGGCCGCCCGGGAGGCGGACGAGGCCGTCTGGAACTCGGTCTACGGCAGACTGTCGGCCGACACCCACCCGAACATCGCCGCGGCCTTCCCGCTGCTCGCCGCCGACATGCGCGACAGCGGCTACCCCTTCGCCCTGGAGCTGATGCTCAGCGCGATGGCGGCGCTCCGCCCGGCGGCGGCCGCCCAGGACTGAGCCGCCCGACTGAGCCGCCCGACTGAGCAGCCCGCACCCCGCGGGCGCGCCGGGTCAGGACAGGGCCCGCCAGGCCTCGTTCAGTGCCGTCCGCAACGCGTCGGTCTCCTCGGGGCTCATGCCGGCGGTCATGCGCTCCTCGATGCGGCGGGCCGGCCCGGCGTACTCGGCGAGCAGTCGCCGCCCGGGGTCGGCGAGGAGGATGAGGCGTTCGCGGCGGTTGGCCGGATTGGGCTCGCGGCGGATCAGGCCGCGGCCCTCCAGTGCGCGGACCATGTCGGCCATCGACTGAGCGGTGACGAAGGAGTCGCGGGCGAGCTGCGCCGCGGAGATGCCGTCGTGCCGCTCCAGCACCGTCAGGGCGGTGTACTGCAGCGCCGTGACCCCGGCGGGCTTGAGCAGCTCCTCCAGGCGGGCGCGCACCACCAGTTCCGTTCTCTTGACCAGGTAGAGCAGTGACGTGCTCACGTTCGTCCTCCCGTCGTGACGGCCCGCAGGGGGCGGCCGTCCCACCCTAGGGCATTGACAGGAATCCTGCTGATTGCCCAGACTGCGTTCATCAGGATTCCTGTCGATCCCGGCTCGGCCGGCGCTCTCGGCAATTCCCCTCCTGGCAATCTCCCTCCCTCACTTTCGAGAGGCACCTCTCATGGATCTTCAGGGCAAGGTCGCCGTCGTCACCGGCAGCGGACGCGGCCTCGGACTCGCATACGCCCAGGCCCTCGCCTCCGCGGGCGCCTCCGTCGTCGTCAACGACATGGACGAGGACGCGGTGGCCGCCGCCGTCGCCTCGATCACCTCCCAGGGAGGCCGGGCGGCCGGCGTCGCCGCGGCCGTGGGCGACAGCGAGGCCGCCCAGCGGCTCGTGGACACGGCGGTGGCGGAGTTCGGGCGCCTGGACGTGCTCGTCACCAACGCCGGCATCCTGCGCGACCGCGTGCTGTGGAAGATGACCGACGAGGACTTCGACGACGTCGTACGGGTCCACCTGCGCGGCACGTTCACCTGCGCCCGCGCCGCCGCCGTCCGCATGCGCGAGCAGGGCACCGGCGGTCGGCTCGTGCTGATCTCCTCGCCCGCCGGACAGCGCGGCAACTTCGGCCAGACCAACTACGCCGCCGCCAAGGCCGGCATCGTCGCCATGGCCCGCACCTGGGCCATGGAGCTGGGCCGCGCCGGCATCACCGTCAACGCCGTCGTGCCCGTCGCCGCCACCGAGATGACCAGGACCATCCCGGCGTTCGCCCCGGTCATCGAGGAGTCCGAGCGCACCGGCGCACCGCTGCCCGACTGGCTGCGCAAGGACGAGGGCCTCGGCACCGTCGAGGACGTCGCCGGCCTGATCACCTTCCTGGCCTCGGACGCCTCCGACGGAGTCACCGGGCAGGCCATCGGCATCGGCGGCGACCGCCTCGCCCTGTGGGCCCACCCGAAGGAGAAGACGGTCGCCTTCGCCGACGGGGGCTGGAGCGGCGACGCGATCGCCGCCGCGTGGCCGGACGGCGTCGGCGCCGAGCCCGAGACCTACGGAATCCCCGCGCCCCAGGCCCCGGAGGCGTGAGATGGCCGACCGCCGCCACGAGCTCGCCCTCGACCTCGACGCGCTGACCGCCATCGACGTGCACACCCACGCCGAGGTCTCCAAGGACGGCCACGGGGCGCTGAGCCCCGAGCTGTTCGGCGCCTCCGAGGCCTACTTCAAGGCCCACGGCCACCGGCAGCCCACCATCGACGAGATGGCCGCGCACTACCGCGAACGCCGCATGGCGGCCGTCGTCTTCACCGTCGACGCCGAACACGCCACCGGCCACCCGCGGATCTCCAACGAGGAGATCGCCGAGAGCTGCGCCGCCCACGCCGACGCCCTGATCCCGTTCGCCAGCGTCGACCCGCACAAGGGCCGCGCGGGGGTCCGCGAGGCCCGGCGCCTGGTAGAGGAGTACGGGGTGCGCGGGTTCAAGTTCCACCCCAGCATCCAGGCCTTCTCCCCGGACGACCGCCTCGCCTACCCGCTGTACGAAGCCATCGAGGAACTCGGCGTACCGGCCCTCTTCCACACCGGCCAGACCGGGATCGGCGCCGGCGTCCCGGGCGGCGGCGGCATCCGGCTGAAGTACTCGAACCCGATGGCGGTCGACGACGTCGCCGTCGACTTCCCCGAGCTGCGGATCGTCCTCGCGCACCCGTCCTTCCCCTGGCAGGACGAGGCGCTCGCGGTCGCCACCCACAAGCCGCACGTCTACATCGACCTGTCCGGCTGGTCGCCGAAGTACTTCCCGCCGCAGCTCGTGCGCTACGCCAACACCCTGCTCAAGGACAAGGTCCTCTTCGGCTCCGACTACCCGGTCATCACCCCCGACCGGTGGCTCGCCGACTTCGCCGCACTCGACATCAAGCCCGAGGTCCGGCCGAAGATCCTCAAGGAGAACGCCGCCCGCCTGCTCGGCCTGTCCACCGACTGAAGGAAACGCTCGTGCTGAACCAAGGCATCGGCTCCTGGCCGGCGCGCCGGGCCCGCAAGACGCCCGACCGGACCGCCGTCGTCCACGGGGAGCACACCCTGACCTACGGGGAACTCCACCGGCGCGTGCTGCGGCTGGCCCACGGCCTGCGCGCCCTGGGCGTGGCGAGCGGCGACCGGATCGCCTACCTGGGCCCCAACCACCCCGCCTTCCTGGAGACGCTGTTCGCCGCCGGGGCGCTCGGCGCGGTCTTCGTCCCGCTCAACACCCGCCTGGCCGCCCCGGAGTTGGCGTACAACCTCTCCGACTCGGGCAGCGTCGTCCTCGTCCACGCCCCCGGGCAGGCCGAGGCCGCACGCGCCGCCGCCGACGAGGCCGGGGTGCGCCTCCGGATCGCACTCGAAGGGCCGGGCGGACCGGGCGACGGCGCCCTCGCGTACGAGGAGCTGGCGGCCGGCGCCACGGACGGGACCCCGTCCGAAACCATGGACGTGGCCGTGCGCCCCGAGGACCCGTGCATGATCATGTACACCTCCGGGACCACGGGCCGTCCCAAGGGAGCGGTCCTCTCCCACGGCAACATCGTCTGGAACAGCGTCAACGTCCTCGTCGACACCGACCTCACCGCCGACGAGGTCACCCTGGTCGTGGCCCCGCTGTTCCACACCGGCGCCCTGAACATGACCTGCCTGCCCACCCTCCTCAAGGGCGGCCGGGTGGTCCTGCTCTCCGCCTTCGACGCCGACCTGGTCCTCGACACCGTCGAGCGCCTGCGCGTCACGTACCTGTTCGGCGTCCCCACGATGTACGACGCCATGGCCGCCCGGCCGCGCTGGGCGAGCACCGACCTCTCCAGC
This sequence comes from Streptomyces sp. NPDC037242, assembly GCF_055604165.1. Lineage (NCBI taxonomy): Bacteria > Bacillati > Actinomycetota > Actinomycetes > Kitasatosporales > Streptomycetaceae > Streptomyces > Streptomyces sp. NPDC037242. The sequence goes on from NZ_JBVJUY010000001.1 coordinate 611,695, forward strand.
CTGCGCACCCTCAACTGCGGCGGCGCACCGGTCCCGGCCCGCACCATCGCCGCGTACACCGACCGCGGCCTCGCCTTCAGCCAGGGCTACGGCATGACCGAGGCGGCCCCCGGCGTCCTCTTCCTCGACCGGGAGCAGACAGCCGTCAAGGCCGGCTCCGCGGGCGTCCCGCACTTCTTCACCGACACCCGCATCGTCCGGCCCGACGGCACCGACACCGCACCCGGCGAACGCGGCGAGATCCTCGTCCAGGGCCCCCACGTCATGACCGGCTACTGGAACCGGCCCGAGGACACCGCCGCCGCCTTCACCGACGGCGACTGGCTGCGCACCGGCGACATCGCCCGCACCGACGCCGACGGCTACGCCTACATCGTCGACCGGGTCAAGGACATGTACGTCTCCGGCGGCGAGAACGTCTACCCGGCCGAGGTCGAGGACGCGCTCCTCGACCACCCCGACGTCGCCGAATGCGCGGTCGTCGGCATCCCCGACCCGGTCTGGGGCGAGGTCGGCCGCGCCGTCGTCGTCCTCAGGCCCGGGGCCCGCGCCGGCGAGGAAGACATCCTCGGCCACCTCGCGGGCAGGCTCGCCAAGTACAAGATCCCGAAGTCGGTCGTCCTCGCGCACGGCCTGCCCCGTACGGCCTCCGGAAAGATCCTCAAGTCCGCCGTACGCGACACCTTCGCCACCCCTCCCGCCGAACGCCCCTAGGGGGTGTCTGGCGGACGCCGCGACGCCGCGGACATCCGTCAGACACCCCCTAGGGCGCGCTCCGTGCTGCCCGCCCCATCGAAAGGCTTCCTCATGCCCATCGCCATCGCCGACGGACTCGACGCCCTCACCTCCCTCAGCGGAGCCGACCTCGGCCGCACCGAGTGGCTGGAGATCACCCAGGACCGGGTGAACACCTTCGCCGACGCCACCGACGACCACCAGTGGATCCACACCGACCCGCAGAAGGCCGCGGACGGGCCCTTCGGCGGCCCCATCGCCCACGGCTACCTCACCCTCTCGCTGATCATCCCGCTCTTCGGCGAGCTGCTCGGCATCACCGGCACCCGGATGAGCGTCAACTACGGCCTGGACAAGGTCCGATTCCCCAGCCCGGTCCGCGTCGGCGCCAGGATCCGGCTCCACGGCGCCGTCGGCACGGTGGAGGAGGTCAAGGGCAACGGCGTGCAGATGCCGATCACCTTCACCGTCGAGGTCGAGGGCAGCGAAAGGCCGGCCTGCGTCGCCGAGGCCGTCTACCGCCACTACGCCTGACCAGCGCCGGGGCCGTGAGGCACGAACGCGGGCGGGGCCACGACGGCCCCGCCCGCGTTCGTGCTGCTTTCAGCCCCTGAGCTGCTTCTCCAGGGCCGCCAGCGTCCGGTAGCAGGGCAGGACCTGGGCGATGGAGGAGTTCGGCTCGCGGCCCTCGCGGATGGCGGCGACGAACTCGCGGTCCTGCAGCTCGATGCCGTCCATCGACACGTCGACCCCGCTGACGTCGATCGGCTCGTCCTTGCCGGTGACGAGGTCGTCGTAGCGGGCGATGTACGTGCCCGTGTCGCCGATGTAGCGGAAGAACGTGCCGAGCGGGCCGTCGTTGTTGAACGAGAGCGACAGGGTGCAGATGGCGCCGTTCGCCGCGCGCAGCTGGACCGACATGTCCATCGCGATGCCCAGCTCGGGGTGGATCGGGCCCTGGACGGCGTTGGCCTGCACGATCGGCGAGCCGGTCTGGTAGGCGAACAGATCGACGGTGTGCGCCGCGTGGTGCCACAGGAGGTGGTCGGTCCACGAGCGCGGCGCGCCCAGCGCGTTGAGGTTCGTGCGGCGGAAGAAGTACGTCTGCACGTCCATCTGCTGGATGTTGAACGCGCCGGCCCGGATCTGCCGACGCACCCACTGATGGCTCGGGTTGAACCGCCGGGTGTGCCCCACCATGGCCACCAGCCCGGTGCGCTCCTGCGCCTCCAGGCAGGCCTCGGCGTCGGCGAGGGAGGAGGCCAGGGGGATCTCGACCTGGACGTGCTTGCCCGCGTCGAGGCAGGCCAGCGTCTGAGCGGCGTGCATCGGGGTGGGGGTGGCGAGGACGACGGCGTCTACGTCGTCCATCGCCAGCACCTCGTCGAGGGACGCCACGGCGCGGCCGACCCCCTGCTCCGCGGCGAACTTCTGGGCGCTTTCGAGAGTGCTGCTCACCACGGCGGACACCTCGACGCCCTCGATCCGCTTGAGTGCGGCGGCGTGCTTGGCGCCGAAGGCACCGCCGCCGGCCAGGGCGACCCGGAGGGTTCGGTCGTAGGTCATGTCAGTTGGCTCCTTCGGCGGGCTCCTGGGCCCGGGGGTGGTTTTCGAGGATCAGGTGGCCGACGGCGGTGTTGGACGCCGGCACGTGGTAGAAGCGGTGTTTGACCTCGACCCGTCCGGACCCGTCGACGTCGCCCATCGCCCCGCGGGCGATCAGCCACATGACCAGCTCGATGCCTTCCGAGCCGGCCTCCTCGACGTACTCCAGGTGCGGCACCTGCGACAGTCCGACCGGATCCTCGACCAGCCGGTCGAGGAAGGCCTGGTCCCACTCCCGGTTGATGAGCCCGGCGCGCGGACCCTGCAACTGGTGGCTCATGCCACCGGTGCCCCACACCTGGACCTTGAGCGGCCTGTCGTACGACTCGACCGCCCTCCGCAGTGCGCGGCCGAGGTCGAAGCAGCGGGCGCCCGAGGGCACCGGGTACTGCACCACGTTGACGTGGAACGGGATCACCTTGCACGGCCACTTCTCGACGTTGCCGAACATCAGCGACAGCGGGACGGTCAGGCCGTGGTCGACGGTCATCTCGTTGGCGAGGGTGAGGTCGAAGTCGTCCCTGATCAGCGAGTGCGCGATGTGCGCGGCCAGGTCGGGATCGCCCTCGATGCCGGGGACCGGACGGGGGCCGTACCCCTCGTCGGCGGTGGCATAGGCCGCGCCGGTGCCGAGCACGAACGTCGGGATCAAGGACAGGTCGAACGCGGACGCGTGGTCGTTGTAGACCAGGAAGACCACGTCCGGGAGGTTCTCCTGCTCCCAGTCCCTGGAGAACTCGTACCCCTCGAAGACCGGCCTCCAATAGGGCTCCCCGGTCTTGCCGTGGTCCATCGCCGCGCCGATCGCCGGCACGTGCGAGGTGAAGACCGCGCCGGTGATCACGGCGTGTTCGGCCGGGGGCGCCGGATCGGCGTGCGCCGCCTCCAGGACCGCGTGGTCGATGCGGTTGCCCTCGACGGAGCGGCCGCCGCCGACCATCATCGCCCGGTACTCCTCCTCGGTCATACCGGTCATCGAGCCGGCCATCTGCTGGAACGAGAACCCCAGCGTCGCACCCCACTTGGCGAGGAAGTAGATGTTGCCGCCCTCGTCCATCGCGGCGTTGAGGTCACGGTCGAGCAGCGCCCGCTTCTGCTCCTCGCGCAGCGGCCACGCGTCCAGGTAGGCACGCTCGTCGGCGAGGTAGCGCTCGCGGTTCTCCGCCGTCATCAGCGACATGCAGAACTGGTTGAGGTGGTAGCCCCTGGCGGACTGCTCGGCGTCGAAGACGGTGGTCCCCGGCACCAGTTTGTAGGTCTTGTCCAGTGACAAGGTCGGGCTCCGATCGTGAGACGGGTCAACTGGTGGGACGGGTCAGCCGGATTCCGGCCAGTACAGGCGCATCGGGTTGTCGACCAGGAGCCGCTGCCGCAGCTCCGGCGTCGGTGCGATGCTCGGGATGAAGTCGACGAGCAGACCGTCGTCGGGCATGTGGGCGGTGAGGTTGGGGTGCGGCCAGTCCGTGCCCCACAGCACCCGGTCGGGGAACTCCTCGACCACGCGGCGGGCGAACGGGACCACGTCGCGGTACGCCGACCGCTCGCCGCCCCGGGCCGGCGGGCCGCTCACGGACAGCCGCTCCGGGCAGGTCACCTTGCACCAGATGTCCGGCCTGGCCCGCATGAAGTCCAGGAAGGCCCCGAAATCCGGGCCGTACGGGTCCTTGGCGACATCGGGCCGGCCCATGTGGTCGACGACCAGCGCGACCGGTATCGACAGCAGGAACTCGCGCAGGCCGGCGAGGTCGGCCGCCTCGAAGTAGACGACGACGTGCCACCCGTACGGGGCGATCCGCTCGGCCACGTCCAGCAGGTCCTGCGGCGGCGCCGCGTCGACGAGCCGCTTGACGAAGTTGAACCGCACACCGCGCACCCCGGCCTCGTGCAGCTCCCGCAGCTCGGCGTCCGAGACGCCCGGCCGTACCGTCGCCACGCCCCGGGCCAGACCCCCCGAGGCCCGCAGGGCATCGATCATGGCGCTGTTGTCGGCGCCGTGGCAGGTCGCCTGGACCACGACGCTGCGGGTGAAGCCCAAGCGGTCGCGCAGGTCGAAGAGCTGGTCCTTGGAGGCGTCGCACGGGGTGTACTTCCGTTCGGGCGCGAACGGGAACACGGCTCCCGGGCCGAACACGTGGCAGTGCGCGTCGACGGCCCCCTCGGGCATGCGCAACCGCGGCCGGCTCGGCTCGGCGTACCAGTCCAGCCAGCCGGGAGTCTTCTCGTAGCTCGTCGTCATCATCAGTCCTCGTAGCGCAGGCCGAGCCCGGCCAGGGGGCCGCGCATGCCGTACAGGTCCAGGCCGAGCTCGCCCGCGCGGAAGCGCACCCGCTTGCCCTCCTCGGCCGCCTCGCGCCGGGCAGCCGCCGCGGCGACCTCGCCGGCCCGCTCGCGCGGCACCACCACGACGCCGTCGCGGTCCGCCACGACGACATCGCCCGGCCTGACCAGGGCGTTGGCGCAGACCACCGGTATGTTGACCGAACCGAGGGTGGCCTTGACCGTGCCCTTGGCGTTGACCGCCCGGGCGAAGACCGGGAAGTCCATCTCCTCCAGCTCGGCCACGTCGCGTACGCCTCCGTCGATGACCAGGCCCCGGCCGCCACGGGCGCGAAACGAGGTGGCGAGCAGTTCGCCGAAGAAGCCGTCCTCGCTCTCCGTCGTGCAGGCCGCGACCACCACGTCGCCCTCCTCGATCTGCTCGGCGGCGACGTGCAGCATCCAGTTGTCTCCCGGCTGCAGCAGTACGGTCACCGCCGTGCCGCACATCCGGGCCCGGGTGTAGGCAGGGCGCAGGTACGGGCGCATCAGCCCCACCCGGCCCATCGCCTCGTGGACGGTCGCGACCCCGAACGCCGACAGTGCGGCGACGTCCTTCGGGTCGGCGCGGGTGATCTCGGTGTGGACGACACCGAGCCGGGTGTGTTCCATGTGTCCTTCTCCTGCGTCAGTGGCCGGCGGCGGTGGACCGGGCGGCGAGTCGGGCGGCGAGTCGTGGGTGGACGCGCAGGGCGTTGCCGCTGTAGACGGCCGCCCGTTCCTGGTCGGTGAGGTTCGCGGTGGCCTCGACGTACCGCTTCGTGTCGTCGAAGTGGTGGCCGGTGTGCGGGTCGATGTCGCGGACGGCGCCGATCATCTCGCTGGCGAACAGCACGGACCGGCTGGGGACGACCTGGGTGAGCAGGTCGATGCCGGGCTGGTGGTACACGCAGGTGTCGAAGAAGACGTTGTCCAGCAGCGTTTCGGGGTCCGGCCGCCCCAGGGCCATCGCCAGACCGCGGAACCGTCCCCAGTGGTAGGGCACCGCGCCGCCGCCGTGGGGGATCACGAACCGCAGCGACGGGAAGTCGGCGAACAGATCGCCCTGGACCAGCTGCATGAACGCCGTGGTGTCCGCGTTCAGGTAGTGGGCACCGGTCGTGTGGAAGGCCGGGTTGCACGAGGTGCTGACGTGGATCATCGCGGGGATGTCGTACTCGACCATGGCCTCGTAGAGCGGGTACCAGCTGCGGTCCGTCAGCGGCGGCGCGGTCCAACTGCCGCCCGACGGGTCGGGGTTGAGGTTGACCGTCACCGCGCCGAGTTCCTCGACCGCGCGGCGCAGCTCGGGCAGGCAGGTGGCCGGGTCGACGCCCGGCGACTGCGGCAGCATGGCGCCCATCGCGAAGCGGTCGGGGTAGAGCCCGCTGACGCGGTGGACCAGGTCGTTGCAGATCCGTGCCCACGTCGCCGAGACCCGGAAGTCGCCGATGTGGTGGGCCATGAAGCTGGCCCGCGGGGAGAAGATGGTGAGGTCGCTGCCCCGCTCGTCCATGAGGCGCAGCTGGTTGCCCTCGATGGCCTCGCGGAGGTCGTCGTCGGTGATGACGAGGTCGTCGGGATCGGGCGCGTCCGCGGGGGAGCCGACCGCCGCGACCTGCCGCTCGCGCCACCGGGCCAGCTGGGGCGGCGCCGTGGTGAAGTGACCGTGACAGTCGATGATCATGGGTTGTCTCCTGGGGTCGTCGGGGTCAGTCCCGGCAGCCGACGGGCCAGCCCGTGTACTGCTCGGCGAAGTAGGTGCGGCCGGAGAGCGTGCCGGCCACGTTGTCGAGTTCGCCGAGTTGGCGCCGCAGGTCGAACGGGGTGGCGCCGGGCGGGGTGTGCAGCAGCCGGGTCATCCAGTGGGAGAAGTTCTGTGCCCGCCAGATCCGTTGCAGCGCGCGCGGCTGGTACTCCTCCAGCGCGGCCTCGCCCGCGCTGCCGAGCGCCCGCAGGAGGACGTCGGCCAGGACCTTCACGTCGTGCAGTGCGAGGTTGAGTCCGCGGGCTCCGGTCGGCGGCACGGTGTGCGCGGCGTCCCCGGCGAGCACCATCGAGCCCCAGCGCATCGGCTCCTGCACGAACGAGCGGAACCGCAGCACCGTCTTCTCCAGGATCGGGCCCTCCTTGAGGCGGAAGCCGTCCTCGCCGGCCACCCGGGCCTGGAGCGTCTCCCAGACGCGGTCGTCCGGCCAGGCGTCGACGGGCTCGTCGGGGGAGCACTGGAAGTACATCCGCTGTACGGTCGCGGTCCGTTGGCTGATCAGCGCGAAGCCGTGCTCGGAATGGGCGTAGACCAGCTCGGGTGCGCTCGGCGGCGCCTCGGCCATGATGCCGAACCATGCGAAGGGGTACTCCTTGCCGTACCGCGCCCGCCGGTCCTCGGGGACCAGGTTGCGGCACATGCTGCGGGACCCGTCCGCGCCGACCACGTACCGTGCGCGGATCTCGTGCCGGGATCCGTCGGCCGCGGTGTACCGGACCCGCGGAGCGGTGGTGGTGATGTCGAGGACTTCGGTGTCCGCGACCCCGAAGTGGACCGTGCCGCCGTCGCGGTCCCGCGCGTCGGCCAGGTCGACGAACACGTCGGTCTGCGGGTAGAGCCACACCGACTCGCCGACCAGCGCCTTGAAGTGGATCCGGTGCGCCCGGCCGCCGAACCGAAGCCCGGTGCCTTCGTGTTCGTGGCCGTCGCGCAGGATCCGGTCGCTGACGCCGGTCTCGACCAGGTCGCGGGCGGCGTCGGCCTCCAGGATGCCGGCCCGCTGCGTCGTCGCGATCTCGTGCCGGGTGCGGGTGTCGACCACGATCGTGTCGACTCCGGCCCGCCCCAGCCGGTGGGCGAGCATCAGGCCGGCCGGGCCGGCGCCGATGACTGCGACGGGAACCGAGGCAACTGTGTCGACGACGGCGTCGGCCATGGCATCTCCTGGGCAGTTGTGAACGTTCCGAACACGTCGAACGTTGACACCCGGGGCCGCGGCCGGTCTCCGGCGTTTCCGTCAGGCGGAAGCCCGCTCGGAGATCAGGCAGTGGGGCGGGTACGCCGGCCCAGCTCGTCGGAGATCCCGTACGCGGCCCTCAGCAGCGGTTCGCGCAGCCCGCGGGCGCGGCTCGCCCCGCTTGCCGTGATCACGATCCCCAGAGCGGCGCTCACAGCCCCGTTCCGGCCGATCCGTACGGGCGCGGACACCGCGACGGTGCTCTCCGAGAGCTGCCGGTCGCTGACGAAGACCTGTTCGCGACGGATCCGGTCCAGCTGCCTGCGCAGGGTCCTCGGGTCGGTGACGGTGTGCGGGGTCCAGGCCCGAAGCGGAGACTGGAGGACCTCCTCCTGGATGTCCGCCGGCGCGTGGGCCAGCAGCACCCGCCCCATCCCGGTGGAGCCGATCGGGAACCGGGCTCCCACCATCGTCACCAGCTCCACCGACCGGTGCCCGGCGATCCGCTCGACGAACACCAGCTCCGTGCCCTCGCGCACCGCGAGCTGGATGTTCTCGTGGGTCGCCTCGTAGAGGTCCTGCATGAAAGGCAGCGCCACATCACGCAGGATCTGGGTGCGCGGGCATCCCGAGGCGATCTCCCAGAGCCTCAACCCGACGTGCCACGACCCGTCCTCGCCGCGCTCCAGCGCTCCCCACCCGGCCAGTTCGGCGACCACCCGGTGCGCCGTGCTCAGGGCCAGGCCGGTGCGCTGGGCGATCTCCGACAGGGTCTGCGACGGGTGCTCGCGGTCGAAGGCCGCGAGGACTTCGAGGACTTTTCCAGCCGCTGTGCTCCGGGTTGCGCTCACGCGGTCAGTTTCGCAGACCCGCGTTGAGCGGCCCCGCCGAGCGCCGTACCATCTGCCGCACACCAAGGAGGCGACGTGAACAGAGTGATCTCCGGGCTGTCCTCGATGGCGACACGGCCGCTGCTGGCCGAGCTGTCCGAGCGGATCGGACTCGTGCGCGGGCTTCCCGTGCGTTTCGAGTCCGCCGGCGGGGTCGAGATCGCCCGGCGGGTGCGCGAGGGCGCGAAGGCCGATCTGCTCGTGCTCGCCGACGGAGCGCTCACCGCGCTGGAGGAGGAGGGCCACCTCCTGGCAGGCACGGCCCGACCGCTGTGGACCTCGCAGGTCGTGGCCGCCGTACCGGCGGGATCACCGGTTCCGGTGCTCGATTCGGAATCCGACCTGCGGGCCGTTCTGCGGTCCGCGAAGAAGATCGCCTACTCCACCGGTCCCAGCGGGACGGGCCTGGTCGAGCTGATCGGCCGGCTGGGCCTTGCCGACGCGCTCGCCGGCCGGCTCGTCCAGGCACCGCCGGGCGTACCGGCCGGCAGCCTGCTCTCCTCCGGCCTGGCCGACGTGGCATTCCAGCAGCACAGCGAGCTGATGGACCTGCCGGGAGTCGTCATCGCCGGACCGCTGCCGGGTGACACCGCCATCAGCTCGACCTTCAGCGGGGGCGTACTGGCCTCGGCCCGCGAGCCGGAGCTCGCCCTTGAGGTCCTCGGCCTCTTCGGCTCCGCTACGGGGTCCGGGGCCGCCCGCGCCAGGGGCATGCGGGCCGCGGGGGCCGTCCGGGGCGCATGACGGCGCGGCATGGCACGGCATGCAGGGCGGGTCGCCGTCAGGCTCCCGTCACGGGCCGCCGGGCGGCTCGTAGCGGTAGCCGGTGGAGTCGACGGACTCGGTGTCCAGCATCTGATCCACCGTCACCGGGGGCTGCGCGGAGAAGTCCGGCAGGAAGGGCTTGATCTGAGCGTCGAGAATCACGTCGTACCCGGTGGCGCTGCTCACCCACGGCCACATCACGTCGCCCAGCCGGTGCCCGAGCGGCGCCGGCTTGCCGTCGAACGGCGACAACTGGCCGGCCGGCGGGTAGTGGTCGGAGGGCTTCGAACCGACCACCGCGGCCAGCCGGTTGGCCTGCCAGTTGGCCCAGATCCGGTCGACGTTGGAGTGGTGCAGCCAGAACACCGGATCGTTCGGGGAGAACGCCTGGGACATGTGGCCGCCGATGAAGTTGTGGCCCGTGTTGTGGGTGGCGGGGAGGGCCCCGATGCCCTGTTCCAGGACCAGCCAGAAGAACCAGAAGGGGTGCGCCCCCGGCTGGAGCACCACCAGCTGTTCCAGCTGCGTGATCGCCGCCTGGGGTGGCGGCCAGCTCACCTGCACGCTGCCACGGGACAGTGACGTGCCGAAGCCTTCCGTCAGCAGCGGATGGATCGGGAACCCGGTCGCGTTGACGGGCCACCAGGCCGGCCGCTCGGCCGCCGGCACCTTGCGCCGCAGCACGCTGTCGGTCAGCGCCGCGGGCGCGCCGGTGCGCAGCGAGCCGAGGAAGTCCCGGTGGAACAGCTTGCCGACGGCTCCGACGTGGTCCGCCCAGTCCCAGTACGGAACGGTGACGCCGGGCACCTCGGCCTGCAGGGCCTTCTCGAACTCGCGCAGGTACTTGCGGTGCCAGGCGCAGAACCCGATGTTCCAGTGCCCGAAGTTGACGGTCTCGCCGGACGGCAGCCCCGGGGCGAGCACCGCCATCACGGCGCTGTGCAGGGATACGAACCGGTCGTAGACGCTCACGCCGGGCGGAGCGCCGGGTGCCTGGCGCTGCTTCAGCAGGATGAGCGCCTTCAGGAACCGGTCGCGCTCCTGGGTGGTGAGGCGGATCGCGTTCTTACGGATGTCCATGGCCGGTACCTCCATGGTCGTGCTCGTGCGGGGTATCGCCCGGGCCGTGGTCGCCGTGGTCGCCGTGGTCGCCGTGGTCCCCGTGGTCCCCGTGGTCCCCGTGGTCATTGCCGTTCCCCGGGCCGCCCGGGCCGTGCTGGTGTTCCAGGTGCCCGGTGGCCGGTACGGGGTGCAGGCCGACGGCGAACGCGCGGTCCGGGTCGTCGGACAGCAGCCGGTGCAGCAGCGCGCGCAGCGTCTCGCCGGTACGGGTCCGCACGACCAGTTCGCTCTGGTACATGGAGGCCGGCCCGAGCCCGATCTTCAGGACGGCGCCGGCACGGTTGCTGACCACCGTGATCGGCGCCTCCTCCAGGCCGATCAGGCCGCAGCGGATGGTGCCCTCCAGCGCGGCGGCGAGCTCACCCAGGCGCTGGGCGGTGCAGCCCTCGAACGGGGTGAGGGTCGTGACCAGGTCCAGGCGCTCGAAGAGCATGCCAGGCCCGGTGACGGTGATGCGGAATTCCGGGGTGTCGACGAGCAGGTCGATGAAGGTCGGTCCGCCCTTGAAGAGGACGGCGCAGGCCGTGGTCGGGGAAACGGAGGTCATGGGCATCCATGTGACCATCACACCGGTGCGAAGCCGTGCGTGGCGCGCACTCCCCACCCCGAACGGCCCACCGCCGTGCCCCCGCCCAAGGGGCAGGGGCACGGCCTTCGGGCCTTCGGGTCAGGAGGACTGGTCCGTCAGGATCGCCGGGTCCGACAGGCCGGCCGCGCCCGTCTCCACCTTGCCCGCGAAGCGGCGGCGGAAGTCCGGGGCACCGGACGCGGTGACCGTCACGTCGTACCAGCGGCGCGTGTTCTTCAGGGGCACGCTGTACGTGACCGTGGCGCCCGGGGCGACCGTGAGGCGCTTCGGCCCGCCGGCGTAGGAGTTGGTGACCGTGAGGGTGGCGGTCGACCCGCCGGCGTTGGTGAGGGTGAGGTCCAGGTTCCCGGTGGCGGCGTTGTGGCGGGCGGTGGCCTCGGGGCCGGGGGTGGTGCCCGGGTTGCGGAAGGCGCGCAGGAAGCCGTTGGGGCCGTGCACGGTCAGGTCGGTGACCCCGGCCGAGTACCGGGTGTTCCAGGTGTCCGCGATCGACTTGCCAGCCTCGGTGGTGTACGTCCAGGGCGCGTCGGTGCGGTTGCCGGAGGTGACGTAGAACTGCGCGCCCAGGGCCTGGCCGCCGCTGAACGTCAGCCGGAACTTGCCCTCGGCGGTGAGCGCCGCGCCGTCCACGTACGGGGCGTACTTCAGAGCACGCGTGGGACGCAGGCCCTTCTCCTGGCGCGGCATGGAGCCCACGGCCGGGGCGGGGGCCCTGAAGTCGGGGTGGCGCTCCCGGTCCTGCGGCTCCCAGGCGCCCGTGTCGGGCAGGTCGACCGCGCTGGTGTCCTTGCGGGCGAAGTCGAAGGCGGAGGTCAGGTCGCCGCAGACGGCGCGCCGCCACGGCGAGATGTTGGGCTCCTCCACACCGAAGCGCTGCTCCATGAAGCGGATCACGGAGGTGTGGTCGAAGGTCTCGGAGCAGGAGTAGCCGCCGGTGCTCCAGGGAGAGACCACGAGCATGGGCACGCGCGGGCCCAGGCCGTACGGCCCGGCGACGTACCCGGCCGCGCCGGGGAAGACGTCCAGGGCGGTGGGCGTGGTCGACAGGCCCTGCGCGGCGCTCGCGGGGGCGTACGGCGGAACGAGGTGGTCGAAGAAGCCGTCGTTCTCGTCGTAGGTGATGAACAGTGCGGTACGGGCCCACACGTCGGGGTTGGAGGTGAGGGCGTCCAGCACCTGCGAGATGTACCAGGCGCCGTAGTTGGAGGGCCAGTTGGAGTGTTCGCTGAACGCCTCGGGCGACGCGATCCAGGAGACCTTCGGCAGGGTGCCGGCGGCCACGTCGGCGCGCAGCTTGTCGAAGTAGCCTTCGCCGGCCTTGGCGTCGGTGCCGGTGCGGGCCTTTTCGTAGAGCGGGTCGCCGGGCTGGGCGCCGCGGTAGTTGTTGAAGTAGAGGAGGGAGTTGTCGCCGTAGTTCCCGCGGTAGGCGTCGTTGATCCAGCCCCAGGAGCCGGCGGCGTCGAGGCCGTCGCCGATGTCCTGGTAGACCTTCCAGGAGATCCCGGCCGCCTCCAGCCGCTCTGGGTAGGTGGTCCAGCCGTACCCCGCCTCGGCGTTGTTGAGGACCGGGCCCCCGCCCTTGCCGTCGTTGCCGGTGTGACCCGACCAGAGGTAGTAGCGGTTCGGGTCGGTGGAGCCTATGAACGAGCAGTGGTACGCGTCGCAGATCGTGAAGGCGTCGGCGAGGGCGTAGTGGAAGGGGATGTCGTCGCGCGTCAGGTAGGCCATGGTGGTGGGCGTCTTGGCGGGCACCCAGTTGTCGTACTTGCCCTTGTTGAAGGCGCTCTGGCCGCCGGCCCAGTCGTGGTTGAGGCCCTGGAGGAACTCCATGCCGAGGTCCTCGGACGGCGGTCGGAAGGGCAGCGTCTCCTTGGCGCCGTCGGACTGGTGCCAGACGGACTTGCCGCTGGGCAGGGTCACCGGGCGCGGGTCGCCGAAGCCGCGGACGCCGCGCAGCGCGCCGAAGTAGTGGTCGAAGGACCGGTTCTCCTGCATGAGGACAACGATGTGCTCGACGTCGGCGATGGTGCCGGTGCTGCCCTGCGCGGGGATGGCGGCGGCGCGCGCGATGCTCTCGTTGAGCATCGTCAGGGCGGCGGCGCCGCCGGCGAGCTGCAGGAAGCGGCGGCGGTTGAGTTCTGCCATGTGGGGATCGACCTCTGGGGGTTGAGGGGTGGTTGAGCGCCCTCAGCAGAGCGCGCCCGGGGTACCGGAGAGGGAGCCTCGCGTGACCCGGGCGGGTAGGCCAGATGAACGTCAGCCGGATTTCGAGGGAGTTCGGCCACCGCAGGGGGCGGACTGTTGCCCGTTGCTCCCGGTCGACTACAGTGCGTGATGTTCGCGCCCGCCCGTGCCGACGTACAGGAGCAGATCCGTGGCCACCCACGCCCGCCCCGGCCCCCTCGCGAGTCCGTCCCCGGCGGGTCGCCGGGTGCCCGAGCTGGATCCGGCCCTGATCGCGCAGTGGCAGGCCGGGGGAGGGGAGCTCATCGAGCTCTTCACCCAGGCGCACGAACGGCTCGGCGGCGTGGCCGCGTTGCGGCTCGGTCCGCGCCCGACCGTCCTGATCACCGCTCCGCAGGCCGTGCAGCACGTGCTCGCGCTCCACCCCGACCGGTACGTGAAGCGCTCGCACCGCGCCAGGCTCCTGATCGGCGACGGGGTCCTCGCCGCGACGGGCGAGGCCTGGCAGCGGCAACGCCGCCTGCTCCAGACCCAGTTCACCGGCCGTGGCATGCGCCGATACGAGCAGCGGATCACAGGCGCCGCCCGGACCACCGCGGCGCGCTGGGCCGGGTACGCCCGCACCGGGCAGGTCCTCGACGTCGGCGAGGAGATGCGCCGCTTCGCCCTGGACGCCATCTGGCGGTCCCTGACCGGGCACCCCCTCGATCCCGCGACGGAGCACGAACTGGCGGCCCTGCCGACGGTGGTGGCCGCGCTGCCCAGCCTCCCCGCCGACGGCACCGCCGCCCGGGGCGCCGTCGCCGCCGAACTGGCCCGGATCGACGCCGTGGCGGGCCTCGCCATCGCCGCCGCCCGCGGCGGCGGGGCCGGGCCCGACGGCCCGGGGCTGCTGCACGTCCTGATCGAGGCGGCCGGGACCCGTCCCGAGTACACCGACCGGCTGATCCGCGACGAGCTGGTCACCCTGATGGTCGCCGGCCACGAGACCACCGCCACCACCCTGACCTGGCTCTACCTGCTGCTGGACCGAAATCCGCAGGCGCGGGAGCGGGCCCTCGCCGCGGGCGCCGAGGGCTCACCCGAGCGGCGCCAAGCCGTCCAGGCGCTCGTCCACGAAACGCTGCGCTTCTACCCGTCCGCCTGGATACTGCCGCGCTGCGCGGCGCAGGACGACAACCTCGCCGGATACGACGTCGAGGCCGGCACCGACGTACTGGTCTGCCCCTACCTCACGCACCGGGACCCGGAACTCTGGGAGGACCCGGGGCGGTTCGATCCGGGGCGCTTCACCACCCCGGGGGGACGCCCCGGCCACCCGGGGAGCTACCTGCCGTTCGGCATCGGGCCCCGGGCCTGCCTCGGCCTGCAGTTCGCCCTGCGTGAGACGAGCGTGCTCCTGGAGCACCTGCTGCCCGCCCACACCCCGCGCTTCCGCTCCGTCCCGGCGAAGGCCGCGTACAGCATCACGGTCCGCCCGGACGGCCCCACACCCGCGGTGCTGGCCGCCGGCTAGGGGGTGTCTGATGGATGTCCGTGGGGAAGGAGCGGCGTCCGGTGCGTGCTCTCGGCGTGCCGACCGGAAGTCCGTGCACTGGATGTACTTGGGCTTTCGGTCGGTGCGGCGAGAGTGCGTGCCGGGCGTCGCGACGCCGCGGAGATCCGTCAGACATCCCCTAGCCGCGCGTTCAGCTGGCCGGCGGCGCGCTCCGCTCGGCGACCAGCGGTGCGAGCCCGTCCAGGATCCGGTCGAGCCCGAAGCGGAACTGGAAGTCCGGCTCGCCCGAGCCGGTGAAGGCGTCCGAGTCCAGCAGGCGCGTCACGGCGGGGTGGCTCTCGGGGCCGGAGAGCAGCCGCAAGGTGCGGACGTACTGGGCCAGGGCCTGCTGCGGGGCGACGCCCGACTTGATGATGGCGTCCATCATGTCGGCGGCCATGGTGGCCTCGTTCCGCACCAGGCCCCCGATCAGGATGATCGTGGAGAGCTTCTCGCTCTCCGCCAGACCCGTCTTCGCCATGGCGTCGAGCCCCCGGTCCATCCAGGCCAGTTGGTTCGGGGTCGCGGGCGGGGCCGTGATCGGGATGCGCAGGATCCAGGAGTTGGCCATCAGGACGGCCCGCTGCGCGTACGCCCAGTGCGTCAGCAGTTCGCGCCAGTCCCGCCCCTCTGACTCGGGCGGCAGCGGCGGCGGGGTGCCCACGCCCGCGTCGGACATGAGGACGTACAGCTCCTCCTTGGCGGCCACGTACCGGTAGAGGGACATCGTCGAGACGCCCAGCTCCTTGGCCACCCGGCCCATCGACACCGCGTCCATGCCCTCGGCGGCGGCGAGCGCGACGGCCGCCTCCACGATGCGGGGCAGCGTGAGCGTGGGGCGCGGCCCCTTCCCGGGGCGTTCGCGCAGGCCCCAGGCCATCTCCAGGCTGGCCGGTAGCCCGGTACCGCTGTCCTCGTCCGCCATGACCGCCCCTACTCGATTGACCTCCATTCTAGTTCTGTGTATTACTTACACAGCACAGCGTAAGCCATACGCAGAAGGGAGCGTCCTCTCATGACGACGCACGACCTCGGTATCCACGCCACCGGCCTGACCAAGTCCTACGGCGCGCTACGCGTCCTCGACGGCATCGACCTCGTCGTCCCGCGCGGCTCCGTCCTCGCCCTCCTCGGCCCCAACGGCGCGGGCAAGACCACCACCGTCCGGATCCTCGCCACCCTCACCGCCGCCGACTCCGGCACGGCCCGCGTCGCCGGCCACGACATCGCCTCCGCCCGCTCCCGGGTCCGTGAGCGCATCTCCCTCACCGGCCAGTTCGCCGCCGTCGACGAGCTGCTGACGGGCACCGAGACCCTGCGCATGATGGGCCGCCTCACCGGACTCTCCCCGCGCGCCGCGCGGACCCGCGCCGACGAACTCCTCGCCCGCTTCGGCCTCTCCGACGCGGCCGGCCGCACCGCGAAGACGTACTCGGGCGGCATGCGCCGCCGCCTCGACCTCGCCGCGAGCCTCGTCTCCCGCCCCGAGGTGATCTTCCTGGACGAGCCGACCAGCGGCCTCGACCCGCGCAGTCGCCAGGCCATGTGGGACCTCGTACGGGAACTGCGCGCCGACGGCGCCACCGTCCTGCTCACCACCCAGTACCTGGAGGAGGCCGACCAGCTCGCCGACCGCGTCGCAGTCCTCGCCGACGGCCGCATCGCCGCCGAGGGCACCCCGGCCGAGCTGAAGTCCCGCGTCGCCGGACACCGCCTGGACCTGACCCTGACCACCGGCGCCGCCTACGAGGCCCTCGCCCCGCGCGCCGTCCACCTCGACCCCGAGGCGCTCACCCTGGGCCTCGCCACCGACGGAACCGCCGCCCACGTCCGGAGCCTGCTCGACGAACTCGACCCGGAACGCACCGACGTCGACCGCTTCACCCTGCGCAGCGCCACCCTCGACGACGTTTTCCTCGCCCTGACTGGAGCCGACCGATGACCGCCCTGCCCGTGAGCTCCTTCGCCCTCGCCGGCCGCTGCCTGCGCATCAGCAGCCGCCGCCCCGACATGCTGATCACCGCCCTGATGCTGCCCGTCATGCTGATGCTGATCTTCGTCTACTTCTTCGGCGGGGCCATCGACACCGGGACGCAGTACGTCACTTACGTGGTCCCCGGCGCCATGCTGCTCTGCGCCGGCTTCGGCGCGGCCTCCACCGCCGTCAGCGTCTGCGAGGACATGAAGAACGGCGTCATCGACCGGCTGCGCTCCCTCGACATCGGCGGCGTCCCCATCCTGGCCGGGCACGTCACCGCATCGGTCCTGCGCAACCTGCTCTCCACCACCCTGGTCCTGGCCGTCGCCCTCGCCATCGGCTTCCGCCCCCAGGCGGGCCCGGCCGGATTCCTCGCGGCCGCCGGACTCCTCATCGCGTACGTCACCGCCATCTCCTGGCTGGCCGCGGCCCTCGGTCTGGCAGCCAACTCCCCTGAGGCAGCGGGCGGGTTCACCTTCCTGATGATGTTTCTGCCCTACCCCTCCAGCGCCTTCGTCCCCATCGACACCATGCCCGACTGGCTGCACGGCTTCGCCGACCACCAGCCGCTCACCCCGGTCATCGAATCCCTCCGGGCCCTGCTCCTGGACCAGCCCGCGGGCAGCGCCCCCTGGACCGCCCTGGCCTGGTGCGCGGCCATCCTGGCGACCGCCGTGGCCCTGACCTCCGTACTGTTCCGGCGCCGGACGCGATAGCGGGCGGGCGGCGCCACCGGCTCCCGGAAAACGCTTGGACCGCGTGGTCGGTCTTGCGGAACACTGCGACCTGGCCTACCGGTCCGAGAAGACAGGGTATGGGATGGGATCGCCTGAATCGAGCAAAGGTTCGCCCGGCAGGGGCCCGGTGCTCCTCGCTCTTCGCTACTACGGACGGGAGTTGACCCGGCTCCGCCTGCTGACGGTGCCCGCGATGCTGTGCCCGGCGCTGGGCAACATCGGCATCAACTACATCGCTCCGCTGGTCGTCGCGAAGCTCGTCGGCCGCATCGCCGGTGAGGGTGGGGACGGGAGCGGGGGAGCCGGCATCGGCTGGGCGCTGCCCTACGTCCTCGGCCTGGCCGGAGTGCTGCTCCTCGGCGAGGCGTTGTGGCGCATCGGACTGCACTTCCTGAACCGCGTCGACGCCCGCGGCATCGAACACCTCTACGTGATCGGCATGGACGAACTGTTCGCGAAGGACGCCGCGTTCTTCCACGACAACTTCGCCGGCTCGCTGACCAAACGGGTCCTCAGCTTCGCCTCCCGCTTCGAGGAGTTCGTCGACACGCTGACCTTCTCGGTCCTCGGCAGCTTCGTTCCCCTGCTGTTCGCATCGGTGGTGCTGTGGCAGTACGATCCGCTGCTCGTGGCCGGGCTCCTGGTGATGATCACACTGACGGCGGTGGGCGTGGCGCCCCTGATCCGCCGCCGGCAGGCGCTCGTCGCCCAGCGCGAGGAGGCGATCGCCCGGGTGTCGGGTCACGTCGCCGACAGCCTGATGAACATGGACACCGTGCGCTCCTTCGCCGCCGAGGCGCGAGAGGCCGCGGAGCACCGCTCCCGCGTCGCGGAATCACGGCGGCTCACGCTGCGGTCCTGGGACTACGGCAACCTGCGCATCGACACGCTGGTCGCACCGATGTCCGTACTAACCAACGTACTGGGCCTGTTGCTCGCCATCGCGCTCGGCGGGGGACAGCACGGTGTGGAGGCGGTCATCGTCGCCTTCACCTACTACGCCAGCGCGACGCGGATCATGTTCGAGTTCAACCAGATCTACCGCCGCCTGGAGAGCTCGATGACGGAGGCCGCGCAGTTCACCGAACTGCTCCTGGAACCGCCGACCGTGCTCGATACGCCCTCGCCGGAACCCCTGCGGACGAAGGCCGCCGACGTGCGCTTCGAAGGGGTGACCTTCGCCCACGGGGGCGCCGGGCCGCTCTTCGAGGGACTCGACCTGGTCGTGGCCGGCGGCGCGAAGATCGGCCTCGTCGGCCGGTCCGGCGGCGGCAAGACCACGCTCACCCGGCTGCTGCTGCGGATGACGGACATCGACGCGGGCCGGATCATGATCGGCGGGCAGGACATCAGCAAGCTGCGCCAGGCCGAGCTGCGCGGTCTGATGGCCTACGTCCCGCAGGACCCGGCGATGTTCCACCGCACCCTGCGGGAGAACATCGCCTTCGCCCGTCCGGACGCCACCGAGGCCGAGATCCGCCGCGCGGCCGAGGCCGCGCACGTCACGGAGTTCGCCGATGCGCTCCCCGACGGCTTCGACACCATGGTCGGCGAACGCGGGGTGAAGCTGTCCGGCGGGCAGCGCCAGCGGGTCGCGCTCGCCCGGGCGATCCTGCGCGACGCGCCGATCCTGCTGCTCGACGAGGCGACCAGCGCACTGGACTCCGAGAGCGAGATCCTCGTACAGGACGCGCTGTGGCGGCTCATGGAGGGGCGGACGGCGCTCGTGGTGGCGCACCGGCTCAGCACGGTCGCGGGCATGGACCGGCTCGTCGTCCTCGACCGCGGACGGATCGTCGAGCAGGGCACCCACCAGGAACTGCTCGACGCACACGGCGCGTACGCGAAGCTCTGGCAGCACCAGTCCGGCGGCTTCCTCGACGACACCCCCGCGCGGGCCGACCTGAAGGGCTGAGCCCGGCCGGTACGGTACGGCGGCGTAACGTGCGTAACGTGGATCAGCCGCGACCGGATGGGCGTGGAAACCGAGCGGTGTCGTACGAGGGAGTTCGAGGGTCGTGAGCGGACGGCGCAACGGCAGGCCCACTCTGGAGGAGGTCGCGGCCCTGGCGGGAGTCGGCCGAGGCACGGTCTCCCGGGTGATCAACGGTTCGCCGCGGGTGAGCGAGC